>CAZQFM010000001.1:0-48446 GCA_964592705.1 uncultured Erysipelotrichaceae bacterium
TCATACTTCCCCAAAATGGGAATCGATATTTTCTCACACTCCAGTGCTCCACGCTTCATCAAAATAGAAACCTTATTCAAGAGCATAACATTCCTCCTCACTTGACGTAGTTTACTACGATAGTATAACGTAGTTTCCTACGTTTGTCAATATATAAACACATGATCATAGAGATGAGATTTCCTCTTTATATTAATCGTATCTTGTGCATCCTTATAGGTTATCCTAATTTACTAACATATAACATGCTTATTTGAAATAGCCTTGATGAACAATATTCTTTTTATATAGTAAAAAAACATGAAAATCATGCTTTTTACTTTTTTAGTTTAATAGGTGAACCAAATAAAATCTTTTTACATTCTTTATAAGAGAATGGGATTAAAGGATATAAATATGGGAACTTGATTGTTTTAATACTTAATAAAACGACAACATGAAGCAAAACACCCATACAAAAACCGGTCAACCCAAATAACAAGGATAAAAAACCAATGATGATACGAAACCCCTTATTAGCAAGAGATAATTCATAACTAGGTGTTAATAAATTCCCAATATTAGAAAGTGCAATCATGACAAGGATTTCGTTTGTATAAGCTCCTAAATCAACGGCCATGTCTCCAAGTACAAATACAGCAATAAATCCCATAATACTTGATAAAACAGTAGGCGTATGAATGAGAGATTGACGTATCCATTCTACTACAATATCCGCAAAAATAATTTGAAATCCAAATTCAACAACCCGTAAATTTTCCATCAGAGGCAAGTTTAACATCGTTGGATTTTTTTCAATCATTAGCACAATCCATAGTGGTAACAAATACAAAGAAAATACTATACCGATAAGACGAATAACTCGTGTGAAAGTCGCAATAAGTGTTGTCTGTGTATATTCTTCTATTTGTTTGGTTTGTTCAAAAAAGGTTGTAGGAATAATCATTGCTGTAGGTGTATTATCTACAAGTACAACAAGATATCCTTGTAATAAGTGAATAGCACAAATATCAGGACGTTCTGTATAGCGTACATGAGGATATGGATTTAGTGTTTTTCCATATAACTCTTCACATAGATTTTGATCACTTAAAATTTCTGTTTCATCAAGCATAGTGAGACGATGTTCAAAATCTTGTAAAATATCTGGATCAACTAAATGTTCAATATACATATATGCTATATCTGTTCTTGTTTTAGCACCTTCTTTATTAATACAAACACGTAATTTTGGATCACGTATACGCCTTCTCACAAGACCAACATTTAAAATAATATTCTCTACAAAGCCATCATGTGCTCCACGTATACTCTTTTCAACACTAGGTTCAGCAGTACTACGTGATGGATAGTTTCTTGTTTCTAAACAATAGAAAACATCACTTCCCTCTACAATAGCGATACTTTGTCCACTCAACATATTCGTAATAGCTTTATGTAAATCATTTTCTTTCTCTACAGATCCAGGATAAAACGTAAGCATAAGCTCATTTCCTGCTGTAATGACAATACTTTCAATAACATCTGCGATTATCGAACTATCCGATAGTGAGGATAAGAAAATAAGACATACTCTTTGTTCTTTGATAGTTACATTTCGATATACGATATCAAAAGAAGGAGATACAACATCCTTAATACTTTGGATTTTTTCTTCAAAAGATAACATTACGATTTAGGTTTACATACAACGGCTACAAGAAAAGCAAATAAAATAGCACTTGTTATTCCACTTGTTGTTAAATCAAACATACCAGATAAAATACCAAGTAATCCATTTTTTTCTGCTGCCTCTAATGCACCATGTATGAGCGAATGTCCAAAACTGGTAATTGGTAAAGAAGCACCCGCTCCAGCAAATTCTATTAATTGATCATATAATCCAAAAGTATCTAATGCTGCTCCTATTACAACAAATAAACTTGTAATATGACCTGCAGTTAATTTCGTATTATCATAAATGATTTGTCCAATAGCACAAATCAATCCACAAACAATAAAAGCATTTACATACATCATCATATTACGCACTCCTTTCGTATACAATTGCATGTGCTATACAAGGTATACTTTCTTTTTGTTGGATTGCTACAGGAGATAATAAAGCTCCTGTTGCGATAATCATAATTCTTTTATATGTCCCATCTTCAATACCTTCTAATAGTTTTGCTAAGGAGACACACATACTACATGCACATCCACTTCCTCCACAAAAAGCATCTTGCTTTGAAAAGTCATAAATCATTAATCCACAATCATGAAGTCGATTATCAATATCATAACCATCTTGTACACACAAATCCATTAAGAAAGAATATCCTAATTTTGATAAATCTCCTGTTGCGATTAAATCATAATCTTTAAACGTAGTATTGGTTTGTTGGAAATGTGTTTTTAATGTATCGTAAGCAGCTGGAGCCATCGCTAATCCCATATCATTAGCATCTTTATGATCCCAATCTACAATTTTTCCAGGTGTAAATGCTGTAACTTTGATTTTGGTTTTCTTTCTACCTAAAATCAAAGCACCACTACCTGTAACGGTAAGTGTCGTTGTTGGTTTTTTCTGAATTCCATATTCATTAGGATAACGAAATTGACGCTCTGCTGTCGCTACATGAGAACTCGTAAAGGCAAGTGCATGATCTGCCATATTATGTTCTACTAACATAGCTGCCTGCCCAATAACTAAAGAACTAGTAGCACATGCTGCATACATTCCTATAAAAGGAATATTCATATCACGTGCAAAGTAATGGGAGCTTGTTAATTGATTGATTAAATCTCCCCCTACAATAACATCTAAATCACTTACTTTCATATTCAACTTTCGAATAGCATGATCACATGCTTGATAAATAAGTGCTCTTTCAGCCTTTTCAAATGTCTTCTCATGACAATAATTATCATCAAAGGTCTTATCAAATAATGACCCAAGGGGTCCTTCTTTCTCCATTTTCCCTACTGCTGTTGCTCTTGATTGTACATAAACATTTTGAAATTTTATCGTTTTCATTGCTATGCACCAAATAATAGAAAGCGTATCGCTCCAAATACAAAGGCTGATACGATACCATAAGTAATAACAGATCCTGCCAATTTAAACATATTTGATCCTATTCCATAAATAGGTCCTTCACTACGACACTCAAGAGCACTTGACGTTAATGAATTGGCAAATCCTGAAATCGGGATAAACATACCTGCACCAAAAAATTGCGCAAACTTATCATAAATACCCAATCCCGTACATACCGAAGTAACAAAAATAAAGGTTACAATCATCAAAGATAATGCTTCCTTTTCATCCATGCTTAACATATTCATATAAACATGTAATAAAGCTTGTCCAATAATTGCGAATACACCACCACATAAAAAAGCTACGATTACATTTCGTAATTTATTATGCTTGGGGGTATGTTTTTTCGCTGTATCTTTTATTTGCTTTTGATCCATATACATTCCTCCTGCTCATAGTATGTACTTTATTCTTTAGATTATGAAAGGAATCGATACATATCTTTACAAAACAATATAAAAAGCATTCCCTTTAAGAAATGCTCATTTTCCATATATTTCGATGAATAAGCTTGAGATGCTAAGAATCTAAAAGACCTGCAAGCTTCATAAGTGCTCTTGCATTCGTTGTTGTACACTTACCTTCTTTCAATACATAATCAAAACAAATCTGATCCTTTTCATAATATTCTTCAAAATGATAATTTACTGCCTGTACAAAAGTATCTTTATCTAAATCACATAACTCAAAATCATGTGTCGAAACAAAAGCTATAATCCAAGGACAATGTAATTTACGTATTACTTCTTTTGCACAATAAATACGATCGATACTATTAGTTCCTTTAAATATTTCATCAATCAAGACAATCATTGGAATCTTTTTGTTACTATATTCAATCATCTCTTTTATACGTAATAACTCTGCATAAAAAGTGGATATTCCTTTTTGTACCTCATCATGTACTCGCATAGAAGTGTATAATGCTAAAATAGAAGCATCCATAGATTCAGCACAAACAGGTGCACCTGCTTTCAATAAAACCATATTGACACCTAGCATTCGTAAAAACGTTGTTTTACCAGACATATTAGAACCAGTAATAACATAACTATTTGTTTCCATCTTCATAGAATTAGCAATCGCTTTTTCTTCTTGAATGAGAGGATGAAACCCTTCTTCTACTTGTACCATACATTCTTCTGGTTCTTTAACGTTAGGCATACACCACACTTCTTTTACCTGTGCAATTACGCATAAGCTACTCAGACTTTCCATTTCTGCAACTGCTGATAACCATTCATTAATCTCATTACCATATTGATCAATCCATCGATTTAATAATGTGTGACACTTAAAATCTAATAAATATAATGCATTCACGATAGCATATGTAAGAATGTTATTTCGACATTGCACAAGTATCGCAATACGTGATAATGATTGCATAGCTTTTAGAGCTTCTTGTAATTTCTTTTGTATACGACATAACGATGGATCTTGAAATGGAGTATGACAAATATGAGAAATCATATCTTCATAATCTCTTAACATAACTTGTATATTTCTAACATTATACAATGATTTTTGATGATATGAATAACATAATAAAGATAAACTTATATTGATAAAACATAAAAGATAAAAATAACCAGAAGGAAGCCAATGACATAATGTGAAAAAACCTATTATTAATGTTAACACACGTAACACTGTTAGAAAGTACTCTATCCATTGATTCGTTTTATTAGCTTTCATATCTAACATATAATCAAAAACACTACGTGATAATTTCTTACTATGTTTTGCAAATAATGAACTTTGTACTTGAAACTTATGCAAAAAATCTGTATTCTTCCATAATTCTAAAACTGCTAATTGTCTTTCTTTTACTTCCTCTACATGTGGTGTTTGTACTGTTAATAATTGTACCACACGATCTCTTCCTAAGGGAGTATGTGCCATATTGATATATTGAAAAAGAGATGCATTTCCTAAAATATCTAAGTCAGATGCAACACCTGTCATAGTATCATATTCTGAATATGGCATATCTTCTTTTTTCCATTCATCACTTCTTCTTACCATTAGTTTTTGTAAAACAGAAATGGATTCCGTATGAAACTCTACTTTCTTTTTTAATGTATTATGCTTTTTCACAGCATATAAAAACATAGCTAACATAATAATAGCTAAAATATATAAAAAAGAATTATATTCTATAGCATAATATACAAGTGTAAGGATGCATAACATAAGAATACAACGAATAATTGCATATTGAAAACTTCTCTTTTTTCCTCTTTGTAATTCATTCTCTATTGCTTTGATAGTACTTCCATAATCCTGCATAATCTCACCTCTTACTTACCATTATACATGTTTATAAAAGAAAACACCATCTAACGTGGTGCTTTCTCACATAATATCCTTTTCTTTTTATAAAAACAAATATATATTCACATTTTTCTTCTCTCATAAGGTTAATGTAACATCTAGCCTCTCTGTGCCATTCTTGGAAGTTCCACAATCATATGTATATTTAATAGTACTTCCATTTACATATCCACTGACAATACCCTTTTCTTTATCTAGAGTAGCACCATTTATACTCGTGATTCTACTAGGGTCAATACCAGGAAATACTTCTCCTATATTAAATGTTTTTCCAATACTTCCTAAATCAATAGTACTTTCACTTTTTTCTATAGATAAATTAAGGTTATCACCTATATGTAACCATGTTAAATTAGTACTTAAAACTTGCAAATGTTCCAATTTTGTATTCATACTTACATTTAAGCCCGTAATTTTTGACCATCCACATTCCAAATTCTTCAATAATAAATTCTGGCTTACATCTAATTCTGTTATTCCTGTACCAGAACAATCTAGTACTTCTAATTTATTATTCTGACTTATATCTAATTCCTCTATACCTGTACAAGAACAACCCAGATATTCCAATTTTTTATTATTGCTAATATCAAGCTCCGTTATTTCTGTTTTATAGCAGCTCAGCTTATCTAATTCTATATTCTGACTTACATCTAAACTTGTAATTCCTGTGCTATCCAACCACAACTCTGTCAATGCTGTATTCTTAGTTACATCTAATTCTGTGATTCCTGTACTCCAACAACTCAAAGATGTCAATGCTGTATTCTTACTTACATCTAATTCTGTAATTCCTGTGTTACTACAATTTAACTCTGTTAATTCAGGATTGTTACTTACATCTAATTCTGTGATTCCTGCTCCATAACACAACAACTCTGTCAATGCTGTATTCTTAGTTATATCTAATTCTGTGATTCCTGTCTGAAAATAAGTTAAAGACATAAGATTAGGAAAATGTTCAATTCCTTGTAAACTTGTTATATTTTGGTTACAAACTACCAATATATTTGTTATATTATTAATCTCATCACTAGATAATATACCATCTCTATCTTTATCAAAATTCTCTTTTATATACTTCCTAAAATATCTATCAGGAAAATTTGCTTTCTTAATTTTTATATATCCTGTTTGTCCAACACATTGAATTCTTTTTATACTTCCTAAGAACCTATTTACAAAAATATTTAGCCCTTTTTCCTTATGCGTTCTTTTCATAATTTATTTTCCTCTCTATTAGCTTTTCATTATACAAGAAAAGAAATTAGTTTGTATACCTCTATCAATATTATAATAAAACACCATGATAGATAGTGCTTTATCATAATATCATTCTTTATAAATCTAAATTCAATTGTTCATCCACAACACTCTCTTCAACATCATGATTGGATATTTCTCGATATTCTATTGGTTGTATACCATGTAATACATAACATTCTTTCTTTAATGAAATAGCATTAGAGAATGTTGCGTCTTTTCCCATGAGTGGAACATCTTTTGCCACAAGTTTTATAACTTCATCTTGAATAATACAAATTTCATCTTGTAAATCACAAATTTGGATATACTTGATTTGATATGGATTTGATTTTACTTTTTTGCATATCATATTCCCTTTAGTTGGGCGCCCAGTAATATCAATTTCACTTAATTTCATGCGTTTCATAGCACCTGTTTCACTCATAACGATAAGTTGTCCTTTATCTCCATGATGCATACATGCACTAACAATTTCATCTTGTACCAAATTCATCGCTTTTACACCTTTTGATTTTGGTGATGTTGTAGGAATGAGAGAAATTGGATAACGTGTTACATATCCATTCTTAGATGCAAGTAAAACTTCATCATATTCATATGCAAGATAGGTACCAATAACTTCATCTTGTGCTAGTAAGTTCATATTATTCATTGTTTTATTGTTTCTAGAAACTTCATAATCTTTCACACGTGTTTTCTTAATCATTCCTAGCTTACTTACCGTAATCATATAAGCATGTGTATCAAATGTAGAAACAACATAAGCATTCGTGATCTTTTCATCTCCACTAATTTTTATAATGGAATTGATATGAGATCCTATTTCTTTCCATTTTCCTTCTTCAATCTCATATACAGCAGCATAACCATAAGTTCCACGATTCGTGAAAAATAAAATATTATCTAGCGTATTCACTTCACGATATCCAATTAATGCATCGCCTTCTTTAATACCTGTCATTTGATCAGCTGCAGCATAAGACCTCATAGATACACGTTTAAAATATCCATCTCTTGAAAGTGTAAACATAACTTGCTCACGTTGTATCATGGCTACTTTATCAATAACAATTTCTTCAATATGTTCTTCAATTTTTGTTAAACGATCATTACCAAAATCTTTTTTAACTTCTTTCAATTCCTTTATAATCACTTTTTTCAATAATTTTTCATCATCTAAAATGTTTTGAAGTTCTGTCATCTGCTGCTTTAAATCTTCATATTCTTCTTGTAAAGCTTTTACATCTGTATTCGTTAAACGATATAAACGTAACGTTACAATGGCTTCAGCTTGTGCATCACTAAAGGCAAAAGCATCTATTATTTTTGTTTTCGCATCAGCTTTATCACTTGCTGTACGTATTAAATGAATAATCTCATCCAATACTGAAATACATTTAATTAGACCTTCTAATATATGACAACGTTTTCCCATCTTATCTAAGTCAAAACGGCATCTTCTTGTAATAACATCTACACGATGTTGGATAAAAGCATCTAACATTTGTGTAAGACCTAATTGCATCGGTCTTTTATTCACAATTGCGACAACATTATAATTATAAGATACTTGTAAATCGGTATTCTTATATAAATAATTCAAAATTAATTGTGCATCAGCATCTTTTTTTATATCAACTACAACACGTAAACCATTACGATCAGATTCATCACGAACATCCATGATACCATCAATTTTCTTATTTAGTCGAATATCATCGATTTTCTTCACCATATTTGCTTTTACAACTTCATATGGTATTTCATGAACAAGTAATTGTTGATTCGTCTTTGTTTGGACAATCTCCACTTTACTACGAATGATAATTTTACCTTTTCCTGTACGATAAGCTTCTTCGATTCCTTCCTTCCCTTGTACAATACCACCTGTTGGGAAATCCGGTCCTTGCATATAAGCCATTAAGTCCTCTACACCACAATTTGCATGTTGGATACGATAAATAGTCGCATCAATAACTTCACTTAAATTATGAGGTGGAATATTCGTCGCATAACCTGCCGCAATACCACTAATTCCATTGACTAACAAATTAGGATAACGTGCTGGTAACACAGTAGGTTCTGTATCTGTATCATCAAAATTCGGTGCAAAAGCTACCGTATCTTTCTCAATATCCCGTAACAAATTCATGGCAATAGGCGCAAGTCTTGCCTCTGTATAACGCATCGCAGCTGCTGGATCATCATCCATAGATCCATTATTTCCATGCATATCAATTTGAGGTTCTCGTGCCTTCCAATTTTGCGACATACGAACCATCGCATCATAAACAGAACTATCACCATGAGGATGATAATTACCAATTACTAAACCAACACTTTTAACCGATTTTCGATAAGGTTTATCATGTGTATTCCCATCAGTATACATAGTGTATAAAATACGACGTTGAACAGGCTTTAATCCATCACGAGCATCTGGAAGGGCTCTATCTTGTATAATATATTTAGAGTAACGACCAAATCGATCTCCCATAATTTCTTCTAAAGGAGAAACAATAATTTGTGTATGCTCTTCCACTTGTTTTTTCATGATGATTTCACCTCCTCCATATAATTATCTTCTAATGTAAATGATACATGTTCTTCTATCCAATCACGACGTACATCAGCTTTATCTCCCATCAATACAGAAACTCTACGCTCTGCTAATGCCGCATCATCAATACTTACTTGAATTAGGGTTCTTGTTTCTGGACACATTGTCGTATCCCATAGCTGATCAGCATTCATCTCACCAAGACCTTTATATCGCTGTAATGTGTATCCTTTCGTAAATTTCTTTTTCACTTCTTGTAACTCTTCATCACTCCAAGCATACACTACTTCTTTACCTTTGCTTACTTTGTATAATGGAGGTAGTGCAATATATACCATTCCAGCTTTAATTAAATCCCTCATATAGCGATAAAAGAATGTTAACAATAATACTTGAATATGAGCACCATCATCATCTGCATCGGTCATTAAAATAACTTTATGATAATTCACATCTTCCACAGAAAAATTCGCTCCTACACCAGCACCTAAAGCATGGATAATCGTATTTAATTCTTCATTTTTTTCAATATTCGCTATACTTGCTTTCTCTGTATTCAACACTTTTCCTCGTAATGGAAGAATCGCTTGATACTTACTATCTCTTCCTTGTTTCGCACTTCCACCGGCTGAATCTCCCTCTACCAAATAGAGTTCTTTCTTTCTAGCATCTCTTGATTGTGCACTTGCTAGTTTACCAGAAAGTACTTTTTCACTTTTTCCTTTTGTCTTTCCTTTTCTAGCATCTTCTCGTGCTTTTCTAGCTGCTTCTCGAGCTAAAGAAGCACGTGCCATCTTCTTAATCAATGTCACAGCTAAATCTTTATTTTCTTCTAAAAAGTATGTTAGTTTTTCGGACACAATATTATCTACAACCGCTTTAGCTTCAATTGTACCTAATTTCCCTTTTGTTTGGCCCTCAAACTGTAATAAATATTCGGGAATCCCTAAAGATAAGACAAGCGTAAGTCCTTCCCTCACATCGCTTCCTTCAAAGTTTTTATCTTTCTCCTTTAAAAGACCATTTCTTCTTGCATAATCATTAAACACTTTCGTAAAGGCAGCTCTTGCCCCAGCTTCATGTGTTCCACCATCTTTTGTTCTTACCATATTTACAAATGAAAACATATTTTCTTGATATTCATCTGTATATTGAAAAGCACATTCCACTTTTATATCATTGATCTCCCCACTAAAGGATACCGGTTTATGAAAGGTTTGTTTATCTTCATGAATGTAGTCAATAAAAGCTTCTAATCCATTTTCAAAATGATAAACTTCTTCTTTTTCTTTTCCTTTACGTGTATCCCTTACAATAAGTTTTAACCCTTTTAATAAAAATGCAGATTCTCTTGCCCTTTCCGCAATTGTCGAAAAGGAAAAGGTCGTTGTTGAAAAAATCGTATCATCAGGCAAAAAACGAACTTTACTACCCGTTTTATTCGTTTTTCCCAATTCTTTTAAGGCACCGATTTCACTTCCACCATTGCGAAACTCCATCTGATACATCTTTCCACCAGTACATACACTAACTTCTACCCATTTACACAAAGCATTTACAACACTAGCCCCAACACCATGGAGTCCACCTGATGTTTTATATCCTCCATCACTAGAAAATTTACCTCCTGCATGGAGTACAGTAAAAATAACTTGAAGCGTAGAAACACCACTTGCATGCATCCCTACAGGCATCCCACGCCCCTCATCTTCTATACATATAACACCATGATCTTCAATGGTAATCGTAATAGCTTTCCCATATCCATTCAGTGCTTCATCTATCGCATTATCTACAATTTCCCAAACTAAATGATGTAATCCTCTTACATCCGTTGAGCCTATATACATACCTGGACGCTTTCTAACAGCATCCAATCCATCTAATATTTGTATACTACTTGCATCATATGTCTTTTTCGTCATATAGACACCTCACATTTGTTTATTATCTAGTTATGATACCTCATAATTGCAAGGTTAATATTACCAAATTCTAACTTAATTATCAAGATAACTTTTGCCATACTAATTTCATCTTTTTTAATTTTCATAATAATGGTAAAATAAAATATGAGGTGAATAATATGAACATTTTTTTATATTTATGTATTGGCTATCTATTAGGATCGATTCCTTTTGCCCTTGTTATTGGTAAAGTCTTTTATCAAACCGATGTAAGAAACCATGGAAGTGGAAATCTAGGAGGTACCAATACCGGTCGTGTATTAGGTAAAAAAGCTGGTCTTGCGGTTATCCTTTGTGATGTATTAAAAGTTGTATTAGCAGTTGGTATTGTTGCCTACTTTGATAAAGCTGCAAGTATTTGGGCAGGTCTTGCGGCAGCATTTGGACATTGTTACCCTATTTTTGCTAACTTTAAAGGTGGAAAAGCCGTTGCGACAATGTTTGGCTTTCTCTTATCGACAGCTATTTTCACATTCTCTAACATTACTTATGTACTTATACCATTCCTTACCTTCATTATTCTATTAAAAATATCCAAAATGGTTTCTTTATCGAGTATATGTGCAGCAGCTATTTCTAGTATCTATATCCAATTTATGCAAACCAATATCCAGATTAGTATCGCTAGTTGGCTCTTAACGATCCTTGTCATCTATCGCCATCGTTCGAATATCAAACATATAATAGAAGGAACAGAGCGAAAAATTACATGGATGTAAATCCCAAACATTTCAAATTAATGTCCTTAATTTTTTATAAAACTTCTCTTTATATCAATTAGGTGTTAGTAGCTAAGATGCAGTACAAATAACAATGACAAATATATTTATCTTATCATAATCGTACTAGGAGCAGATATTGATGTAGTACTACCTCCAAATTTTATGACATAATAAAATCTAGTAACCATTATATTCGTCTACACATATACTAGTATTGACAGCAAGGTGCTGTGGAGTGTCCTCAGTACCTTTTTCTATATAAGGAGGAGCTACTATGAGCAAGATAACGGATGATTTTGCATCTATGGTTTTCCATGATCGTATAATGAAAGAAAAACTTCCTAAAGACATTTACCAAAACTTACAAAGAGCAATGCATCAAAAGGAACGTTTAGATGAAGATAGTGCCAATGTTATTGCGACAGCTATGAAGAATTGGGCAATTGAAAAAGGGGCTACCCACTATACTCATTGGTTTCAACCTATGACAGGGGTTACAGCAGAAAAACATAATAGTTTTCTATCCCCTGTTCATCATGATCAAGTGATTATGGAATTTGATGGTAAAGAACTGATTCAAGGAGAATCGGATGCCTCTAGTTTTCCAAGTGGTGGCTTAAGAGCTACGTTTGAGGCAAGAGGATATACAGCATGGGATCCTACTAGCTATGTATTTATCAAAGATCATGTACTTTGTATTCCTACTATTTTTTGTTCTCATAAGGGAGAATCTCTTGATAAAAAAACACCCTTATTAAAGGCTGAAGCTGCGATACAGAAACAAGTACAAAGAATCTTAAAACTCTTTCATATAAAAGCACAGCATATTCAAACAATGGTAGGAGCTGAACAAGAATATTTCCTCATTGATAAAACATTGTTTCATAAGCGTGAAGATCTACGCTTTTGTGGAAGAACATTATTTGGTTGTAAACCTATGAAAACACAAGAGCTTGATGATCATTACTATGGTGTTTTAAAGCCAAGAGTAAAGGACTTCATGAAAGAAGTGAATGAGGAGTTATGGAAACTAGGTATCTTAGCGAAAACACAACATAATGAAGTGGCGCCAAGTCAACATGAATTAGCTCCTATTCATATGATTAGCAATATCGCAAGTGATCAAAATCAATTAATTATGGAAATATTACAAAAAATAGCAGATAAGCATCATTTCGTATGTTTACTTCATGAGAAACCATTTGAAGGTTTCAATGGCAGTGGTAAGCATAATAACTGGTCAATCAGCACAGAAGATGGGAAAAATTTATTCTCACCTGGAGATACTCCATCCGAAAATGCACAATTTCTTCTCTTTTTATGTGCTGTCATCAAAGCTGTAGATGAACACCAAGACTTATTACGTCTCAGTGTTGCTTCTGCTGGTAATGATCATCGTTTAGGTGCACAAGAAGCTCCTCCAGCAATCATGTCTATTTTTATCGGAGAAGAATTATATGCTATATTAGATGCTATTGAGAAAGATATCCCCTATCAAAACCAAACAAAAAAGGCTATGGAAATTGGAATTGAAAATTTACCTGTCTTTCTTCAAGATACAACGGATCGAAATCGAACATCTCCTTTCGCCTTTACAGGTAATAAATTTGAATTTCGTATGCTAGGTTCATCACAAAGTATTGCTAGTGTAAACACGATTTTAAATACGATTGTTGCTGATGCTTTAGATTCCTTTGCGACCATTTTAGAAAATGCTGATGATTTTCAATTAGAGCTACATCAGTTAATTAAAGCCACTATTCGCCAACATCGACGAATCATATATAATGGAGATAACTATAGCGAACATTGGAAAAAAGAAGCAAAAGAAAGAGGCCTTTTACAACTATCTACAACCCCTGATGCTTTACAGTATTATATTAGTAAAAAGAATATACACCTCTTTGAAAAACATCAGATTTTCCATGTAAATGAGCTCTTTTCACGTCATGAAATGTTACTCAAAAAATATGGTAATGTACTTCATATTGAAGCTAAAACCATGTTATACATGATAAAATCCAATATTTTACCTACTCTTCTACAATACCAAAAAGAATTAGCTAGCACTTGTAATATAAAAAAAGAAGTTCATAAAAAAATAAATATAGATGTAGAAAAAAACTTACTACTATCGCTTAGTGATATTTCACAAAAAATATTTACACAATGTGAACAGCTAACAAAACAATTAGATGAAGCAAATAGCCTTACAAACAGTCAAGAACGTGCTCATTTTTATTGTACACATATGAAACAATCTATGAGTCATTTACGAGAATGGATTGATTATACAGAACAACAAGTTCCATCTTCTATATGGCCATATCCTACGTATAAAGATTTATTATTTTCAGAATAGTAAAAGTAGACTTGTACAAATTACACAAGTCTACTCTTTTTCATTATTCCTTTATTTCATGTTCTATTACATCAACATCGACTACTTCTTGACTAGAAGTGTTGTTATTAACATATATATTCTCTTGTTTTATGTATCTTGATATGCATAATAACACCCATAGCTCACTCACTCCATTATATAAAAGGGATATTCCAATTACACGTATCATTAAGCTTGCAGCAGTAAATGGATTATACAATAAGATAATAGCAATCAGTAAGTTAATCCCTGCCAATACAAGTACAATATTCCATCGAGGATGTCCTACACTTCGTAATTCTAAAGCATGTTGTAACTTTGTAAAACTCTCTACTACAAACGTTAAACCAATGATAATAGGTAATAATGAAATGATAGATTCACTTATAAAGAAAATAAATAAACCTATACTAGATACTATCAAACCAATAATTAAATTCATGTGATATCCACGATCTTGTTCGGCTGTTGAGAAATACATATAAATTCTCGATAACCCATAAAATAAAATAACACTCCCTAACATATAACATAAGATTGTTGTTATTTCTAATGGCCATATTGTTAATACCATTCCAAAAATAATAAAGATTGCTGATATGATAAAATATCCTTGTTTCATTTCTTTTAATTTTCCGTCCATACTTATACCTCACTTTTCTATATTATACCATATAATTTCTATATCAAACATACCCTTTTATATCACACGCTTTGTCCAATCTTCCAAATTCCAAACTTCATCTACAAGACCTTCATAAAAATCAGGTTCATGTGAAACAAGAAGTATCGTTCCATGAAACGCTTGGAGAGCACGTTTTAATTCTTCTTTCGCATCCACATCCAAGTGATTCGTAGGCTCATCTAATACTAATACATTACATGCTTTATGCATAATCATACATAATCTAACTTTAGCTTGTTCTCCTCCAGATAACACACACATACTAGATTCAATATGATCAGTTGTTAAAGAGCATTTTGCTAATGCAGCACGAACTTCACCGTTTGTATAACTAGGATAAGCATCCCAAAAAGTATCTAATGCTGATTTAGTAGATGTAGCAGCTTCTTGTTCAAAGAAACCAATTTCTACAAATGAGTCTATCTCTACTTCTCCACTATAAGATGGAATCATATGTAACAAAGTTTTAAGCAACGTTGTCTTCCCTAAACCATTCACACCTTTTAAGGCAACTTTTTTATTTCTCTCTAAGGATAAAGATAAAGGTGATGTGAGTGGTTCATCATATCCAATCACAAGCTCTTTGGTTTCAAAGATAACACGACCTGGAGTTCTACCTTCTTGAAATTGAAAAACAGGTTTTACTTTTGTTTTTGGCTTTGATAACAACTCCATTTTATCTAATTTCTTTTGTCTAGAAGCAGCTAAGTTTCTAGTCGCTACTCGTGCCTTATTCCTAGCAATAAAGTCTTGTAAATCATCAATTTCTTTTTGTTGACGCTCATATGCGGCTTCCTGTTGCCTTTTCTTTAATTCATATTGTTGTAAGAAATAATCATAGTCTCCTACATATCTTGTCAATTCACAATTTTCTATATGATAAATAAGATTTGTAACATTGTTTAAGAAAGGAATATCATGAGAAACTAAAAGAAAAGCATTTTCATAATTTTTTAAAAATTCAGTAAGCCAAGCAATGTGTCCTTCATCTAAATAATTGGTAGGCTCATCTAAAATTAATATCATAGGATTTTGAAGTAGTAATTTACATAATAAAACTTTTGATCGCTGCCCACCAGACAATGCAGTTACTTCTTTATCTAAGCCAATATCTAATAATCCTAACCCTTTTGAAACTTCTTGTATTTTCGCATCAATCATATAGAAACCACTATTTTCTAGAATATCTTGAATTTCTCCAACTTCACGTAGGATTACTTCCATTCTCTCTTCACTACAATCACACATCTCTTCATAATAAGCTAGCATCTCTTTTTCCAAATCAAAAAGATGTAGGAATGCATCTTCTAGTACTTGTTTTATCGTTTTTCCTTTTTCTAATACTGTATGTTGGTCTAAATATCCTGTTGTAATGCGATTACACCACTCTACTTTACCTTGTTCTGGTTCTAGCTTACCAGTAATGATATTTAAAAATGTCGATTTTCCTTCTCCATTTGCCCCAATCAAACCTACATGTTCTTGATTTAATAAACGAAAAGAGATATTTTCTAATATTTGTCTTCCTCCAAAACTATGTGATACATTAGATACCGTTAAAATACTCATAAAATCCTTCCTCTCAAAGTTATACAGAAAGAAAGATGGCTATGCCATCTCTTTCACTATTTCAACTAATATGGACGAAACAGCTACCATATCATCAATTTTAATAAACTCTTTTACAGTATGTACTTTACTCATTCCCGTTGCTAAATTGACACTTGTAATCCCTTTTTCATTATAAATATTAGCATCACTTGCACCCATACTAAAAGCAAAGTTAGGTTCATATCCTGCTTTTTCACAAGCAGTCTTAACAACATTACAAATAGAACTATCTAAGCTAATTTTATAACCTGGTGTTTTCACCGTAACTTGATTATCCAGTGTAGCACCCCACTCTTTACAAGTTTGTTCAAACGTAGTATGTACTTCTTTTAAAAGAGAAAGCAGTTTTTCTTTTTCTAAACTACGTGCTTCAAATAACATACGTATGGAAGGCATAACAATATTAGAAGCTAAACCACCCTCAACTACTCCAACATTACATGTTGTTTCTTCATCAATTCTTCCTATCTTTAATTTAGAAATAGCATGGGATGCAACTACAAACGCATTAACCCCTTTCTCAGGTGCAATACCAGCATGTGCTTCTAATCCATGAATGATAATATCTCCACTTGCACTATATGGTGCTGCATGAATCACTTTTCCAGGATCTCCACTACTATCTAAGATAAAAGCACAATCAATTGGTCCATGTGCATGAACATCAAATGCTTTTGCGCCAAATAAACCAGCTTCTTCTGCGATACTAAAAACCATAATGATTTCAGGATGATCTAAATTTTGTTCTTTTATTTGATGAATAAGTTCTAAAATAGCTACAATACCACTTTTATCATCTCCACCTAGAACACTTGTTTCATCTGTTTTAATGATACCATCTTCGACAATGGGATGAATACATTCACAAGGAGAAACCGTATCCATATGTGCAGATAACATAATTCTCTTCTTACCAGGAGCTCTTAATATCCCTACAACATTCCCACTATTACCATCAATTGTTTCTCCAGCTTTATCTTCATAAACTTCAACACCATGTTCTTTTAAATATTTTATAAGAAAATCTGCCATCGCTCTTTCTTTCCCACTAGGAGAAGAAAGGCGTACCATATCTAAAAATGTATTTGTTAAACGCTCTTTATTTATCATAAATAGTCCTTCTTTCTTATCGTATATCTATATTCTTCCACAAATGAAAAGAATATTACATTTTCATGCTTTCATCATGGATCACTTTATAAATCAATTTCTCTTTTTCTACTTTTTCATCACTAAATACATATGTATGATAAAATTCATCTTTCCAGTCTTGTAATAAATCCATATTTGTATGTATTTCTGCTAATATATCTCCTTGCTCAACATAATCTCCTACTTTTTTTCTTAGTACAATACCTACAGCATGATCAATTGTTTCCTCTTTTGTTCGTCTACCAGCACCTAATTTCATCGCTAATGTCCCTAGTGCTAAAGCATTCATATGCTTTACATAACCAGAAGTAAGAGATGGTAAAGGGATAATATGAGCAGCTTGTGGCAATTGATCAGGATGTAATATTTGATTAACATCTCCACCTTGTGCACTTACCATTGCTTGTAACTTCTTAAATGCAGAACCATCTTCTATACATTTCTTTAACATTGCTTCCCCTTCATGAATAGAAGAAGCAATCTTCGCTTGTACAAGCATAATGCTACCAGCCTCCATACATAACGCTTCAAAATCCTTAGGCCCTCTTCCACATAAAGTATCAATCGCTTCTTTTACTTCCAATGCATTTCCAATCGCATCACCAAGTGGTTGATTCATATTAGAAATGATAACACTTGTTTCCTTTCCTAAGTTTTTACCGATACGAATCATAACACGAGCTAACTCTTCTGCTTGTTCAGCCGTTTCCATAAAGGCACCTGCTCCAAATTTTACATCTAACAAAATACTATCAGCCCCTGATGCTAACTTCTTTGACATAATACTTGATGCAATTAAAGGTATAGAATTTACTGTTCCCGTAACATCACGTAATGCATATAATTTTTTATCTGCAGGCACAAGAGATCGTGTTTGTCCAATAATAGATAAACCGATATCATTCACTTGCTTCTTGAACTGTGCTTCCTCTAAATGAATTTGAAAACCTCGTATAGATTCTACTTTATCCAATGTTCCACCTGTATGTCCTAAGCCACGACCACTCATTTTCGCAATTTTACCCCCGCATGCTGCTACCATAGGAAGTAAACTTAAACTTGTTTTATCTCCAACACCACCAGTAGAATGTTTATCACACTTTACTCCTTTAATATCTCGTAAATCCATAATATCGCCACTCTCTAACATGGCTTGTGTTAGATAAGTAGTTTCTTGCTCATTCATACCTTGAAAATATACAGCCATTAGAAAAGCACTTGCTTGATAATCAGGAATATCTCCCTTTGTGTATCCTTTGATAAAAAACTGAAGTTCTTCTCTTGATAAAGCATTTCCTTCTTTTTTCTTTTCAATTAAATCAATGAAGCGCATGTTCCTTCCTCCCTTTATTTTCTTATATAATGTATAAGTGTAAATCCATCTTTTCGATCTTTTGACTCTACATTAAAGGCATCTACATCATAAAATGGAAAGTATGTATCCGCATCATATATTCCATCTACAAGTGAAACCCACATTTCATCTACATATGGTAATGCTTGTTCATAAATAGAAGCTCCTCCACAAATCATAAGGACTTCTTCTTTCTTTTGATACTCTTTTAATAAGTCATGAAAATCATGTATTACGCAAACATCTGGATGCTGTACATTATATTGTCTATTATTC
Source organism: uncultured Erysipelotrichaceae bacterium (assembly GCA_964592705.1). Classification (GTDB taxonomy): domain Bacteria; phylum Bacillota_I; class Bacilli_A; order Erysipelotrichales; family Erysipelotrichaceae; genus CAMWMY01. The sequence continues at coordinate 19,396 of CAZQFM010000001.1, forward strand.
GTAACCACATACGTAAAACGATCGGGTAAAGGTTTTTTTAAAGATGTAAATGTCGTTCTTCCCATCACAATCTTATGATGAAGTGTCAAACGTTTGAAACACTGTAAATCTTCTGGTAAGTTCCAGGGCATCCAACCTTCATAACCTATACCACGCTTTTCATCATGGGCAACGATTAAAGAGATCATTAGACACTCACCTTCCCCGTAATTTTGTCATGACTTTCATAATTTTCTAAAGTAAAATCTTCAAATGTAAAATCATGGATATTCATAATAGCAGGATTTATTTTTAGTGTACAAAGTTTCATTGGTTTTCTAGAACACTGTAGTTGAATTTGTTCAAGATGATCATGATAAATATGTACATCCCCAAAGGTATGAACAAAATCTTTTACTTCATAACCACATACTTGGGCTATCATATGTGTTAACAACGCATAAGAAGCAATATTGAAAGGTACACCTAAAAAGACATCTGCACTTCGTTGATATAATTGACATGATAAGTACTTTTTATCAGCACTTACATAAAATTGCATAAAAGCATGACATGGTGGTAAAGCCATATCTTTTATTTGGGCTGGATTCCATGCACTCACAATATGTCTTCTAGAAAATGGATTTTCTTTCAATCCTTTTATGAGCTCTTCTATCTGATCTACACCAAAGAAATCTCTCCATTGTTTCCCATACACAGGTCCCAGTTCTCCATATTGTTTTGCGAATGCATCATCTGTTTTAATCTTATCAATAAATGTTTGCATATCTTCGCCAGCATAATCCTTAGACTGTTTATATTTCTCAAAAGGCCACTCATTCCATATACGCACATTTTTTTCTACTAATGGACGTATATTCGTATTTCCTGTTAAAAACCATAATAACTCTTCTGCAATCCCTTTAAAATATACTTTCTTAGTTGTTAGAAGAGGAAAGCCTTCTTGTAAATCAAAACGCATTTGATAACCAAATACAGACTTGGTCCCTGTCCCTGTTCGATCTTTTCTATCTTCACCATATTCTAAAATATGATGACAAAGCTCTAAATATTGTTTCATATGCTTATTTATCCTTTCTGACCTTTAATTCCTCAATTTCTTGTTGCGTTAAATAACGATATTCACCTTTAGCCAAAGTTTCATCTAAGGTAAGTGGCCCCATGCGAACTCGTTTTAAATATAGAACCTCATTCCCTAAACATTTCATCATTCGCTTAATCTGATGATACTTTCCTTCACAAATCGTTAAATAGATTTTCGTATGATGAATTACCTCTACTCTAGCAGGCAAACATTGTTCATGATTCCCTATATACATTCCACTCTCAAGAGTACGAATATCACTTTCTTGCAATGCCTGTTTCAAATGGACAAGATATGTTTTTTCAACATGTTTTTTAGGAGCTAGTAAATCATGTGCCAATGCACCATCATTTGTTATAAGAACAAGCCCTTCTGTATCAATATCTAAGCGACCTACTGGAAAACACCCTTTTGGTAAAGTATCTTTTATCAAATCTAAAACAGTCAATCGTTCTCTATCTTTAGTTGCGGAAAGAACACCAGATGGTTTATGAAGCATGATATATACATTACTATCGAATGATATGAGCTTATCATCTACATGAAGAATATCTTCTTGTAAATGAATCTTACGATCCATTTGTGTACAAACTTCAGCATTTACTTTCACTCGTTTCTTTCGTATAATCTCTTTTACCTCTTTTCTCGTGCCTAATCCTGCATGAGCTAATACCTTATCTAGTCTCACTTTGCTTTTCTCAACTTTCCTAGGATTTGGGATGCATCCATATGAAATATAGTTTGAGGTAACTGAAAGAAATAAGTAATTCCTATATAAGTAGCGATTGCTAAAATACCACCAATAGCTAATTCTACCATAGCTTGTATTCTTCCAACATCATATCCTTTCCATCCAATAACTTGCATTATCCAAGCAACAACAGCTATACCTAAAGTTCCTATTAACATAAACACTACTTTTCGTAATGTATATCCCCATTCTATATCATGGTGCTTCCAAATAATATAAGCATCTAAAACAACAAACATTCCCATTGATATAAAACTGGATATAACAGCACCTGGATATCCAAACCATGCAATCATAGGATATGTTAACATAACTTTAATCGCAACACTGATCACTTGGTTTTGAATATTCTCCTTCCGTAATCCTGCAGCCATCATAAGAGCTGTAAAAATAGGCGCAATCGTACCGATAAAAGCTTCTATCGAGTACCAAGATAAAATTTCTGAACATAATTGTAAATTCTCTTTAGGATTATACAATACATAGTAAATCGGTTTTGCAAAAGCAAATAAACAAAAAGAAATAGGGATTCCAATATACAAAACAGAATCTACACAATCTCGCATATTCTTTTGAATCAATTTCCGATTTTTTTGGGCAATTGCTGTTGTAATATAAGGGATAATAGCTGCCGAAAAACCTGGTGCTAAAATCATCGGTATCGACATCAGTTTATTGACTCCTAACGTAATAGCACCTACAATCGCATCGGATTGTAACACATCTCCATGTGCTGCTAACCCCTTTGGTAAAAACATAAGATTAATCATACTATCACTATATCCTAAAATAGCAACAAGTAAATATGGAAAAGCAATCAATACTAATTCTTGTAAAATGACTTTTACATTATTGTTATGAGCAATCTCTTGTTTTTTCGCAAGTCTATGTAGATCTTTCATCTTTTTTCGATCATATAACTTAATATGTATAATAGCCAAAATAGCAGAAATACTAGTAGATAACACACCGAAATAAACAGCCCATATACGTTGTTGACCAAATACATATATCGCTAAAGCACTTGCACCTAGTAAAAAGATAACACGTGAAATTTGTTCAAGAACTTGTGATAAAGCATATACTTCCATTTCTTTTAATCCTTGATAAAATCCCCTTATACCACTTAATATAGGCACAAAAAATAAGGCAAACGAAATAATAATTAATACATTTCGCATAATCATAATTTCACTTTCACTAGCATTTTGTGCAATCATCAACGACGCTAATGGTTTAGCAAATAGTATAAGAAACAACATACTGACAAACCCTAAGACAACCATAACAGCCGTAGATAATTTTTTTACTAATAAGGATGTTTTATAATCATCACGAGAAGAATATTTCGCAATTAATGTAGCTATCGCAAAAGGAAAACCTGCAATAGATACATTTAATATATAAGAATAAATTTGATAAGCTACACCATAGTAGGTCTGGTTAGCTGCTGTTTCTAAAATCGCATTAAAAGGAATCACATAGATAATTCCAATTAATTTAGAAACAAAGATACCGGCAGAACTGATAAGTCCTCCTGTAATAATGGATTGTTTTTTTATTGACATAAAGATTACTCTGAAGCTGTTTGCTCCGTTGTATCATTTGATGAAGCTTGTAATCCTACTTCTTTTTGTTCATCTTGATACTCATATGTATAATTAAAAAAAACTTTCGTCGTCTTTAATTTTGCATAGTCTTTCCAGGTAACCATTACATTTAATGTAAACTTAGGAGAAGAAGATTGTCCACTTAATTGTACACCAGAGTAATAACCATCTTCTTTTTTAGATTGAAATGGAATCATAGTATATTTTTCATTCATATCATCAGTAAGACCTAAATTAGGCATCCACTCCTTACTCGCATCAACATTCTTATTTAAAACCATCATCTCAATATCATACATGGCAACTTTTGGATTATGAATCGTAACACTATATTCATACATACCATCTTTGCTTTTGGTAACTTCTAAACGATGTTCAAATGGAATATTCGTAGATTCTGCCCCTTTATTATCAATAATCGCTTCCATGAAACTTTTATAATTATTTAACATTTCCTGCTCTTTCTTCGTTGAACGTTTACACCCACTTAACAATACAACGATCATTATGCAAAAGATTCCTAATTTTCGCATAAAATCACCTCAGCATTATTATAACATAATAATGATATGAACGATAAAAAAGATAAAGAAAAAACTTCACATTTGTGAAGTTTAATTTCCGCAATTACAACGAAATGATTTACATGCCGTCTCATGTGATTCATTTGGTAATATACAATCATCACAACAAATACTAATGGTTTTTGCACAACATCTATTGTCTTTGTGGAATACACATGAATGTACATTACATAAGATTTCAGTTTTATTGTTCATACCAGCACCTCCTCAATAATAGTTTAACCAAGACTTTCAGAGCTATCCATATAGATGAGAAGTGCTGAAAAGCAATAAATTTGTTCATCATTCATAAAACAAGTAGAAGTTGAAAATTTAATATCACACACTTTGATTGTTGGATGATCGCTTATAAAATGGTTCACTGCATCACTAAGATCATCTTCATGATCTTCATCAAATACTTTCACTTTTACCATATTATCACCAAAAAAATATTATCAAATATTATGATAAAAGATTTTCGAATACTGTCGAATCCATATATTCATCTACAATACTTTGTAAATCTTGTGTTAAGGGAACTAATGGTAATCGAACAATATTTTTACATCGATTCAATTTCATTAGGATATATTTTAAAGTAACAGGTGATCCTCCCATGAATACATAAGCTGCACTACATACAAGTTTTTCCACGAGTTCTTGATTTTCTTCCTCGATACATTCACGCATCTTTCTTAAATAAATATGAGACATAACAGAAATGATACCACACATTCCTGCTGCCTTCCCTTCCATAAAATAATTATCTTCTCCACTATATATTTGAAAATGAGGATATTTTTGATGAAGCTTTTGAATACCAGATAAATCATGAGATGCATGTTTTAGTGCAACTATATTGGAACATTCTTGTAAGAGGCGATCAGTTGTACTCCATTCTAAAGAAACTCCTGTTCTAGATGGTACATCGTACAACATAATCTTTGTTTGTATTTGATTAGCAATTGTTTTGTAATGTGCATACAATCCTTCTTGGGAAGGCTTATTATAATATGGAGTAACAAGTAATACACCATCAATATCATATCCTTGCGCTTTTTTACAAAGGGATATCGTTGCTTGTGTATCATTACACCCACATCCAAACCATATCTCAACCTGATGCTTTGTTTCCTCTAAAACAAATGCTAATATAGAAAACTTTTCTTCTTCACTTAATGTTGGTGCTTCAGCTGTTGTCCCACATACAATAAAACCATCCACACCATTTTGTAATTGTTCCTGGATAATACCTTTTAATGCTATAAAGTCGATACTACCATCTTCTTGAAAGGGTGTGATTAATGCTGTCATAATATTAAACATGTAGAGCTCCTAATAATATAGGTTGTATCTGTTTATTTTTTAAAGCTAAATCACATGTTTTTTCAAGAAGATCCCAATCAGCAACGACACTATATGCTTTACTATGAGGAGCATCCTGGCGAAAAGGAATTACATAGATATATTTTCGATCAATTAAGGAAAAGAAATTAGCTGCCGATGCCCCCAATACATCGTTACTCGCAATACCTACAACAACATTTTTCTGATTACGAATCATCGCTTTAGCAGCTAAAGCAACTGGATGATCATAAATACCATGACGGATTCTTGCACATACCGTTGCTGTCATAGGCGCAATAATCATCAAATCATAGATATTATCAGGACCAACTGTTTCTGCTTGTACAATCGTATGCATGACACTTTGCTTCGTAATATCTTCTAATTGCTTTAAGAAATCTTCACGATTAAAAAAACGTGTAGAATCACGATACACATGATCACTAACAACAACTTTTACTTCGTTATGTTCACATAACTTTTGTAATTGTTTCAAAATATGGTGATGATTGCAAAAGGAACCACTAATCCCAAATAATATTTTTTTATTCTTCATGTATATTATCCCTCACAAACTTCGCAATCAAACGACCTGCACTTTTATAAGCGATCATACTAGGTAAATTACCTGCTTTTATAACACGTATTCCTAATACTTGTGCTGTATCCATATCAATAACATCTGGAGTTGCTATATCTATAATTAATGGCTTTGATTCCCATGATCCAAGCACTTCTTTCTTTAGTATTTTCTGGATGCTCGTATTAATAATCACCGAAGATGGTTCTTCGTGTATCCATGTATCAACACTCATAAACTCTTTTGTTTCTTCTACTTCTCTTCGTATCACTCTCACATCAATGCCTAAACCCGTTAACCAATCAACAATAGCTTTCCCACATCTTCCATAACCGATAACATCTACTTGTAACTCTTTAATAGAAGTAGGAGTATTATCAATTAATAAGAATAAAATGCCTTCTGCTGTCAATTGTGCATTTTCAAGTAATAACTCCTCATCTTGCATATAATACATTACCTTACATGGTAAAGCATCAAGAAAAGGATGAGCAAGACCAGCAAACACTATACAGGATGGAGATAAATTCTCCCAAAAAGAAGATGGAATATGAAGTTTTTTACCATTTGCTGTAATATTCCCTTCTTCATCAATACCTTTAACTGGTAAAACCAATACATCAATATTTGATACATCATCAAAATTAGTAAATTCATGAATAGCAGTAACAGCATACTTATGTGATAAAGCAAAGTATACCTCTTGCATTCTTTGATCATTGTTCACAACAGCTATATTCATAAGTACCTCCTCACTGTATTGTATGTAACTCTAGGCATTTGGTACATAAAAAAGAGTGCTTTATACACACTCTTGTTTATGAATCTTGTAAAATGACATAATAATTCTTTTTCCCTCTTTTAATTAATGTCATGTTATCACAAATAGCATTCTCTTTAGAAATGATAAAATCTTCTTGCGTAACTTTTTCACCATTTACTTGAATTGAACCTTGTTTAATCCATTCTCTTGCCTCTCTTTTACTAGATGCAATTCCTGCACTCACAAGCGCATCTACTAGCCTCATATGATCATCAATAGAGCATTTCTCTAATCCTTGTAACACTTGTTTAATATCTTCTTGATCGAGCTCTTTGATATTTCCTTTAAAAAGTGCACTTGCAATATTCACAGCTTTTTCATATGCTTCTTCACCATGAAGGAATGTAATAACTTCTTTAGCTAATGCTTTTTGTGCTTCTCTTTTAAATGGTGCTGTCTTAACTTTTTCTTCATATTCCTCAATTTCTTCTTTTGTTAAAAACGTTAACTTTTTCAAATAATCTACAACTTTTTCATCTTCAGCATTAACAAGAAACTGATACATCTCATACACAGATGTTTTCTTTTTATCTAGCCATACGGTACCACTTTCTGTTTTACCAAACTTCGTACCATCTGCTTTCGTAATAAGAGGCATAGTCAATCCATAACATTCTGCATCGGTACCGTGTTTCTTACGTATTAGTTCAAGTCCAGCGGTAATATTCCCCCATTGGTCTTGTCCCCCTATTTGCATCGTACAACCCTTCTTTTCATATAAATGTAAAAAGTCAATCGATTGTAAAATCATATATGAAAATTCTGTATAACTAATTCCTGTTTCTAAACGACTCTTCACTGTTTCTTTACTTAACATATAGTTAATATTAAAAAGCTTCCCATAGTCACGTAAATAATCAATAAAATTTAGATTTTCATACCAATCATAGTTATTTACCATTTCATAACCAAATAGTTCCTGTATTTGTTGTTTTAATGCTTCATAATTTTTTTGTAGAAAATCCTTACTTATAACATCTCTCTCTTTCGTTGCACGTGGATCACCAATTAAACCTGTTCCACCACCAACTAAGATAATAGGGTTATGTCCATGATTTTTCAATCTTTTTGCAGTAAGCATACTAGAGAAATGTCCAATATGTAAACTATCTGCTGTTGGGTCTGTACCTATATAAAAAGTTAACCCTCCCTGATTAATTTTTTCTTCTAAATCTGAAGATGTAACACTCTCAATAAGCCCTCTCCATTTTAATTCTTCAAAAAGTTTCATCGTAGCCTTCCTTTCATAAAAAAAGCATCCTACATACAAGGACGCATTATTCACGTGGTACCACCTTATTTCATTTCTAATCGAAATGCTCTTTCACCCGTAACATGGATGTCATCGACTTTACTTTTCATAAAGTAGCTCCAAGTTGTATTCACTAAGTCCCAATGAGGATTTGCACCTTCCATCCACTCTCTAAAAATGTTTCTTAGTTACTCTTTCTCTTCATTGCCATAATCATAAGTATATGCAAATCTATTCTTTTGTCAATGTTTACTCTTTATTTTGTTGATTTACGTGGTGTAAAGATATAGCTTAACTCAATTTCTTTTTCCATTACTTCATCTTCATCATGTAACATCTTTGTTAATAAACGCATAGCAACTGCTCCTAAATCATAATCTGGTAATTTAAAACCCGAGATTTGTGGACGAGCCATTGCATTATATTTACTATCTAAAATACAAACAATTTCCATATCTTCTGGTATATGCAGATGATTCTCATGTGCAGTATTTAAGACAGCCATAGCCTGTGAATCACGATATGTAATAATCAAATCATGTTTCTTATGTTGAAAATAATCTTTTAAAAATACATAAGATGAGCGATACTCCTTTGGAATTTGAATAAAGTTTTTAAATTCTAACCCATAATCTTTATAAACACGCTCTAAGCCTTCTTTTAATTGTGCAATAATTTGTGGGTTTTTACGATCTTCTACTAAAGCAATATCATTTTTCCCTTTTTCCAAATATCCTTTCACAAAATCAGAAAGTAAGTGTTCATAGTTAACAAATACACTACCCACCGTTTCATCAGACATCTTATTTCCAATAATAACAATAGGAACATGATAAGTCGTTAATATATTCAATTCTTCTTTATTCAATTTATCATTGAAAATCACAACACCATCAACACGTGATTTGATAATATTTTCAATGATCTCATTCATTTCTGTAATGCCTTCTGTTGTCGTGTGTAATGTAATATTATATTTATAAATCTTCGCAACATCAATCAAGCCATTTATAATTTGTCCAGTATAGAAGAAACTCGCTTCTGGAACAACAAGAGCAATATTCGTTGTCTTTTGTAGTGCTAACCCTTGCGCAATAGCATTTGGTTTATATCCCAATCTTTCGATAGCTTCCTGCACTTTTCGTCTTGTATCTTCCCTAACGATATCAGAACCATTGATTACACGTGATACAGTAGCTAAAGATACCTCTGCCTCTTTCGCAACATCATATATGGTAATTCGCTTCATAGTACTCCTATTCTCTACTGATGAAAATCATCTGTAGTACCCTTCTCCACGTCTTGATCTTCTAATCTTTTCTTAATTCCTTGATAAGCATTTTCTACAATATGCAAAGTTCCTCGTTTTAACTTTTTCACATTTGTTTTTACACGTTCATCATTACGTACTTGTTCTATAGAATGATGGATATTATCCATCACCTTTTTCACGTTCTCTTGTTGCAAGGCTTCTTGAATACCCTCACTAACTAAATGTGCTGCATTCATACTCGTTGTCACGACTTTATCTTTTCCTGCCTGAAACATTTCTTTTACATCTTCATTATCACAAAACGCTTTTACATTTTTAGTTGCCTTCTTTAAAAGAACATCTGTTTCCTGTTTCACCATTTCAATCTTTGATTGTAACTCTTCATTATCTTTCTGTGCTTCTACCCAAGACTTCCATTGTCCAAATAAATGTTTCATTTCATTCATAGCCCATTTTACATGGTTCTTATCCTGATTACAAGGTTGCTCCTTAAGAGTAAAAACTTGAAACTTTCTTTCATGTTCATCTTCTTTCAACTTTTCATTGTTCACTTGCATCATCATCACTCCTATTTGTATTTACAATATCACTATCTTCTTTACTTTTCATTTTGAAAGCCCAATCTTTAATAACACTAAAGTTATCCATAATAGCAACAAAAGCCGAACGAACTGCATGCTTACTAGCTTCATGAACGTTATCTACCGTCTCACTTAATGCATTTAATGTATTCAAAGGCTTTCCTAATAAATCAAGCTGTTGGCTTGTTAAGTCTATTGTATGTTTCATAGACTTCATAGTTTCCATACTTTCCTTCATGAGTTTACATAAATGACGTAAAAAGATAATCAGAAAAATAAGTGATACTACACCTAAAATTGGCAATACCTTATAAGATACAGCACTTGTTAAATCTAAAAGTTGATCAAGACCCATTATAACACCTCTTTTTATAGCTCATTGCTTTCTATCATAACACTAATGAAAAGTTTTCACAATATTTTTAAACTTATAAATATCTTTACTACTCATAAATAAATAAACACCAGTACCCAATGCAGCTACCATTTTCGCACTTTCTTCATCTTCCTTAACAACAAGAGCTCCAGGACAACATTTTGCTAAGTCTTCAATCGTAATATCAATTCCTTCTTCTTTCGCTGCATTTTCTGGGAAATGACATAATATGACTTTATCCGCCTCCATCAATGCATCTGCAAATGCTTGCATGAAGTGATAAATACGAGAGTAACGATCAGGTTTAAAAATCGCAAACACCTTTCGATCTGGATATTTCACTCTTGCAGCTTCAATCATAAGACGAATAGCTGTAGGATGATGTGCATAATCATCAATATATATATTTTGATGATGTTCTTCTATATGGAACCTTCTTTTCACACCTACGAATGTAGATAAACCATCTTGTAAGAGTTGATAAGACAACCCTTCCATAATTCCAATGGCAATAACAGCTAAACTATTCCACAATAATGGCATCCCTACAAAAGGTAGACAAAAATGTCCAAATACATCACCTTTATATAAGACATCAAATGACATTCCTTGCTCATTTTGATGAATATTTACTGCTTGCACATCATTATGATCTTCAAGACCATAATATATACAGCGTGTTCGTAATGATAACTTCTTAATATGCTCATCATCCCCGAATAATACAATTCCTTTTTTCACTTGATTCGCAAAATCTTCAAAGGCCTGTACATAGTCTTTCATATCATGAAAATAATCTACATGATCCAACTCAATATTCGTTATAATCGCATAATCAGGCTTATATGCCATGAAGTGGCGCTGATATTCACAAGATTCTACCACAAAATATTTACTATTCTTTGGCATCTTTCCTGTACCATCACCAATAAGATAACCTGTTGGATCAGAAAGTCCCATAACATGAGCTAAAAGACCAGTCGTTGTCGTTTTTCCATGTGTACCTGCAACGGAAATAGAGATATAATCTTGTAATAGCTTTCCAAGAAATTCATGATAGTAGTAACAAGTTACATTAACCATTTCTTTAGCTTGTTTAACTTCTTCATTAGAATCATTAAAAGCATTCCCAATAATTACAATACTATGCTCTTTAATATTCTTTTTATGAAAGTTTGTAATTTGAATATGCTTTGCCTCTAAAGACTGTTGCGTGAAAATATATTTATCAATATCTGATCCTGTAACATGATGTCCAAGATCAACTAGAATTTCAGCTAAAGAAGCCATTCCTGAACCTTTTATTCCGATGAAATGATAATGCATATTGAACACCCCTTATTCTTTTATTGTATAATCTGTAGTATCTTCTTTTTCTCTTACTGGTGTATCCTCTCCAAATAATGAAATTTGCATAGTGTCTTCATTACTATTCTCTTCATCTTGTAATAAATCTTCTAGCGGTATACTCTTTACGAATTCGTTTTCTTCATCATCTAAAGAGACACTTTCTTTATCTTCTTCTGTAACATTCTCAACCCATTGTTCTTCTTCGTATGAAGCCACTACCTCTTCCTCAATCAAATCTACCTCTTGTTCTTCTTCCTCTTGTATATCAGCTCCATACATAGGAGAAATAATCGAGCTAACAGATGTACTTCTCTTTTTCGGTCTTGCTTTTAATATCGTTGGTTGCACATTAGAAGTTGTTCTCACAGGTTCATCTTTCGCTCCAAACATAGGTGAGATAACAGGCGCAAACTCATAGTCTTTACGATTAATTTCTCTTTTTACACTTTCTGTTTTAGAAGATATTGTACTGCTTGTTTTTTCTTGTACATCTTGAAGATCAATCGATTGGAAACGTTTCGGTTGAACAGTAACTTTATTTCCTTCTTCCTTTTTAACTGGCTGATTTACCACTTTCTTCTCTATCGAAGCACGCTCTTTCTTAACAGTGCGTTCACTTTTTACAACTTTTTTTTCTTTCACAGGCTCTTTTGAAAATACAACCTCTTCTAATTCATCTTCTGCATAAACTTCAGTATCTTCTTCAAATAAAAATGACCCGATCTTTTTTAGAATATTCATTTTCATCTTTCCTTTCTAATACGATTTTAAATCTTGTAAAAATGCATCTATTTCTGCTTCCGTTTTTCTGAGTTTAGATACAAAACGACTAACCTCTTTACCATCTTTAACTGCCACAAAGCTTGGAATTCCCATAATCATAAGTCTTTGACAAATAGGCATCCATTTATCACGGTCAATATAATAAAAATGATACGTATGATATTTTTGAATAAGTGTAGGCATAAATGGCTCTATAAAATGACAATCTGGACACCAATTAGCACTAAACGTAAAAACATGTATCCCTTCACTTTGATAAGCTTCTTCAAATTCCTGAATAGATGTTATTTCTTTCATATATGATTTCATATTTCTCTTCCTTTCTAGTGACGAATATCATCTGGTTTTGTATTATTTGAAGGCTCTAATAATTCAGATAGCGAACCACTTGATGAAAGATTTGATTGTATAGATTGTAAGTTCTCTTTTTGTATTTCATTTATACTTTTTATAGAAAAGCTTTGTAAAACCGTTTTCTCATGATAATCAATACATTTCGCTAACATCATCATTGTCTGTATCATATATTCAACCTCTATCGCTGGAACAATACTACAAATACTTACAATACTACTATGTAAATATAAAAAATATTGTTTTCCATTAGGCACAAGTATCAATTGATAGGAATATACTCTATCTTTAATATCTCGATAATATCCTTCAAATGTTCTCTTTCCTACAGTCTTATCATCTTCTAACACATTTACCTTCTGCAATACATCTTCACTTATATCACTTACGTGCAATACTGATTTCTGAGCTTCTGTATTCTCTTCTTCTTTCGCATCCGAGGATACAGTTGTTGTATAATGCTCATTTATAACAATTGCACTTGGATCAAAATTCATAACAATAGGATAACCATCTTTTATAAACACTTCACTTGTTTGCGTACTTTTCTGTCTTCCAATCCCTTTGGGTAGATAATAGCTATAATATTGCTTATTCATATTCGTATAAGAAGGCATAGGTGAAGAATAAAGACTTTCTAATGTTTTCACAACAGAATTAGATTCTACACTTCTAGCACTACATCCACACAAAAATAGGATACTGATTAATAAAATACGTAACCTCTTCATGACTATCCTCACTTTCTAATATACTTCCATTATAATAACATTTATCACATGAAATTCATAAAACTTAAGCTTTACTATTTCCTTCATTTGGTATCCCAAACTTCTTCCAAACAGCTCGATATATCGGCTGTCCAAGTTTCATGAACCGTGATTCGTATTCACTGATGACATCTTCAGGATGATCTTCTCTTCTAAAATCCACACTTACATCGTGTAAAAACCATCCTGCTTTTTGAAATTCTAATAACGAATATTCAAATAATGAAGCATTATCGGTTTTCATTTGAATTTCACCTTCTGGATGTAATACTTGAGCATACTGTTGGATAAAACTTTGATTCGATAAACGCTTTTTATGTGCTCTTTTCTTAGGCCAAGGATCTGAAAAGTTTAAATGAATAACATCAATTTCTTCCCTATCAAACCAAGAAGATATAACCTCTGCATCATCATTAATAAATAACATATGCTCAGCATCAGGACATTGATTGGTAAATTTTCGAACAGCAAGTGCTGCCACATTGTTGTTTTTCTCAATACCAATCCAACCAATTTCTGGATATTGTTGCCCCATTTTTACCCAATAATCACCTTTTCCAGAACCAATTTCAACATGTAATTGTGCTCTTTTTAATAATTCTTTCCATTTTCCCTTATAAGAAGCAGGATCTTTCACGACAACTGTTTGTTGTTCTAAAAAAGGCTCCGCCCAAGCTAACTTACGCATTCTCATATTCTACACCTACTTTGTTAATTCTTCAAGAGCAGCAGCATAAATAGCTACTGATAACAATAAACCATCAAGCTTTACAGCCTCATCTTTTTGATGTGGTCCACCAATATACATATCGGTATCTTTTTCTTGTTTTGGAAACTCTGGTCCATATGCCACAAAATTAGGTAGCTTCTTGGCATAAGTTCCTCCTCCCATCGTCATAATGGGTGTAAACATATCGTTTGTATATTCACGATATACATTTTCTAATGTTGTAATTAACTCTGATTTTGGATCTACGAATAATGGCTCTGTATTACTTTGTAAAATCACTTCTAAATCATAGGATATCTCTTTCACTTTTGAGTGAAATGCTTGCATAATATTCTCTACCTTTGCATCATTTGGATAACGAATATCAATCACAATTTCAGCATTTCCATTCTCAATGCTCACAATTCCCGTATTCATGGTAAGAAAGCCCATATATGCCCCTTCCATCTGAATTCCTAGCGGTTTACCTTGCCAATCTTTCAACATTTCATACGTATCTTTCGCAAACTTATCATCATATGTAGAGCCAACAAAGTTTAATAAATGCAATGCTGCATTGACTCCATTATAAGGCCAAGCTGCATGGGCAAAAGCACCTTTGATAAATAAAGTAGCTTTGTCACCATGAACTTCCACATGTCCTTCCAATTGATTCGCACGTAAATAAAATTGAAATAAATTAGTATAGGAAGCATCCCAAGTCGATACCGTAGCACTTGCTTCTCCAATGACAATATTTGCTCTCTCTCCTGCGTGCATAGATTGAATAACAGTATTTGTTTTACCTTTTAGTACGACATGCAACCCTCCCTTTTCACCATATATCAAAGGGAAATTAGCATCAGGTACAAATCCTTTTTGTGGAATTGGGGCATGTTTCACATAATAATCCATACATTCCATTCCACTTTCCTCATCACAACCATAAATTAACATAATCTTTTTATTCAATTGAATACCTTGATCTTTCAACATTTTCAAAGCATAAAAAGCTGCCATACTTGGTCCTTTATCGTCAATAGTACCACGTCCAAACATGTAACCATCTATTATCTCTCCACCAAATGGATCTTTTGTCCACCCTTCACCAATCGGTACGATATCTAAATGACCTAATACACCAACACTTTCTTCTCCTTCTCCATACTCGATAATACCTGCATATCCATCTACATCTGTCACTTTAAAGCCTTCACGCTCACCTAAAGCTAACATATAATCTAAAGCAGCTCTTAGTCCTTTTCCAAAGGGAGCTTTTTCGCATATCTCATCATTATTTCTTAAAGAAGGTATGGCGATTAATCCTTTTAAATCGTTGATAAACATCTCTTTATACTGATTTGTTTTATTAAGCCATTTCATACAATCACCTCTTCTTTCATTTTAACACAAACACAAAGTATTACCTATAAAATTTTCATTATTTTTCATTTATCTTTAAATTTCTTTCAAACATCATGATACATGTGGATATTCTAAACTATAAAAAAGAGAACTTGCATACACAAATCCTCTTTCCTCTTTATTCTGCTTTTCCTTCTTCTTTAGGTTTTGGTAATAAATCTTTAGCAGACACATTTACACGACCTTTATCGTCTACTTCCATAACTTTTACCTTAATAATATCTCCTACTTTTAAAGCATCTTCTACTTTTTCAATACGTTCATGACGGATTTTGGATATATGTAATAATCCATCTGTTCCTGAAAATAAATTAACAAAGGCACCAAACTTTTCGATTCGTGTTACTTTCGCATCGTATATTTCTCCTACTTTTGCTTCTTTTACAATAGCACGAATCATATCTGCAGCTTTTTCTATAGATGAGCGATCCATATGATAAATAACAACTTTACCATCATCATCAATATCAATTTTCACATCATTACTCGCTTCAATAATCTGATTAATCATTTTTCCATTTGGCCCGATTACATCACGAATTTTCTCTGGTTCAATATATAACACTTCTATTTTAGGTGCATACGCTGCCACTTCTTTTCTTGGTTCATGAATAGCAGACATCATATTTTCCATAATTTCAATACGACCAATCTTCGCTTGTGTCAGAGCTTCTTTAAATATCTCTTCCGTAATTCCATCTACTTTAATATCCATTTGTAAAGCTGTAATTCCTTTTGGCGTCCCTGCAACTTTAAAGTCCATATCACCTAAATGATCTTCCATTCCTTGAATATCTGTTAGAACTGTATAGTGATCATCATCTTTTACAAGTCCCATCGCGATTCCAGCTACAGGTGCACTAATAGGAACACCAGCACTCATCAATGCCATCGTACCGGCACATATAGATGCCTGTGAACTTGATCCATTCGATTCTAAAACTTCCGCAACCAAACGAATCGTATACGGAAACTCTTCTAAAGAAGGTAATACTTGCGATAAGGCCTTCTCTCCTAACGCTCCATGCCCAATTTCACGTCTTCCTGGTGCCCCCATTCGACCAACCTCTCCAACAGAATATGGTGGGAAATTATAGTGATGTAAAAAACGTTTTGTTTCAACATCTGTTAAATCATCAATAATTTGATTATCGTTCATTGCCCCAAGTGTACACACTGATAATACTTGTGTTTCTCCACGTGTAAATAATGCCGAACCATGTACCCTTGGCAAGATATCTACTCTTGATGCTAATGGACGAATTTCTGTAATGTGGCGACCATCTGGACGTACTTTATCTTCGGTAATTAATCTTCTTACTTCTTCTTTTACAATATTATGACAAATTTCCTTCACAAACTTAACCGTCTGTTGCTTTAACTTATCATCAGCATATTCCTTTTCTTCATACAAAGATACCATTTCAGCTTCTAGCTCATCAATCGCTCCATAACGTTCTAATTTATTATGTATACGCACAGCTTGAATTGTTCTCTCTTCTACAAGATCACGAACTTCTTTATTTAATTCTGAAGGTATTTCATATAATACTATTTCACGTTTTTCTTTCCCTACAGCTTCTACGATTTCTTCTTGAAACTTACATAACATCTTAATATGTTCATGTCCAAATAAAAGCGCTTCTAGCATCGCTTCTTCACTTACTTCTTTTGCACTGGACTCTACCATATTAATCGCATCTTTTGTACCTGCAACTGCTAAAT
This sequence comes from uncultured Erysipelotrichaceae bacterium, assembly GCA_964592705.1. Lineage (GTDB taxonomy): Bacteria > Bacillota_I > Bacilli_A > Erysipelotrichales > Erysipelotrichaceae > CAMWMY01. Next base: position 36,755 of record CAZQFM010000001.1, read on the forward strand.
GAATATCACTTTTCTCTAACTCTTCTACTGTTGGATTAATCACATATTTTCCATCTACACGTCCAACGTATACACCAGCAATAGGACCATTAAATGGAATGTCACTAATACATAAAGCTAAGGAAGCTCCAAACATCGCTGTCATTTCTGGTGTGCAATCTTGCTCAACAGACAATACTGTATTCACAACTTGCACTTCATTACGAAACCCTTCCGCAAATAAAGGTCGGATAGGGCGATCAATCATACGAGCAGATAACGTTGCATGCTCACTCGGTCTTCCTTCTCTTCTCAAAAATCCCCCAGGTATTTTCCCAACAGAATATAATTTCTCTTCAAATGTTACTGTTAATGGAAAAAAATCAATCCCCTCTTTTGCTTGTTTACTAGCAGTTGCGGTTGATAAAACCACCGTATCACCATAAGTAACAAGAGCAGATCCAGCTGCTTGTTTTGCAAGTTCACCAGTTTCAACGGTTAATAATCGACCACAAAAATCAAATTTAAATGTTTGTTTCGCCACGTTTTTTCACCTCTTCATTTATGTTATGTGCTAATAATACCATATTTTATTAGGAAATGAAATGTCTATTACATCTCTTTTATTATACACTAGAAATATATCATATATCCTCATACTCTGTATATCCACCCATTTTTACTTTTTAATCATCTAAGAAGAACCATTTCATAAATCCAATGAATATATCATTTCTCCTCTATTATCTGCATATTTGTTTACATATAGATAAAATTTTATCACTATGTTAACGATATCTTTAATACCTTTTGATTTCGCATTATAATTTTTGAGAAAATCAGCAATGAAAGAAATAACATAATAGATATATTCATATTTTTATGGTATTATATGTTCAACAAATTGATATTGATAAAGGAGAGGATTGAATAATAAAAGTATAGTTTATAATAGAAATAAGTCCTTGAATGAGATGAGAGATAGCAATTATACAAATACTAAATAATATAGTTACAAGCAATAAATATAAGGATAAACTTTTAACTTACAATTAGATATTGCAAATGATAAACAAGAATAAGTAAATGAAATAGTTAAAAGGATTTAGAAAAATGGAGGAATAAATCAATGTTAGAGTTTAAGTATGATACACAATTATTAATTGATGGTAAAAACCTTGATGAAGATACAATAAACGATTATTTTACAAATAATTTTGAAGGAGATTGTTTGTTAGCAGTTGGAGATGATGAGTTAATAAAGATTCATTTCCATACAAACGAACCTTGGAAAGTTCTTGAGTATTGTGCTTCTTTAGGTGAAATCTATGATATTGTCATTGAAGACATGGATAGACAATCAAGAGGTTTAAAAGGTTAGATTCCAGCTTATTTATCGATAAAATATCCCCTGTTGGTATATTCGCCATAGGGGATTTATATTTTTATTACCCCTATACTTAAGCAATCAAATTTTCGCGTTTCTTCCAATTATATATAAATTAGCAATTTTATTTTAGAATCATTCACAATTATCAGCTAATACTTCACATCTAATATACTTAAATAAAAAAAAGAACTCCATAAAGGAGTGCCTTTTTTCATACGTATTCCTACAGAATATTTATTATCCGATAACGTACTATAGAAAATGATTATTTTTTATTTACGTAATCCAAGACGAGAAATTAAATCTTTATAACGATTTAAATCTTCACGTTTTAAATATGTTAATAAGTTACGACGACGTCCAACCATTTTCATAAGTCCACGTTGAGAATGGAAATCATGTTTATGCACTTTAAAGTGTTCTGTTAAACGATTAATTTGTGCAGTTAATACAGCTACTTGAACTTCTACTGAACCTGTATCTCCTTCAAAACGTGCGTATTCTTTCATAATAGATTGTTTTTCTGATTTTAATAACATTTTCATTTCCTCCTGTTTGTATTTATGTTCTGCACCGAGAAAATCGACGAGGATATCGGAAAAACCCAGTACAAAATCAAATGTATTATAGCATACTCACCATATAATAGCAAATATTTATATCGAATTTAGTATTTAATAATTTTAATATTTCGTAATTAAAATTTCTCCATTTATTCTGGATCATAAATTATTGAATCTTTTATTTTCTCTTTTAAGCTTTCTGAAATGGTCATTTTTCTCACTACAAAACTACCATTAATCCAAATAATCATGTCAATCAAATGTTAAATTTAAGCTTCATTGAAAGTGAATTTAATTGTAATTACTTTCTTTTTATGATATGTTTCAATATTTATATTTCCTATTTCACTAAGTTTATCTACATGGACTCCACCACATGGGACTTTATAATTCATACATTCCCACCATCTATAATGCTCCTTTTCTAAATCTGGATATGTTTTTACTTGATTATCTGTTTTTATTAAATCATAAAACATTTCATTAACTTTATCCAAAATAGACATATCAAAACTATTTTCATCATATTTGTTATAGGCAAAGCCATCTTCAATATTTGATGCTAATGGATAATCTACTGCACTACCTTTAATACTTTCAATAGTATAATGATATAAATGTAAAGCCGTGTGTAATCTCATTTGTCTATATCTAAAATTCCAGTCTAAGAAACATGTAACTGCTTGTCCAATATACTTAATATCAATTAATCTATCAACAATTAGAATGCTAGTATAATTTTCATCTTTAATTGTATTTATAATATTATATTTTTCATCACCTATTATCAAATATCCTCTATCACCTTTTTGGCCACCACCTTGAGGATAAAAAATGCTATCTTCAAGTCTTGCAAAGTATTTACCATTTTCTTCAAAAGATTCTAACAATTTTGTTGTTAATTCCTTTTTAGTTTTATCTTCATAATAATACTTTATCATAAATTTATCATTCCTTTCAGTTATAGAATAAACTATTTATCCTTTAATTAATCTATCATAAAAATATAGTATGAACAAGATACGATAAATAAAAAAGTGCTAACAGACACTTATTGTCTTAAACACTTTCTTGAATCATGATTATAAAAACACTTCTAATACATCATGAAGAAAGAACATCCCCTTTTTCGTCGTTTTTACATATCCTTCTTCCATGACTAAATACTCTTTCTCTAACATATCCTGTAACGGTTGTTTATAAACTTGATTAAAGGACTCATGAAACCTATTGTGAAATGACTCTAAACATAATCCCTTTTTCATACGTAAAGACATCATCACCATTTCAAACATTTCATCTCTTTTTGTCAAAGGAATGAGTTCTGGAGATGGTCCTTCACTTATATAAGTTTGAATATTATTCGTATTATTATATCGTAATTGTAATCGTTTTCCACAAGCTCCACATCCAATACCTTCAAAGTCTTCATATTTCCAATACATTTGATTGTGTAAACATTCATAGCCTGGTTTAGCAAAGCTACTAATTTCATATTGAAAGAAACCAGCTTTTTCTAATGTAGCAATTGCTATATCATACATTTCTCCTTCTAAAGTAGGATCCATAGGCTCAATATTTTCTCTACCAAATGTAGAATTTTTTTCTATGGTAAGAGCATATAACGAAATATGTTGGATAGGTAATTGAATAGCAACAGAAAGATCATATTCCCATTGTTTCATCGTTTGTCCAGGTAATCCATACATAAAATCAAGTGAAATATTATGAATACCTGCGTTATGTAAAGCATCAATTCTATCTTTCACTTCCTCTATTGTATGAAAACGAGCGATTTTATTTAGTAAGTTTTTATCAAATGTTTGTACTCCTATAGAAATACGATTTACCCCCATATTTTTCATATCTTGTATTTTTTCATTGCTTAAAGAATCTACATTTGCTTCCACACTAAATTCTTTTATATTTTTTCGTAAAGGTTGAAGCATATGTAAAACTTTATGAAATTGTGAATCTGATAACGCTGTTGGAGTCCCTCCTCCTATAAATATCGTCTCTATACTATCTGCTAAATTCTTTTGTTGTAATTCTTTTTGTAATGCAACCAACCATTTATCAGCTACTTCATGATGATAGCGACTTCTTGTAAAATCACAATAAGCACAAATATCTTTACAAAAAGGAATATGAACATATAACGCTTTCATCCTATCCTCCTCATTTATGAAAAATTACTAAGTTTTAACCTTTCACTAATAATCCTAACAAGTTGTGAATTTGTCGGTTTCATATTATGTATACTTATTTTATCAGGATCTATTCGATAAGCATAGCTAATAGCATTCCGTATAGCTTTTTCAACACGGGATGCTGTTGTAAAATGTTGTTTTGCTGTTTGGACATAGATACTTTTCATGGATCTGCTACTACCAACAAAGCTTTCTTGAAGCAGAATAGCTGCTGTTTTAATATAATGAAAACCACTAAGATGTACTGGTACCCCCATATTAACAAGAATATGAGATACAAAAGATTCCAAATTTTCATATGCAGAATCTTCAACCTCATTCACTTCTACTTCAACATTAATTGCATGCATAAGCTCTTCCACTGTATAAGGTTCAATAAGATATGTTTGTATATCAAATTTTAATAAAGTATGTACACTATCTACATCTAAATCTTTGAAAACATTCAAAACCTTAATATCTTTTAGATTCCTATCTTCTTGTATCATTTCAAGCAGTTGAGTTGATTTTTCATAGTTAATGGAGTTTTGTAAGACTAAGACTTCTGTTTGAAGTGCTTTTAATTCTTTAATTGTATCTGGTACTGACGTTGCAATTCCTACTAATTCAATTGCACTTTTACTAGCTGAATGCTCAATAATTTCATGAATCATTGAGTAATCATTCATACATAAGAAAATTTTAGCCATTTTTCCTTCGTGTAATGCTTTGGATCATCATTACAACCCCCTTCACTTAGATTACATAATAAACGAATTTCTTCCCCACTTTCTGCTTTTTATACCATTTTTCTTGAACAAGATGCTCTAAAGAATATCGTGCTGTCTCATAACAAACACCACAAAAATTCATATAATTTTGAATAGTATAATAATGATTACATTCTCTATGTGCAACATAAAATTCTATTTGCTCTTTACGTAACATGGGAAAGCGCTCGATAAGGTCTTTCGCATGCATTGTTGTAAGAGATTCCTGATTACCACTTTTTAATAATACCATTATATGAAATAATTTCAACTGGATTGTTTCAAGAAAACAAAGAAATCGATACGTTAAATCGTGGTCCTCTTCAATCATAGCCATTTTATGAATACATTCATCTAGGGGTAGAATATTTGCACAAGGCAAACAACCATTTTTCATGAGTAATGGAAATTGTAAAATATAAGATACTTTAGGAGGTGTAGAAGATACAAGTAAAAATAATTTTATTAAAAAAGGAAGTTGATGATCCGATAAAATAGATATAATATCGAATGTACAATCTGACTGAAGTCGAAATAATTCAATACATCGAGAATACGTTTCTTTTTCTGGCATCATCGTATTGATTTTCGTTTGTAAAAGGTAAGCTTGTAAAGCTATTTTTTCTTCTTCATCTAAAAGCTCGTCCTGAATATTGATATTATCATCATGATGATGTATAGCATATTGATAGAGTAGTTCCTGTACTTGTAATATGGTATTAATCACAAGAGGATTCCTTGTTAAATATTCTGTTTTTTCATGAAAGGTAAACTCATATCGAAAGAAAGAACGATATGTCTCTATTTCTCTCCAAACAGGTTCTAATACATAATAGTCCATTAATTCAGATAATTCTTTCTTGCTATAGTATTTTAATTCACTATATTTACGCGCTGTTTCATACATGATATCACCTCTTCTCCCATTTTAGCATGTATTTGGGAGTTAGCGTTTCTATTCGCCAAAAATAGAAAAAAATAGACATTTCTGCCTATTTTAATCTTCATCCATTGATAGTACAGCCATAAATGCTTCTTGTGGTACTTCTACTGATCCAACAGATTTCATCCGTTTTTTACCTTCTTTTTGTTTCTCTAATAATTTCTTTTTACGAGAAATATCTCCACCATAACATTTCGCTAATACATTTTTACGAAGTGATTTAATATCGGTACGTGCAACTACTTTACCTGATATTGCAGCTTGAATAGGTATTTCAAATTGCTGTCTTGGAATTAATGTTTTCAATTTTTCACAAATAGCTTTTCCTCTTGGATATGCAAACTCTTTATGAACAATAGTAGATAAAGCATCTACTACTTCCCCATTTAATAAAATATCCATTTTAGCTAATTTATTTACTTGATATCCGATAAGCTCATAATCAAAGGACGCATACCCTTTACTACATGATTTTAAACGATCAAAGAAATCATATACAATTTCCCCTAATGGAAGTTCGTATATAATGTTCATTCTAGTATCATCAATATAGCGCATATCTTTATATATACCACGTTTCTTTTGACATAACTCCATAATAGGTCCTATATACTCAGAAGGTGTCATAATGGTTGCCTTTACAAAAGGCTCTTCTATTCGATCAATTTTTTGTACATCTGGTAACATACTTGGATTGTCAATCTTAAGCATTTCACCATTTGTCAAATATGCGTGATAAACAACAGAAGGTGCTGTCGCAATTAAATCAATATGATATTCACGCTCAATACGCTCTTGTACAACATCCATATGTAATAAACCTAAGAAACCACATCGAAATCCAAACCCTAAGGCTTGCGATGTTTCCGCTTCATAATTCAAGGATGAGTCATTTAATTGAAGCTTATCTAGTGCATCACGTAAATCATTATACTTACTAGAATCAATTGGATATAAACCACAATACACCATAGGATTTAATACACGATATCCTTCTAGTGGCTCACTTGCTGCATGATCAACACATGTAATTGTATCCCCAACATGCACATCTGCAATCGATTTAATACTAGCACTTAGCCATCCAACTTCACCACAGCTTAATTTTTGAGTACGAACTTCTTTAGGTGTTCTTACTCCAAGTTCTAATACTTCATATTCTGCACCAGTTGCCATGAAACGTATCTTATCACCTACTCGTACTTCCCCTTCTTTTACTCTAATAAAAGCTATTACCCCACGATAAGCATCATAAACAGAATCAAAGACAAGTGCTTGTAGCGGTGCTGTCGCATCCCCTTTTGGTGCAGGTACATATTTAACTACCGCTTCTAGAACATCACGAATATTCAATCCATTTTTCGCTGATATTAAAGGAGCTTCATCAGCTGGTAATCCAATAACATCCTCAATTTCTTTTTTCACAACATCTGGTTGTGCACTAGGTAAATCAATTTTATTAATAACAGGGATAATCTCCAAATTATTATCTAAAGCTAGATAGACATTCGCAAGTGTTTGCGCCTCAATCCCTTGTGCAGCATCCACAACTAATACAGCTCCTTCACATGCAGCTAATGATCGAGATACTTCATATGTAAAATCGACATGTCCTGGAGTATCTATTAAGTGAAAGATATATTCTTGTCCATCGAGTGCAGTATATTTTAATTGCACAGCATTTAATTTAATCGTAATCCCACGTTCTCTTTCAAGATCCATAGAATCTAATAACTGATCTTTCATTTCTCTATGTTGTACCGTTTCTGTAATCTCAAGAATTCGATCAGCCAATGTAGACTTTCCATGATCAATATGGGCAATAATCGAAAAGTTTCTAATAAATTTTTGTTCCATAATAAACTCCTTCCGATATGGCAGAAATATTATATCAAAAAGTATTTCATAAAGAAAGAAAAAAGGCAGTAATCATTCAGATACTCCCTTTAAAGTATATATTTTTTCAATTAGTAATCATGAAGATCCTACTTAAAAGTATAACATTATAAGTAAATCTTTCTTTATATTACCTCAGATACAAAAATAGCATTTACAAATTGTTTTCCTACTCCGTTATAAAATGCTTTTGCGTCCATTTTGGCCTTACCTTCCATTTGTATTTCATAAATTAAGATAAAACCACCTTGGCATGCAATGGCAACTGCATCATCTATTATCCCAACAAAAGTTCCTAATGGATATTCATGATGTTCATATGTCTTACGTACTTTATGAAATTTTATTTTTTTCGTATTGATTATCCCATATCCTACTGGGAATGGAATAAGTCCTCTTATATGATTATAGACTTCATCAATAGGTCTTGCAAAGCTAATAAACTCTTCTTCTTTTGAAATATTATAAGCAAAAGTTGCCTCTTCTTCTACTTGTTCAATAAATTGTGCAGATCCATCTATAATTCTTGGTATACTTTCAGATAAAAGCTTAGCACCTGAAATCACTAGCTTATCATGTAAATCAGCAGTTGTATCATTCTCATCAATGATGACCTTCGCTTGAGACATAACAGCACCTGCATCCATCTTTTTAATCATACGCATAATAGAGATACCACTCACTTCATGTCCATATATGATAGCTTTATGAATTGGTGCTCCTCCCCTTAACTTTGGTAATAAGGATGCATGGACATTAATACTTCCATATGTAGGTGCTTCTAATACTTTCTCTGGAATAAATTGCCCATATGCACATGTTACAATTAAATCAGGTTTCATGTTTATGATTTCATCATATTCTTCTCGAATGGATATTGGTTGTAAAACAGGTATATTATGTTGAAGTGCTAACTTTTTGACTGGTGTTTCTTGTAGTTCTTGTTTTCTACCTACTTTTTTATCGGGCTGTGAAACAACTGCTATAACATCATAATGATCATCAATAAGTTGTTGCAAAATACCACATGCAAAATTAGGTGTTCCCATAAATATTACTTTTAAGTTTTTCATCATATCACCTCTTGCATATTATATCATGTATTTTGAATATACTACAAAAAAGTCCTAAGAAAATGGACTTTTAAAAGAATGCTATTTGGTAATTCCTTTATAAACCTCAGAAATAATTTGAACACTCGTATCAATCATATCAACGATAAACTCACTTGTTCCTTTTGCTATTTGGGATGCCTTATTTTCATGAATTTCATTTAACGTTCCTGGACTTACTTGTGGTTTAACTTCTTTTTTTTGCGCAATAATATCTTCAAAATTCTCAATTTTTTCATCTACATTTTGTTCTGCTAATTTGGTATCATCAGGCTTTAAATGTGTCCCAAGATAAATGAATATAAAAATAAAAATGGCATCAATCAAAAGTCGTTTCATATAATCACCTCAAATAGTCTGTAATTCCTTGTGCTAATACAGGCAATGAATTTTTCACTTCTTCAAAACTATTTACATCTCCTCCTAACTCTATTAATACCATATTAGGACTCATCTGTTGATTATAGTACGCTTCACGAACCATCATCGATCGCATAATACCATAAACCTGATTGTTAATCATGTCATTTAACGTCGAACTATTTTTGGTTATAGTATCTGCATTAGAGGATAACCCTCCTACTACCATCATCATCTTAGCATATCGTTTTCCATTCACATCAATATAGCTGGCTTCCTTTGGTATGGCATCTCTATGTAAGTCAATAACCAAATCAAAGCCACCATAATTAACAAAAGCTTCATTTAAGAAGTTATAAGAAATTCTATAACTCTGATTATAATCCATATTGTGTGCTTTTCCATAAGCCACAAAATCATTTGTTTCTAGTACAACTGTATGGCCTTGTTCTTGTAATAAATTAGCTAAAATAGCTGCTGCATCTACTACTGTTTCTCCACCTTCATATGCCTCGCTTTGATGCGTATTATAAATATAAATACGCTTTCCTGTTTGTTGCGGTGTTATGGGTTCTTGTGGGATTTCTGGCACAGGCTTAGGATTTTCTTCTGTAGTCTCAAACTGAAAGTCTTCTTTTTTTAATGTGAAGTTTGAATTATACGATAGAACATTAAGCTGTTCTTTAATAGAAATCGTTTCATCAATAGAATGTCGTTTATATACTAATGAGTTTAAGAGTTTCTCTTCATTTCCAATAGCATCCTTTAACTCATCTATAAACGGTGTCATATATAAAAATAAAAATAGAATACAAACTTTACAAATAATTTGAAGTGTAGATTTCATAAAAAAACACCACCTTGCTACATCTTATGTAGTTAGATGGTGAATCATTCTATAGTCGATCATAATCGGGATGAAGTACTTTATTTAGACTTTCTGCGACAATATAAGTCAAATGCTTAAGTTCATCATCCATTGATTTAGGTGTGACAACTAAATCCAAATTACTATCATCATATATTTTCTGTAAAATTTCTTCTTTTTCAATTTCTACTTTATCTAAACTTTCCTTTAAGATGGCACCAATACTTGTAACGGTAGCTACTCCTATCGCAAGAACAGGAATCCCTAGTGACTCTTCATTCAAAGCCATACGATGATTCCCAACACCACTACCTGGTTGAATTCCTGTATTATTAATTTGTACAACACGATTAATACGTGATGTATTACGAGTTGCTAAAGCATCGACAGCTATAATTAAATCTGGTTGATACGATTGGGCAACACTCTTCACTATATGAAAACTTTCAAGTCCTGTTTGCCCCATAACACCTGGCTGTATGACAGCTACATTACGTGTACCTTCTAATAGCTCTTTCTCTTCATTCTCATATAAATGTGCTGTTACCATAATTTCATCTGCTACACCTGGTCCTAAGGCATCAGAAGTTATAAAACGATTTCCTAATCCAACAACTAGTATTTTAGATAATGATAGTTCCATCTTATCAATAATAGTTTGTAAACTTTCGTAAATAGCTTCAATAATTTGTTCTCGATCATCATGATCAAATAAATTCTTAAACTCTATGGATACATATTCACCTTTCTCTTTGCCTAATTCATTTTCATCGGTAAGTATACTTATAGCATTACATTTAAGAAAATCATTCTTTTTTTCAATATGATGATACGTCTTTGACTGAATGTTTTGCGTAATTAATTCATCTGCAAAATCGGTACGTATCTGAAATATTTTATTTCCCATGATATCACCTCTCATGAATAGTATGGTTTTTTTCACGGTTATTATTGCTTTTTAATTTCACTTTTGATATAATTTGATGGCAATTAGAAACTAGGAGGTGCAAATATGCCACAAATCCAATCACAGAAAAAACGTGTATTAACAAACAACAAAAGAAATTTAGCTGTATCTGCAAGAAAATCAGCTATTAAGACTGCAATTAAAGCAGTATTAGCTGCAGTAGAAGCAAAAGATAAAGAAGCTGCAACTGTAGCATATAATGTTGCTAGTTCTAAATTAGATAAAGCTGTAGTAAAAGGAATTCACCACAAAAACTACGCAAAAAGACAAAAATCACGTTTAAGCAAAGCAGTAAATTCAATTGCTTAATAGAAAAAAACAGGATATCCTGTTTTTTTATTTCTATATCATTCATTATAATAAAATATATATTATTCATCCATAGGCACAACAGTAGCTAATCCTCCTAATGATGTTTCTTTTAATTCAATAGCAAGCTTTTTCCCTGTATAGTTCATAGTATTTACAACCATATCAAAGGAAACTCTATTTTTCTTAACTTCTGAGATAAATTGTGCCAATACAGCAGCATCCATAGCACGTAATGCCGCAACAGCATTTCGCTCAATACATGGTATCATTACATATCCACCAACAGGATCACAAGTTAATCCAAGGTGATGTTCAATTCCCATCTCTGCTGCATATTCGATTT
>CAZQFM010000001.1:48456-64369 GCA_964592705.1 uncultured Erysipelotrichaceae bacterium
AATCCTCTTAGTTGCGCAACCATTGCCGCAGCCATGGCGCATGCAGCTCCAACTTCTGCTTGACACCCACCTTCAGCACCAGAAATAGTCGCATTTCTTTTAATTAGATTTCCAATAATCCCTGCAATTTTTAAGCCTTTTAATATTTCTTCCGTCGGATACTTTAAATCGTAATAAAAATAATAAATCAATGCTGGTAAGATACCGCTACTTCCTAACGTTGGTGCTGTAACCATAATTCCACCACTCGCATTTTCTTCACTTGCACTATAAGCATATGCGCTTAAAAGTAATTTTTCTTTCTCCGCCGTAATATCACACTTTACAGCTTTCATTAAAAGTGAGCGACCAATTCGTTTTAAACGTAACTTCCCTGGCAATTCTCCCTCTTTATTTAAACCTCTATCCACTGTTTTACACATTTGCTTCATAATCATTAATAAATAATCATCTATCTGTTCAAATTCATCTACATATTGATAAAGTGAAATACCTTTTTCTTTACAATACTGACTAATTTCTTGAAAAGATGTATGTGGATAAATATCTTCTTCCTTAGCCAATTCAATCCCTTCAATTTCAATAGCACCACCACCAACAGAATAGATCGTCCATTTATCGATTAATTCACGATCAACATTATATGCATATAAAACCATTGTATTAGGATGCTTTAAATGATCACCACTCTTAAAAAATACTTTACATGGTTTAGGTTTCATTGTTTCTATTATGATAAAATCTGTAAGATGTCCTTTTCCTGTTAATGATAAAGATCCAAAAAGCTCAGCTTCATAGTAGTGTGCTTCCGGAGTATGATCCTTAAACATTTTACTTGCACGTTGAGGTCCTAATGTATGAGAAGAAGATGGACCTGGTCCCACACGAAACAGTTCTTTTAATGATTTCATGATTTATTTCCTCCTTTAAGATTGATTAAAAATAACTCAAACCCTGTTTTTTTATCTATCATACCACTTTTTAATTTTTGATCAAGGATAGCTAATTCATTTAAGATTTCAAGGATAGCAGATATACTTAAGTTCATACATGACTGTATAGTCATTTGTACTCTATAAGGATGCGCTTTTAACTCATTTGCAATATCTTGTTTTGAGTATCCTTGCATAACTAGTCCTTTCACTTGATAAAGAAAATGAAATTGAGATGCTAATAAAGCTATCAAATAAATAGGATCTTTATTTTGTATCAAGAAATCATTCCATACATGGAATGATTTTTTAATATCTTTATTCACAACCGCACGTACAAGCACAAAAACATCATCTTCTAATGGTCTATGAATCAATGTACGTAACATTTCTTCTTCTACATTCTCATCAAGAAGTTCTAACTTATTTAATTCACTATTGATAAAACGAATATCTGTCGGTAAGAGTTGAATCAGCACCTGCTGTGTCATAGTATCCATCTTAATGTTACGCTTCTGCAATTCATTACGTATATAATCCCCTTTGCTTGTTTCATCTAAAGTAGAAAATTGTAATACCTTACAATACTTCTGCATAGCCTTTACAACTTTTTTACGCGCATCTAATTTCGCAAACGTTCCTGTAAAAATAAAGATTGTACTGTCCATAGGATTTTCGAAATACTCTATTAATCCATTCACGTCTATATTGGTATCATCATTCGCACTTAAAAAATTAGCATGCTCTACTACTATTACTTTCTTATTTGAAAAAAAGGGAATGGTCATAGCGTCATCTAAAATTTCTTGTAGAGAAGTTTGCGATGCATTATATGTTATACTATCTAACCCTTCTTCTCCTTCACTATATTTACGTATGATTCGCTTTTTTTCTGACTCTAATAAATATTGTTCCTCACCATACAGTATATAATTCATAATATCACCTAATGTATTATACCAAATTCCTTATCTGCAGTTCTATAAAAGTTTATAAATTTACTAAACTTAATCTGTATTGCCCCATGATAAGATGTACAAAGAATATGAACATTTTCTTGTTTTAAAACATCTAAGACCTCCTCATTAGGATGACCATAAAAATTATTACGTCCTGCTGAAATCAGCCCTAAAGTAGGTTGTATTTCATGAAGAAAAGGTAAAGATGTACTTGTTTTACTACCATGATGTCCTATTTTTAAAATATCTGTTTGTAAAAGTGGATATTTCTTTAAAATCTCTTTTTCAACCTCTATTCCTGCATCTCCCATAAATAATGCACGCAACCCATATAGTTCACTAAATAAAACAAGACTATTCTCATTTTTATCTTCAAATTCCCTATCATGTAAAAGAATCGCAAACTCCACATTTCCAAACACAATTTTTTCTTGTTTATCACGAATTACTTCTTTAATCTCTATGAGCTGTTCTAGCTGCTCCAGTCCACCACTATGATCAAAGTCATCATGTGTAATGACAACATAATCTAATTTACGAATACCTTTTTTTCTTAAAATAGGATAGATAATATCTTGAGGAATATTTTTCTTTTTATTTCCTGCAACATCAATAAGCATTGTACCTTGGTAAAAAGGTAACGTAATTAATGTACTATCTCCCTGTCCAATATCCATAATTAAAATTTCTCCAAAGGGATTTAGATATGGTTGTATTTGTGTAAATACAAGAAGAAAGATTAGTATGCATATATCTTTCTTTTGTTTATAACTAATGTATTTTAAGGTTATATAGGACCATGCAAGTAACCATATGCTATTTGAAGCGTAGTAAAGCTTCCACACTGGTAATCCTTGTAGTTGTTGCGTTATGAAATCATATAAGCTATCTAAGATAGATATAAAAAATGGAATGAGCGTACTAAGCCATGATAACATATATAATAATGCATAAAAAATACGTATAAAAGGAAATAAGATTATTTGTAATAAATCGACAGATCCATAAAAATGAAGTTGTATAGGAATTAAGACAAGATAAGAGATAATCCAACGATTCACTTTTTTAATATTAAATATATGTATGAATCGAAATACAACTGGTAAAATAAAAGCTATTTCATATATCATATAGGGAAATAAACATACTAATATATAAATACTAATACCAAGACAATCTTTTTCATCATACTTTTTACAAACTAGCGATACTATATGAAAACAAAGAATTCTTTTAAATGCTGTAGTCATGACGGTGAAAGATCCAGCAATAGCAAATATACATGTTGAAATCATAGTGGATGTAGAAGTAGAAAACCAAAGAGTCAATAACCTTTGAATCCATCGTGCTAGTGTATTCATATGTAGACCACTAGAAGTCATTAAGTAATCATCTTCTTCACTATCATTTCTAATACCAAATAAAAATGTAAGAGTCGTAGAAGATCCTTCTCGTTGTGAAAGATTATGAACAATAGAGTACCACCATGAGCGTATCCCTTCACCTTTTTTTATGTACCGAAAACTTTCTGCATTTGCTTGATAATAAATTCTCTTGCGATTTGCCCAAGTAGGAAAATGAAATTCACCAAAATTATGATATCCTTCTATTTTTTCATACGATCCTTCAAATTCAATAATATCACCATAATTAACCCCTTCTAATCCATATATCATGACATTCTGCTTTTCTGAACATCCAATAACATAATTTGCTTTGATATCTTTAACTTCGATAATAGTATGTTTAGGTATATCTACCTCTCTAGTATAAAAATAGGAAATACTACAAACCATCATTAACAATATAAAAAAAAGAAAATGTCCCTTTCGGAAACGTTTCCAATGGAAAATACCAAATATCATTATCCAAAATAAAAAATAACTTGGAAAATATAATATGCATAAGGAAGCTATACTAAGAAATAGCCATTGGCCTCTCATAGTGCTATATCATCCTTTATTTTCTGAAAAAGCTTTTCCCCTATACCTTTTACCTCCATTATATCTTCTATCGCTTGAAATGGCGTACTTTCACGATACTCAATAATTTTTTGTGCAATCTTTGGACCTATACCATTTAACGTCGATAACATTTCTTGCGAAGCTGCATTAATAGATATTTTTTCTTTTTCTTGAAATTTAGGTACTGTAATCACAGAGCGATGTTCCATATTTTTTGTTAGATTCATACTTGATGTATCTGCATCCTTTGATAAACCACCTGCTACATCAATAATATCCTTTAATGTCGCATCCCATTTCACCTCATACACTCCTGGAGATACTACTTCTCCCTTTACTTCTATCTCTTTCATATCATGTTGATATTTTGAAAGATCTACATAGCGATAAGAAGAAAAAAATCCTAAATATACAATCACAATAAGAAAAATGACTTTTTTCATATATATCATCCTCCATAATATATACGCAAAAAAGTCATCTGTTTCCTTTACTATTTTATTTTAAACCTATAATTTTTACTTGATATGGTTCATCAATATTATCCACAGTAACCACATCATTTAATTTATGATCCATAAGTGCTACTGCAAGTGGTGTAATATTGGAAAGCTTACCATTTAAAGGATCCGCTTCAATACTTCCAACAATCGTATATTCCTCTTCACTATTATCACTCAAGTCACAAATTTTAACAGTAGAACCTAATGCTACTGATCGACTTGTACTATTTGTATTATCTCCATCGATAATCTCTACATTAGCAATCATAGCTTCTAATTCACGAATTCTAGATTCAACACGTGCTTGATGATCTCTTGCAGCATCGTAGTCAGCATTTTCACTAAGGTCACCTTGTGCACGAGCTTCTTGTAATTCTTGAATAACTTCTTTTCGAACAACATGAATTAAATGTTCTTGTTCTTTCAATAATTCATCTAAACCTTCTTTAGTAACTAAAAATTTATCTTGAGCCATATTTTCACTCCTATTCGTTTCAGTATTATATCATGTTTTCCTTGATAATACTACTTCTTTTTACAATCAACAAAGCTATTACAACAAAATATGATTTCCTTATTTTAACGATAGAATTCTTATTTTCTAGTATTCCCTATGTCATTACCTCAAATACTTATTTACATTACGCTCATGCTCTTCATATGTTTTCGCATAATATACAGTATTATCACCATAAATATCAGCCATAAAATACAAATAATCATGTTTTTCAGGATGCAATGCAGCTTTTAATGCAATCTCACCTGGGTTTAATATAGGCCCTATAGGTAAGCCAAGATACTTATATGTATTATAAGGAGAATCGATACCTACATTCGTCTCACAATCTTCTGGTTTATCATATTCATACAAAGCGTAGCAAATTGTTACACTAGAACCTAATGTCATATTCGTATCCAAACGATTTTTAAATACACCAGCAATTGTATACATATCAGCTTCTAGTTTCGCTTCATATTGAATAATGGATGCGAATGTCACTACTTGATGTATGCTCATACCACTAGCTTCTATATCACTTTTATACTTATTATAAATAGTATCAAAATGATTTAAGAAAATTTCTGTAATATCTTCTTTCTTTGATTCTTTTTGAAAGCTATATGTTTCTGGAAACAAATACCCTTCTAATTTTATACGATAATTAGCATTTAAAATATCTTCATTCAAAAAATCATATTTTTCTATTAAGGTACGTAAATATATCTCATCATTCCATAAATCAATAAACTCTTGTGCTGGAATACCTAAGCGATTCTCTAATTCTTGTGCTATATCCTTAGCCCAAAGACCTTCTCGAAAAGTAATAGATATCGAATTATTATTTGCATTTTTCGCATTATTTAAATGTTCTAATATTTCTTTTGTATTCCAAGAAGAATCAAGAACAAAACTACCGATTTTGATATTATGCAATCCTTTTACTCTCGCATACAGCTTTGCAATCATAGCATTTTTTATAATCTCTTTTTGTTCTAACCTATCTACTACCGTTTGAATACTATCTCCTTCTACAACCTCAAATGTAATATTGGTACTTTGATTTGACACAGGCTGTAAATTATATTGATAAAATAGAAAAGAAGACAATATCACAATAAGCGTTGAAAAAAGGATAATTAAATAAATTAAAAGTTTCCGATTATGCGTCACTCTCTTCATCTTGAAATGCTCCAATTACTTCTTCTACCATTTCCCATTCTTCCTGTGTTTCAATAGGGAATAAATTTCCAGTATCATCATAAGCAGATGCAAATACTTCATCGTCATCTTCCTTAGGATTTCTGAATATTACATACTTTTTATTTCTTTCTTCATCATCAAAAGTAAATACAATCTCCATTTCCATTTCATTTCCATGTTCATCTTTTACAAATAAACTTGTTGACTCTGCCATATAATACCTCCTAAATATATGATAAGGGGTATGACCCCTTTACTGTTGACTATCTAAATAACTTTGTAAAATTTGCACTGCTGCCATTTGATCAATTATTTTCTTTCTCTTTTTTCTTGAAACATCTGCAGCAATTAAAATTTTAGAAGCAGCTACTGTTGTTAAACGTTCATCCCATAATACTACCTGGACACCCATTTCTTCTAATTTCTCTTTAAAAGACAAGGAAATTTCTCCTCGAATGCCAATATCACCATTCATATGCTTTGGTAATCCTAATACTACCGTTTTTACTTGAAATTCCTTTAGATATTTTTCTACAAGTGAACTTGCTTGATCATAGTCATCACTTTCAAAACGAATCGTTTCAACAGGTCGAGCAATCATACCCAATGCATCACTTACACTAACACCTAGTGTTTTACTTCCTAAGTCTAAACCTAATATTCTCATTTGCTTTCTTCCAAATATGTACGTACTAACTCTTCAATAATCTCATAACGCTCAACCCCCTGGATAATAGAGCGAGCATTTTTATGAGAAGAAATATAAGCTGGATCATTAGAAATTAAATATCCTGCTAACTGATTCACAGAGTTATATCCACGCTCTTCTAATGCATCCTTTACCAATCGAAGCACGTGTTTGATATTATCACGGCGAAGATCATCGGATTTAAATGACATAGTTTCAGTAATATCTTTCATCGTATTACCTCCTTTTCATCCTCTTTTTATATTTTAACTTAAATTTCTAAAAATTTAAAGGCTAATACCAAGTTTATTTTTTATAATCGAAATAGCATACTCTACTTTTTCAACATCTTTTCCTCCAGCTTGTGCTAAATCTGGGCGACCTCCCCCTTTTCCATCACAAGCAAGAGCTGCTTCTTTTACTAAATCTCCACATTTGATACCTGCTTCTACAGCCTTTTTATCTGCCCCTGCTACAAAGATAACCTTATCCTCAACAACCGAAGCAAAGAAACATACGCAAGATTCCATTTGGCTTTTGATATTTGAAATCATATCTTTTAACCCATTAGCATCAACACCATCTAAGCGTTCTATTAATATACTCATCCCTTGAACTTGTTGTATTTTATTTTTCAATTCATTTGCCTTGCTAGATAACATTTGTTCTTGTAACATTGTCATCTCTTTTTTCCATTGTGCATGTTCTTCTACCAATTGTTTCACTTTCATCTCAACAGATGCTATTCCTTTTAATTTTAATTCACATGCAATTCTTTTTAATATTTGCTCTTCCGCTAAAAAATCTTCATATGCTACAAATCCTGTTTTAGCCGTAATACGACGTACTCCAGAACCTACACTTTCTTCAGAAACAATTTTACATATACCAATTTCTTTTGTGTTATTTACGTGACATCCTCCACAAAATTCCTTAGAAACATCTCCCATAGAAACAACACGTACAATATCATCATACTTTTCATCAAATAACGCAGTAGCCCCAGATGCTTTAGCTTCTTCAATTGCCAAATATTCTTTTACTACATCATACTGTGCTTGAATATATGTATTAACAAGACGCTCAATGGCTTCTAATTGTTCTTCACTCACTTTTTCAAAGTGGGTAAAATCAAAACGAAGATACTCATCACATACATAAGATCCTGCCTGTGTAATATGATCCCCTACCACTTCTTTTAAGGCACTTTGTAATAAGTGTGTACAAGAGTGGTTACTTGTAATAGCGTCACGTTTTGACATATCAATGCAAACTTCTACTTCATCCCCTATTTGCAATTGTCCCGTTTGAACTTTTACATTATGCAAATGTTGTTTATGTGGTGCTTTTATAACATTGATAATATCTGCAGTTGCATCTTTACTTATTATCTTCCCACTATCACCAATCTGTCCACCACTTTCTGCATAACAAACGGTTTGACTCAAAATAATATCCCCACTATCGTTAATAGCATCCACTTTTTTTCCATCTTTAAATAATCCAATAATCGTTGCTTTACAAGCTTTTTTATCATATCCAATAAATGTACTTTCTTCCATGAATCCCATTAAATCAGCAGACTGACTCGCCATTGATGAAACTTCTTCTCTCGCATTACGAGCACGTTCTTTTTGCTTTTGCATTTCTTTTTCAAAGCCTATTTTATCCACCGTATATCCAGATTCTTCTGCCATTTCTAAAGTTAATTCAAATGGGAATCCATAAGTATCATATAACTTAAATGCTGTCTCACCATCAATAACCTTTTGTTTTGCCTTACTCATAACATCCAACATTAATTTTTCTCCATCACTTAATGTTGTATGGAAACGTTCTTCTTCTGTTTTCACTAATTTTTGAATATACTCTATCTTTTCCCCTAAGTAAGGATAGAAATCCTTCATAATTTCATAAACAACAGGAACTAGACGATACATGAAAGAACCTTCAATTTTTAATTTCTTTCCAAATCGAACAGCACGACGAAGAACTCTTCTTAACACATAGCCTCTACCTTCATTAGAGAATAAAGCTCCATCTGCTAATGCAAAGGTAACTGTACGAATATGATCTGCAATCACGCGATATGCCATTTTATATTCTCCCTCATATGCATATTGTGAATATGTTTGAGTGGCATGAATAATAGGTAAAAATAAGTCTGTATCAAAATTGGTTTCTCCATCCTGAAGAATACAAGTTAATCTCTCAAGCCCCATACCTGTATCAATATTGCGTTGAGGAAGCTCTTTATAATCCTTACGATTAACACCCTCTTTTGCATCATATTGTGAGAATACTACATTCCAAACCTCAATATAACGATCATTCTCTAGTTCTTCAAAAAATAATTTTTCTCCTATGTTCTCTGGATCATATTCAACACCACGATCATAAAAGATTTCTGTATCGGGCCCACAAGGTCCCTCACCAATTTCCCAAAAGTTTCCTGGTGTACGACAAATATGAGAAGGATCCACATGTAGTTCTTCTGTCCAAATACGGTAAGCTTCTTCATCATCTTCATAAACAGTGATATAAAGTCTATCTTTATCAAATCCTATATAGTTAGGATCGGTAAGAAATTCCCATGCAAAATGAATCGCTTCCGATTTAAAATAGTCTCCAATGGAAAAATTACCTAACATTTCAAAAAAAGTATGGTGTCTTGCCGTTTTCCCCACATTTTCAATATCATTTGTACGAATTGATTTTTGCGCATTCGCAATCCTTGGGTTATGCGGTTTTATCGATCCATCAAAATATTTTTTTAATGCAGCTACACCCGCATTAATCCATAATAATGTAGGATCATTGTGAGGAACTAAACTAGCTCCAGGCTCAATCATATGCTCTTTGCTTTTAAAGTAATCTAAAAATAATTGTCGAATTTCATTACCAGTTAATTGTTTCATGTCTTCCTCCTTAAAATAAAAAAACGTTCCTATCCAGGAACGTATGAATACGCGGTACCATCCTAGTTCATCAACCTTATTATTGTTAATGCACCTTTTCACCTTTATGCCGCAGGTTTACGTACTAACTCCAAAGTAGCTTCCATAAAATTTCCATAAAGCTTTCACCAACCGCTTTTTCTCTACTATAGAAGATTTTTATGTACTCATCTTTTTCAACGTTATTAACATTAATAGTCTAACATAAATAAAGTAAAATATCAATGGTGATTCTATCCTCCCGTATCAAACTTTGCTTTTTTCATAACCTCATCAAAATCATACCAAATATCTTCCCACTCTCCAACTTTATCACTTGTTTTTGAATGTAAATAAGAACGAAAGGTAATTTGTATAATAGCCGCAAAAATAGGAGATAAAATTACACCTGGAATACCAAATAAGACCTCACATATAAAGAAGGAAATAAACGTTAAAATAGGTCTTACGTCCATTGTCTTATTAAAAATGATAGGTTGTACAATATTACTTTCTAATTGTTGAATACACCATACGATAAAAAATGCCATATAAGGTGGTTGTTCATAGCTTAAGATACCTACAAAAATAATAATAACTAAACCAATAGTTGGTCCAATATAAGGAAATAGATTAGATAATGCAAGAATGATTGCATATAATAATGCATTTGGGAATCCTGCAAAATATAAAATAATACCAGTTGTAATGGCAATAAAGGCTAAATCTAAGAAAGTACCAATTAAGTATTGATAAATAATATTACTCATTGTTTTATAAAAGGTTGTGAACTGATTCATATTCGGAATTACTTTTTTCAAAGTATGAATCCAAAATTCCAAATCAATGGAAATAAAGAAGGCCGTAATATACCCTATTCCATATTTTGTAATAGTATTTCCAGTCGATATTAAAGAGTCAAAAACAATAGAATATCCTTCTTGCACAAAACTTTTTTTTAGTGCATCAAAATTAGGAGTTGGTACGTGTAGCTTTACAAGTAAATCCTCTACCTTGGTTAACCAAGTAGGGATTGTTTTTGAAAAATCAACAAACTGCTGATAAATAACAGGTAACAATACAATCATTAAAATAGCCCCTGCTAATAATATTCCAAAGTAAACAATGGATACAGCTACTTTTTTAGGAAATTTTTTAGCTAGTTTATCAATAATAGGTTGTAATAAAAAAGCAATAATAAAACCACTAAAAACAGGTATTAAAGTTTGATATAAGTTAATTAATACATCATATAAATTAATTTGCTTTAAAACTAAAACAGCGATAAAAATACAAAGTAGTGGGAGCAGAAGTTTAGACGAGATAAAGTGAAATTTTTCAAGTGTATGTTTCATAATGAAAAACCCCAAAAGGGGTTAATCTAAATGTAGGCAATCGCATACATCATCATATGCTTTATGAGCTGCCTTCATTGCTTTACGTTTTACTCGTTTTGACTTTCTGCACATACTATCTATTTCTGATTCGTTATTATATGCAATGCATAATCCAGCAACGAAACCAGCACTAAGCCAAAATAAACTATTTTTCATAATCTCACTCCTTCATACTTGTAGTATGTTACTAAGGAAGAAAACTATGCAAAAAAATGAATTAATCTCGTTTGTAATGTCGTTTCCCTAGAAAATTTTTCTTTCGTCTGAATAGCTTTTTGAAAAACACTTTGTTGTCCTAGTAAAATAATAGATTTTCTAGCTCTTGTCACACCTGTATAAATTAACCTCTTTTGAAGCATATAATAATAGTCACTCACTACAGGCATAATGACAATCGGATATTCACTACCTTGTGCCTTATGAATAGAAATACAATATGCGTGAGTAATATTTTGAATCTGTTCACCACTATAGGTAACTATATTCCCATCATAATCCACAATAATTTGATTTTGCTTATGAATATTTTCTCCAGCATACACAATTTCTAAGATAACACCAATATCACCATTATATACATCATCATCTGGCTGATTTTTCAGTTGTAACACCTTATCTTCTTCACGGTATATTCGATATCCGATCTTTAGCTCTCTTTTATAAGAATCCGCTGGATTCATAACCTTTTGTAATGCATTATTTAATGTATCAATTCCAGCGACACCTCCATACATAGGAGCTAATACTTGAATATCTTTGTTATGATATCCTTTTTCATATGCCGATTGTATGATCGATATTAGATGGTTTTTAACTTCAAAATTGCTACATTCAAAAAAGGCTACATCTTTTTTATATTGAAAACTTTCACAACATTCATTTTTTATTTCATGAGCTAATGTGACTACATCACTTCCCTCAGATTGTCTAAATATTTTATGTAATTGCACAATAGGAAACAATTGTGTAGCAATCAAATCTTTTAAAACAGCACCAGGACCAACACTTGGTAACTGATCTTCATCTCCAATAATTAATATCTTCGATACATTTTTACAAGCTCTCAAAAGATGATAAAACAACCACTGATCTACCATAGAAAACTCATCAATAATTAATAAATCAGCACGAATGGGATCTTTCTCATTCACCAAAAACGTATTGGATTCTAAATCCCACTTTAATAGAGAATGAATCGTAGTTGCATTCCCTTCACTTAATTCTGATAATCTTTTAGCTGCTCTACCGGTTGGCGCACAACAAACAATGTTATGTTCAAGATAAAATTTACGATATAAAGAGATAATACCTTTCACAATCGTTGTTTTACCAGTACCAGGTCCTCCTGTTAAAATCATAAATGGATGTTTAAAAAATTCATCAAAGGCTTCTCTTTGTTTTTCCTCATATATAATATGATATTTATCCTGTAAAGCCTTTATTTCATCATCTAAATCAAACGTTATATCATGATCATACTCTATAAAAGGAAATTGGCTTAAAAACTGCGCAATTCCTTTCTCTGCATCATATTGTGTATGATGATAAATATTCTCATCTTCCCTTATAAGTAACCTATCCCGTATAAGCTCTGATAAATAATCCTCAATATCGATACTTACATGATACTCTTTACCCATACGATGTAAAAGTTGCGACATTGTAACGAAACTATTTCCTGTTGATATGCAAATTTCTAATACAGATGATAAAATGATAGCACGTATACGATAAGGATGTGATGAATCAAAGGATAGGGATTTCGCAATTTTATCAGCACTTTTAAAACCAATACCATCAATATCCTCAATCATTTGATAGGGGTTATTTTTCACAGTT
The DNA here is from genome assembly GCA_964592705.1 of uncultured Erysipelotrichaceae bacterium. GTDB lineage: Bacteria > Bacillota_I > Bacilli_A > Erysipelotrichales > Erysipelotrichaceae > CAMWMY01. Next base: position 61,377 of record CAZQFM010000001.1, read on the forward strand.
TGCACAGCCTCTTCTCCATACACACTTTCTAATTTCATTATATTGCGCATACTCAATCCTAAATTGGTGAAAAAAACAACCGAGTCATCAAGACTCTCAAATTCTTTTATACCTTGACGTATACTGTCCCTTTTCTTTTCATTTAAGAAATGCATTTGATCTAGGATATTAGGATTTTCTTTTATAACTTCTACCGCATGTTCACCTAATGCATCCACTAATAACGTTGCTGTTTGTTTTCCGATTCCTGGAAATAAGGAACTTGAAAAATAGCGTATTAAAGAATCTCTATCACTAGGAGTAGCTATTTCATATGAATCAACTTTGAACTGCATTCCATATTTAAAATGTTCTATATATTCTCCATGAAGTGTATACACAACTTCATCATTCAACTCTTTAAAGATACCTGTTGCAGTAAACTCCTTATCTTGCTTATCAAACATTCGAAATTTGGAAACCGTATATCCATTAGTATCATTACGAAAAATATTCATGATAAATCTAGCTTGTAAAGTAACTTTTTCTTGCATATTCTCTCCTTTAATTAAAAGATAAGATAAATAATAAACTAATTGCATTATTTATAAAGTGTAAAAAAATAGAACCGTATAGAGAATTCGTTTCTTCATATGTTTTAGCGATAATAAATCCTGTCATAGCATATGAAAACATATACCATAAATCACGATAATCTCCTGTAAATAATGAAGAATAAACATGAATAAAGCCAAATGCAAAACTACTAATAATAGCAGCTTTTATAAAATTATATTTTAGACGTATAAAGCGATAAATGACCCCACGAAAAACAATCTCTTCTACAATTGGGGCGAATATCACCACTGCAAATATAGTTACGAATGGTAAACTTAGTACAGATTGCTCAATAATCGTTTGATTAGCACTAGTATCTGCTTGGGATAACCATCTAATAATAGGACCTAATATCATATTACTAATGTATATAAATAATAAGTTCTTTAAACATACACATATTTTATGACCAATCTCCCATTTTTCATTTTTTAATAAAAAATATTCTTCTTTTAAAATAGGCCAGCCAACGATAATACAAAATATAATCATAAAAGCATAAATAATAAACTCTAGCCCAACTAATAAACTATTTGCATCAGGGTTCACTAATAATGATATCATACTTGCAATAATAGGATATATATACATATATCCTATACAGTAATTTACAACTAAAAGAATTATCCGTACATTTGAAATGGAAGTTCTATCCCAAACTTTTTCTATTTGTTGTATTTCTCTCATTTTCTACTCTCCTCTGTATATGTTCTTGTATAGACACTCCATTTTGGAACACTTCTTCTATTACTCCACCTCCTAAGCAAACTTCTTGATTATAAAATACTGCTTCTTGACCACATGTTACAGAAGCTATCGGGTGTTTTGATTTTACAAATACTGTATTCGTATCAATAAAGTGAATACTTACATTATGATCTTTTTGTCGATATCTAAATTTTGCACTACATTGATATTCATTGATAGGTCTTTCACCTGATATCCAATTGACATTACTCACAATACAACTATCCGAATATAACCATTCATTTTCATCACCATTACAAACATATAAAATATTTTTCTCTACATCTTTTCCAACAACAAACCAAGGTCCTAAACTTCCACCTATACCAAGACCTTTTCGTTGACCAATCGTATAATATAAAACACCAATATGTTCACCAACCACATCCAATGTATTGATATCTACGATATGACCACTCTTACTTGGTAAATAGTTTTGTAAAAATTGACGAAAATTTCTTTCCCCTATAAAACAAACTCCTGTACTATCTTTTTTCTTTGATACTGAAGTTAGATTTAATTCTTCCGCAATTTTCCGTACTTCTTGTTTTTCTAATGTTCCTATAGGAAAATATGTATGCGACAAAGCCTCTTGACTTAATTGGCAAAGAAAATAAGTCTGATCTTTATTATTATCCTTACCTCTTAACATAATGCTTTCAGATTCATCATGTCTTACTCGAGCATAATGTCCTGTTGCCACCATATCAAATCCATTCTGGATAGCAAAGTTTAAAAAAGCATCAAATTTTATATATTTATTACAAAGAATATCTGGATTAGGAGTTCTACCTCTTTTATATTCTTCTAAAAACTTCGTAAATACATGATCCCAATACTCTTTTACAAAATCAACACGTAATAATTGTAAACCCAATTTATCCGCTACTGATTTTGCATCTAAATAATCTTGCTCCTGTGGACATACATCCTCTCCTATCGTTGGATTACCCAAAATATCATTATTTGCAAGAGAATCCCAATTTCTCATAAAGGCACAAGTAACATCATATCCATCTTTTTTTAATAAATAGGCAGCTACAGCAGAATCAACCCCACCAGACAATCCTAGTAAAACTTTTTTTTTCATATAATCACCATAAAGAATTATACCATAAAAAATAAAAAAAGACCCACAAATGTGGATCAATTACCTGGCAACGTGCTATCTTCACAGGGGCAAGCCCAACTATTGTCGCCGCTAAAGTGCTTAACTTCTGTGTTCGGTATGGGAACAGGTGTGACCACTTCGCCTTCATCACCAGATCTTGAGGTCTATCCCTCAAAACTGAATAACAGATTCTCTCTTGGTCTTCTCTTTGTGATTAAGCCCTCGACCGATTAGTATCAGTCAACTTCACACATCACTGTGCTTCCATCTCTGACCTATCTACCTCGTCGTCTTCAAGGGGTCTTACTTTCTTCTTGAAATGGGAAATCTCATCTTGGAGTCGGCTTCGCGCTTAGATGCTTTCAGCGCTTATCCGTTCCCTACTTAGCTACCCAGCTATGCCATTGGCATGACAACTGGTGCACCAGCGGTAGGTCCATCCCGGTCCTCTCGTACTAAGGACAGCTCTCCTCAAATTTCCTTCGCCCACAACAGATAGGGACCGAACTGTCTCACGACGTTCTGAACCCAGCTCGCG
>CAZQFM010000002.1:0-33693 GCA_964592705.1 uncultured Erysipelotrichaceae bacterium
GAAGGAGAGTCGGGGAATGCTACTGCTTATGTAACAACAGTTGATAATTATTATAATCAACGAATACAGCCTTTTTTTGATAGTCTTACCTATACAGTAGAGCCATCGACACAACTTAAGAATGGAGATCAAGTAACAGTTACACTCCACTATGATCAAGAGCAAGCTTCAAAATATCATATTGAAGTATCCTCGACAACAGAAACATTAGTTGTAGATGGTCTTGCAGAACGTTATAAGGATATAGAAGAAATACCTGAAACATTTATTTCACAATTGAATAGTCAGGGTAATACTTATATAGAAAAAAATAGACAAGCAATATTAGAGAATACATTTTCTCATTTCAAGAAAAAAACAGCAGTTTATCAATCTCACAATTTATTACATAGAGCTTTTTTAAAGGCTGAACAAATAGAGCATAAAGATAAGATTGTTGAAGTATATGAAATATATGCAAGTGGAATCGTACAGGATAGCGAAGAAGAACGATTAGATAGTTGTTATTATATGGTAGTATATGATGATATTCATAAGATGCAATTATTAGATGCTCAAAATATATATGGAGAGCCTGTTAGCGGAGATAAAACGAATCTAGATAGTAATCAATTTATAAAATTATTAAGAGCAAAATATTTATTAAGCTATGAGATTATGCTTTTTTAATCATAAAAACACTTCTTAGTACATACGATGTGAAGAGGTGTTTTTTTTTATGCAGATTCGTCAAGATATACAAAAGTTATATGAGAAAGTGAAAGCTTATCGTGAATACTTTCATCAATATCCTGAATTAGGATTAGATACATTACAAACAAAAGAATATATAAAGAACATATTGGAGAAAGCAGGCTGTGATGTCATCAAAGAAGGTTATGCAGAACAAGGAATTGTAGGTATTTATCATAAAGATGGTAAAGAAGGTGTTTTAATAAGAAGCGATATGGATGCCCTGCCTATTCAAGAGGATGTAATAAAGGAGAGTAGTTCTAAAGTTTTGGGAGTGATGCATGCATGTGGACATGATGGACATATGGCTGCATTGTTAGGGTTATGTGAGTATCTTCATGAGCATAAACATCGTATAAAAAAGCGTATTGTGTGTTTATTTCAGCCTGGAGAAGAAGGACCAGGGGGGGCAAAAAGAATAATAGAAGAAGGATTGTTAGAAGAGTTTCCATGTGCATATGCGTTTGCAACACATCTTATGCCACAATATGAAATGGGGAAGATTGCATGTAGAGAAGGTGCAATGATGGCACAAAATGCGGAAGTTGAAATAACAATTCAAGGAATAGGGGGACATGGTGCTTATCCAGACACAGGTAGAGATGCTATTCTTGCTGCAGCCTCTTTTTTGTTAGAAACACAAACACAATTGAATAAGCGTTTCTCTACTTTTCAAGAACGAGTATTTCATATAGGTGAAATTTGTGGAGGAGATGCTTGTAATACTATATGTGATAAAGTATATATGAGAGGTACACTACGTACATTTGATGAAGTACTATTTCAACAAGTACAAAACTGTATTATGAATGTTGCTAGTGCTATGGAGAAGCTTCATGATGTAACGTTTATAGTGCGATGGAACATGGGATATGACCCTGTATATAATGATCCTCATATGTGTACTCTATTAAAAAAAGTCGTAAAAGATAGCTATATCGAAGCTGATAAACAAATGACAAGTGAAGATTTTTCATTCTTCTTGAAACAATTACCAGGGCTTATGTTTTATACAGGGTGTAAGATGGAAAAAGTTACATCTTTACATACTGCAACATTTGATTTTGATGAGCATGCCTTATTAAATACAATAGAAACCTATGTTTGTATATTAGAAGAATTAGGTATCTTAGTATAGTAAAGATATTCTCTATAACTAAGGAAATGAATGATATGGAATATATGATTTGAGAATAGGAAATGTCATAAAAGAGCGTTGATGACGCTCTTTTATTTTAGGTTCTTTATTGTTAGAATACTGGATAGTGCAGCTAAATCTTGTTCATCGCTAGGGTGGAATGAAATTTTAATGGAATCTTGTTCACTATAGCGAGGAATAAGGTGAAGATGAAAATGTGGTATTGTTTGACCAGCTGTTTCATGGACATTACTTAAAATATTCATTCCTAATGCATGTGTTGTGCGTAATAAGTGATTTCCTAAATACTTAGCAACATTCATTACATGAGAGAGTATAGCATCATCACAATCAAGAAAATGAGAGTAATGTTGTTTAGGAATAATGAGCGTATGTCCTTTTGTTACTTGTGATATATCAAGAATCGCTATAACAAGATCATCTTCATAGATTGTATGGCTAGGAATTTCCTTTTTTATAATTTTACAAAATATACACATAATATAACTCCTTTCATGATTAATACTATTTTAACATGGAAAAACAATTCTTTAACATTTATTGTGGATGAAATGAAAGCGAAAGAATAAAAGTGTTAATTACAGTCAAAAGACCCCTCTATTATTTACATATAATCATAGTATCAGCGATAGGTAAAATTTTAGTTTAAATGGCGAAAAAATACGATAATAGAAGTAATTCTTTTATATTATGAAAGGAAAAAGTTAAATAATAGAAGGATAATTAGAAGGTTATGAACCCTAAAGAAGGAATTGAAATATAATACATCATATTTTTAGTATTATTTTATTAAAATGATGTTTTTTTTTTTTTTTTTTGCTATGATAATCATTGCACTATAAAAATTTATATTGTATATTAGCTGTGTATTATGAGATAATGTATTCATAAGAGATGATAGAGAGGGAAATGAATTATTAGAAATGGTATTCAATAGGTAGAAAAAAGTAAATAGGAATAATTTACTAGGAAAAAGTAAGTGTAATATTTACCTATTATGACAAATACTATAAAAGTATCTGGATAGAAAGGATGAGAATGATTAATATGAAGAAATATAATATAGTAAGAAAAATGTTATGTACATGGATAGGAGTAGGTCTTGTTTTTAGCCAATATATTCCAGCTGTGCATGCTTTGGATTCATCTTATACTGTAAGTGAACAAAAAGGAATGAATAAGGTAGATCATATACAAGAAGTGTTAGATAATGCAAGCCATATTGATGATGTGAAAAAAGAACAACTTTCTAATATCCTTCATTTGATTCCTAAATATTATGATATTTATTACAAGGAAGATAGTAGAGTAATATTAGAGAATACGTTGAGCGAATTATTACAGAAGGTAGAAGATTCTAATGCTATAGTTGATGATGCTTATCTTTCACAAGTAGAAAATAATATTCAATCGGGTATTTCTGCTTTAGTATATAAAACAAGTAGTGTACCTCAGATTTTTATTACGACAGAGGATGGAAAGGGAAACGAACTAGAAAAATGGACTACGGATGCAAATGGAAATGAAGTAGAAGTAGGGTATAAAATGAATACGGGAATTGCTGCGGTACCAGAAGAAGGAGCTAATAATTCTACAGTTTTATCAAGAAATGATGTAGGAATCAAAGTTCGTGGGAATAGTACTGCTGATGGAAAGAAGAAGCCATATAACTTTAAATTTCCTGAATCACAACCAGCTTTTGGGATGGATTTATCAAAAACATGGGCTCTTTTAGCAAATCATTTTGATCCTACGTTATTACGTAGTTACATAGTATTCGAATTTGCACAGAATATAGGATTAGAATATACACCTAGTCAAAAATTTGTAGAACTATGGATGGATGGTGTATATAAAGGTACATATACATTAATGCAACGAGCATCAGATACGGTTGAGATACAAGAAGGTTCTCAAGACTTTGTCATTGAGTTAGATAGTCGAAATGAGGCTGGAGAACAGTACATTACAACCGGTAAAAATATAACATTTAAAATCAATCGCCCAAGTAATATAAATGATGTGCAAGTAGAAAATATTCGTACGGTATTACAAGATGTAGAAGCGGCAATAGATTCTGGAGATTATAATCTTGTACAAGAAAAAATAGATGTAGAATCTTTTGCAAAATATTATATATTAAATGAATACTGGAAAACATTGGATATCAAGGTAGCATCTGTATTTTTCTACTATAAAAATGGGAAACTATATGCAGGACCTATTTGGGATTATGATTTATCAGCAGGGAATGTAAATGCTACGTATGCTAATTATCATGGCGATGCAGCTAACTTATATGCTTATGGTTCTGTCTGGTATCCGTCGTTATTTAAATATGAGGGATTTTATAATCAAGTCATGAGTGTTTTCCAAGCAAATCAATCGAAAATGCAAGAAATTTATATGGCAAATGGAAAGATTGATCAAGCTTTGACAAAATATAGAGCAAGCTTTGATAAAAACTATACACCTGTAGAAAATGGTGGTGCAGGATGGGATGTAACCTATGCAAATGATTATATTGATTATATGTATCAACCACTTCCTACTTATGATGAAAATGTCGAGTACTTCCGTAATTGGATGAAAAATCGTTATGAGTGGATGGATGCACATTTAAGTACAGAATTGAAAAGTAAAATTGAATATAATAATCCAGGTGGAATAACCCCTTCCTATAATATACAAGATTGCACAATTTCCTTACATGAAAATACTTATGTTTATGATGGAGCTGTAAAAACACCTAGAGTAAGCGTTATAAGAGATGGTAATACCTTAGTAGAGAATACAGATTATACATTAAGCTATAGCAATAATGTCAATGCAGGAACAGCTATTGTAACGATAACTGGAATAGGAAATTACAGTGGAGTTGTAACAAAGGATTTCACTATTGAAAAAGCAAATCAATCATTAACATTAGCAGCAAATAAAGATACAATTAAAGTTGGAGAATCTACTTCTATTAAGGCAACGAGCAGTGTAGGGAATCCTACCTTTACTTATACATCAAGTGATGAGAATGTAGTGACGATAACGCAAGATGGAACGATTGTAGGAAAAGCAATAGGACAGGCAGTGATTACTGTAACGGCAATGGGAACAGAAAACTATCATGAAACAAGCCAAAGAATAGATATTACTGTAACAGCAGCAGATCTTGCAGATTATGATATTACATTAAGTAATACGCAGTATATTTATGATGGAGTGGAGAAAACACCTACTGTCATCATTCAAAAAGATGGAGTAGTATTAGTAAAAGACACAGATTATCGAGTAACATATGAAAATAATATAGATGCAGGAGATGCACGTGTTATTGTAGAAGGAATTGGGAATTATATAGGAACTGTAAATAAAATATTCACAATTGCAAAAGCAGATCAACCTTTAACGATAAAAGTAGATAAAGAAAATATAAAAGTTGGAGAGGTAGCTACACTTGTAGCAAGTGGAGCTATTGGGACTGTAAGTTATGAAACGAGCGATTCCAATATTGCATTAGTAAATGGAAATGGAGAAGTTAATGGTCAAGCAATAGGATTAGTAACAATTACCGTAACGGCAGCAGAAACAAGTAATTACAATGCAGCTACAGCAACAATTGAGATTAATGTAGCAGCTGTTGATGCAATTGATATTACAGATGCAACGATAACATTAGATATTGATCAGTACGTATATGATGGTAATGCGAAAGAGCCAGTAGTTAGTGTTGAAAAAAGTGGTACAACCTTAATAAGAGATAGTGATTATAAGGTAAGGTATATAAATAATGTCAATGCAGGAACAGCTACTGTAACGGTAACTGGAATAGGTGGTTACATAGGAGTTGTAACAAAAGATTTCATTATTGAAAAAGCAAATCAATCGTTAACAGTAACTCCTAGTAAAGATATGATTGAAGTAGGAGAAATAACTGCTCTTATAGTAGAGAATGCAAAAGGTAACATAAGTTATCAATCAGCTAATGAAAATATAGCAACTGTAGATGATAAAGGAAATATTACAGGTATAGCAGAAGGAAGTACAAGTATTTATGTAACTGTTGCAGAGTCTAGTAATTATCATGAAGCAACACAAACAATTATGATTACAGTTATACCAAAGAAGGTTGTAAATGTAGATATTGCGATTTCTAATATTACACTTGATATTGATTATTATGTTTATGATGGAAGTCAAAAAACACCAGTAGTAACTATTGAAAAAGATGGTATTGTATTGGTAGAAGGTGTTGACTATCAAGTTAGTTATGAAAACAATATGAATGCAGGAACAGCTCGCATCATTGTAACAGGAATAGGAAATTATACAGGAACTACTACAAGAAACTTTACGATTGCAAAAGGAGTTAGTTCTTTAGTAATGCAGGGTTGGTTAGATAAAGTATATGATGGACAAGCTGTACAACTACCTAATATGATACAATTGGGAAGTCAAGTAGCACCTACATATAAATGGTATGTAAAACAAGAAAGCCAAATACGAGAAATAGAATGGGTAGAATTGTTAGAAGCCCCAAGAGAAATAGGAACTTATAAATTAGTAATCAATGTACAAGAAGATGCAAACTATGTAGGAGTAGAAGAAGAAATTATATTCCAAATTACGGAAGATAATACTATTACTCCAGAAGTTCCACCAACAATAGATAATATAGAAGGATCACAAAATCAAGATGATCAAATAAACGGAACACAAACAGGTGATACTAGTCGATTAGGATTATGGATAGTACTAGCTAGTTTATCAATAGCAGTATTAGGATTTTTCATCAATAAAAAAGTTAAGAAATAATAGTGATAATATAGCAAAGGACTGATATAAACGATCCTTTCAGGCTGTTGACAAAGTAAGTCAGCAGCCTTTTTATATTTGCAAGAATACAAAATAAAGGACAAATTGATAGGAAGTTGTATTAGATTTTATTTATTATTTATTATTTACTATTAGCCTTTTTGGTAGCTATCCTATAGGGATAACTTCTGAAGAAATGTAAATAAACTTTACTTATCGTTAGTTTTTAGGAATTATTGTGTATCCTAACTATTCTACATGGAATCATAATGATATTCGTTGAAATATGAGGAATAGGTAGAAGAATATATTTGATATTACAAAGAGTAAAAAAATTATAATATGAAAAGCTTAACTTCTTTATAAGTAAAGAGTTAAGCCTTATTAAAGTACCTATATTTTAGTTTCGTTTTTGAGAATCATAGTGCTTTTATTAACAACAAAAAAACTCGTGTAAACGAGCTTTTATTGATCCTGTACTAAGTAAGTAGGATTTGTTTGTTTAATACCATTGTAAATATCAACGTCATAAACCTTAAATTGATGTTTCTTTAAATAGAAAGCAATTGCTTCATCATTGAGTGAAGTTGTTTTTTCTATTATAGCAGTTGTTGCTTCATCTACAAAGTTTTTATAATCATAGTCGACAATATTCACAACATAGTAAACAGAATTGGCAGAGTCTGTAATGACTTCTTCAAGTAATTGAGCTTGTGCAGTATTTGTAATTTTTTCTGTTACTATTGCAGGAAGGCCACTTCCAGAATGGTATATTGTTATGGTACCATCTGATTTTGATACATCACCATATTGTTGGGTTACTTCTTCAAAAGGGATTCCATTCTGTAATTCTTCAAGTGCTTTGTTAGCAGACTCTTGATCTTTAGCAATAAGCATTTGTGCTTTAAATGGATGATATTTTTCAATTTGATTTTCTTCCACTAAATATTTTTTTGTTAATTCTTTACGTAGAACACCATTTAAAGAAACGGAACGATAATAGTCTTCTTCATCTGTATACCCACTTTTTTCAATCGAGCTAAGAAAGTAATCTCCTAAATTCTCTTTTGATTGTTCTAAGCTTTCTTTTGCAGCTTTCTCGATTTCTTCTGTAATTGTAATTTCTGCATCAAGTATTTTTTGTATTACGTCTTGTAATACAGAGTTGTATCCTGTATGAAGCTTTAATAATGTATTAACATTCTCTTTTGTAACAGTTGTATTACCAACACGCATAATTACGTCTGATCCATTCGAAACAGATGTTGTCGCATCTTTACAACCACTCACCATAACAAGCATGGCAACACATAATATTCCTAGTAATTTTTTCATTTTCCATGCCTCCTATTCTTCAATTTCCATATATTTTAATAAACCGGTTTTAATCTCATCATTTGCATATTCAATATTTAATTTTTTAGCATTTTCCCAAAGAATTTTATATGATAATTTTGTATCAGCATTTTGAATAGCCGTATAAATATCTTCTTTGAAGTCTGTATTTTCCATTATGGCTGTTTTATCAGTTTCTGTTACTTTAATAAGATGCCATCCTTGGTAGTTTCCTAGTGAGGAGTCTGTAATTTTAACCCAATCGCTCACTTCATCTTTTCCTAACTCCAATGCTTTTTCCAAGAATGGAGCTACTAAACTACTATCAGAATCTACATACCCTATAGAACCTCCATAAGCTCCACTAGAAACATCATCGCTATATTCTTTAGCAATATCCGCAAAATCTCTACCAGCGGCTAAAGCTTCTTCGATAGCTTGTACTTTTGCAAGTTCTGTTTCTGTAGGATTAGCAGCATCTTCCATTTTCACTAAAATGTGTGATACAACACGTGATTTCTTTTCTTCATGGACAGGGGTGAATAATGCATCCATATGTTCATCCATATAATCTTTTTGCATTTTTTGATTTTTAACACTTGTTAAGCAATACTCATATAATCCATCTTCTTCAAATCCATATCTTTTCATTTGTTCAGCAAGTACTGTTTTATAAGTTGTTGGATATTGTGATTTTGCACTTTTTAAAAGCTGTTCTTGTAGGATCTTTGCTTCGGATTCCAAGTCAGCAGTTGTTTCTACTGCCTGATTGATAACAGCATTTTGGAAGTGTGTTAACATAACTGCATTTCCAATCGATTTTTGCATTAAATCATATAGTTCATCAGCACTTAAATTCGTTTCGTCAAAGGATGCAACGATTTGAGAACCATTTACTTTTTTACCTTGTATTTTACCTTTATTTGTATCCCATATAACGAATACTACGAAACATAGTAAGGTGAAGGATACAAGTACAACAAACCATTGTTTCTTAAGAATTTCAACCATATATACCTCCTCGAAATTAATATCCTCATCATTATAAGATAAAACGTTTTAAATTGCAATTTTTCCTTTCATATTCGCTAAATTTCCCATATTTAAACGTAAAAATGTGTTGTTTTCTGATGAAGTGTTGCTTTCGTTATATAATAAATGCATATCACCTGCTTTTTTAATCGTTTGAATTGAGAAAAAAGGTAAATTTTGATATGATAATAAACGCCGAGAAAGGAAGGGTTATTGTGAGTCAATTAGTTATTAAAGATTTACATGTTAATGTAGAAGATAAAGAGATATTAAAAGGGTTAAACCTTGTGATAAATAGTAATGAGATCCATGCCTTAATGGGTCCTAATGGAAATGGGAAATCAACGCTATTAGCAGCGATTATGGGAAATCCTAAATTTCAAGTGACGAAAGGAAGTATTTTATTGGATGGACAAGATGTCCTCGCAATGGAAGTAGATGAACGTAGTCGTGCTGGATTATTTTTAGGAATGCAGTATCCTGCTGAGGTTGCTGGTGTTACTAATTCCGATTTCTTGCGTGCTGCGATGAATGCACGAAGAGATCGTCCTATGCCTTTGTTTACATTTATTAAAGAAATGGAACAGACGGTTGCACAGTTACAGATGAAGTCCGATTTAGCACATCGTTTTTTAAATGAAGGTTTTAGTGGAGGAGAAAAAAAACGTAATGAAATTGTCCAAATGAAATTATTAAAACCATCTATTGCGATGTTAGATGAAATTGATTCTGGTTTAGATGTCGATGCGTTGAAAATTGTGGCAGATGCTATTGTAGAAATGCAACAAGAACGTCAACTTGGACTTATTGTTGTTTCGCATTATGAACGTTTTTATCAATTGTTGAAACCAACACATGCACATGTATTAGTAGATGGAAAAATCGTTGTGAGTGGTGGAGAAGAGCTCATTACCAAAATTGATCAAGAAGGTTATGATTGGTTGGCAGAAGAGTTTCATATTGATGTAAAAGAAGAAGGAAGAAAACAGCCGATTGTACTTGGTACTTGTGGGGCTAAAAAAGGTGTGTAGTATGAAAAAGGTTATGCAAGGAAGCCATTTACATGTATGTATAGAGGAAGATGGTTTCCATCCTATACAAGTGGAAGTAAGTGATTCTATAGAATTCGATTTAGAAGTCGCAGAAAATATAAACGCTTCTCTTTTTCTAACATATAGTGGGGTATGTACGAAAGGAAATGTACGCATCCATGTTGGTAAATATGCTAAGGTATCTATTTTATTTTGGAATAAGCTTAGCCAATCTTTTATATGTAAACAAGACATTTGTATGAAAGAGGGGGCACAAGCTACCATAGCCTATGGAGAGTTAGAGGATAATGAAGTATCTTATGATATTCAGGCAGTCCTTAGCGAACAAGGTGCTGATCTTTCCTTATTTAGTGCGACAGTGAGTGCATCGAAGAAACATTTTGAAGTAAGTTGTGTGCATGAGGTTGCGCATACAAGCTCGAATATGGAACATTATGCGGTTATTAAGGATGATGGCGACTATTTTATGAAAGCTACGGGAGAAGTGAAAAAAGGAGCTTATGAGAGTTCTACCCATCAAGTAACACGCGTATTAACAATGTCAGAAAAACAAAAAAGTGAAGTTATTCCATTGTTGTTAATTGATGAAAATGATGTGAAGGCAAGCCATGCTACTTCACTAGGACAACCAGATGAAAATCAACTCTATTATTTACAAACAAGAGGGTTATCAAGAAAGCAAGCATTAGCATTATTAACAGTAGGGTATATTATGCCTATTAAAGATGTGAGACAGCAAGAAGACTTACAAAGGAAGTTACCAGAAGAAATTGAAAGGAAAGTGGGACTATATGCTTAATATAGATAAAATCCGTAATGATTTTCCAATGTTAAAACAAACCATGCAAAATCATCCATTAGTATATTTTGATAATGGTGCGACAACATTGAAACCACAAAGTGTTATTGATGCGGTAACATATTACTATACGAATCTTAGTACGAATGCACATCGTGGAGATTATGATTTAAGTTTTCAAGTGGATCATGAATTTGAATCTGCAAGGCAGGTAGTTGCTGATTTTCTTCATGCACAAAAAGATGAAATTGTGTTTACAAGTGGAGCTAGTGAGTCTTTAAATTTAGTTGCTTATGGATATGGTCGTAAGTTTTTACAAGAGGGGGATATTGTTTTAACTAGTGAAGCAGAGCATGCTTCTACTATCCTACCATGGATGAGGACTTGTGAAGAAACGGGTGCTAAGCTTGTTTATATACCACTAGATGAAGAAGGAAGAGTTACACTTGATAATGTTCGTAAAGTGATGAATAAAAAGGTGAAAATTGTAGCATTAGCTCAAGTGACAAATGTTTTAGGATTTGAAGTTCCAATAAAAGAAATATGTGATATGGCACATGCATTAGGTGCTATTGTAGTAGTCGATGGAGCACAATCCGTACCTCATATGCCAATTCATGTAAAACAGTTAGATTGTGATTTTCTTGCGTTCTCGGCTCATAAATGTTGTGGTCCAACAGGAGTTGGGGTATTATATGGAAAATATTAGTTATTAGATAAAATGTATCCATTTTTATTAGGTGGAGGTAGTAATGCACGTTATGATATGTGTGGGAGTATACTAATGAAAAATCCTCCTCATAAGTTTGAAAGTGGTACGCCAGCAATTGAAGCGGTACTAGGTATGAAAGCTGCTCTTTTATATCTTTCTGATATAGGAATGGAAAATATTCATCGCTATGAGCAAGAGCTTCATCAATATATTATACAAGCTTTAGAGAAGATGGATAATATTATTTTATATAATAAAAATTGTGAAGCAGGAATTATTACATTTAATGTTAAGAATGTGTTTGCGCAAGATGCGGCTACATACTTTAATTCCAATGGAATTGCGGTGAGAAGTGGACAGCACTGTGCAAAGTTATTGCTTGATAGATTGGATACTAGTGCTACTATAAGAGCAAGTATTTATTTCTATAATACAAAGGAAGAAGCTGATCGTTTTATAGAGGTTTGTAGAACAGCAAGTATGGATACTTGTTTGGATGTATTTTTTTAGAAAGAAGGGATAATAATGGCAAGTATGATGCATGATCCAATGGTATTACGTCAAATCATTATGGATCATTATGAATATCCACGTAATCATGAATTGAGTAAAGATGAATCTTATCGTCAAATACATATGGCAAGTGAGTCGTGTATTGATGATATATACGTACAGGCAAAAATTGAAAATGGAAAGATAGAAGATATTCGTTTTGATGGTGTTGCTTGTACGATTGCAACATCTTCTACGTCTATTATGAGTGAACTTTTAAAAGGAAAAAGTATGGCTGATGCGGATGAGATTATCCATGAGTATTTTCAAATGATTGATGGACAGTCATATAATGAAGAATTATTAGAAGAAGCAATTGCATTTCAAAGTGTTGGTAAACAAGCGAATCGTATTAAATGTGCGACTATTGGTTGGAATGCAATCAAAGCTTTAATGGAGGAAGCGAGGGAATTGAATGGATAATAAAACATTCCCACTAGATAGTGAGTATCAATATGGTTTTCAAGATGAAGATGTGAGTGTTTATAAAACACAAAAAGGATTAACAAGAGAAGTTGTAGAAGAAATTTCAAGAGTAAAGAAAGAGCCTTCTTGGATGAGAGAACTTCGTCTTCAAGCGTTTGCACAATTTGAGAAGATGGATATGCAGACATGGGGACCTTCTTTAGAACATTTACATTTTGATGACTATACGTATTATATTAAACCAAGTGATAAACAAGAGAATGATTGGGAAGACGTTCCTGAAACAATCAAAGATACTTTTGATCGTTTGGGTATTCCAGAAGCTGAACAAAAGTTTTTAGCTGGTGTGTCTACGCAGTATGAAAGTGAAGTTGTATATCATAATATGTTAGAGGAAGTAGAAGAAAAGGGTGTTATTTTTCTTGATACAGACTCTGCACTTCGTGAATATCCTGATTTATTTAAGCAGTATTTTGGAAAAGTGATTCCTCATACAGATAATAAATTTGCGGCATTAAATGGTGCTGTATGGAGTGGAGGTAGCTTTATCTACGTTCCTAAAGGTGTTAAACTGGAAAAACCATTACAATCTTATTTCCGTATTAATAGTGAGCAAATGGGACAATTTGAGCGTACATTGATTATTGTAGATGAAGGTGCAGATGTACATTATGTAGAAGGGTGTACAGCGCCTACTCATTCAAAAGATTCCCTACATGCAGCAGTTGTTGAAATCTTTGTTCATAAGAATGCGAAGTGTCGTTATTCAACTGTACAAAATTGGTCTGGAAATATCTTAAATCTAGTGACGAAACGTGCAAAAGTTATGGCTCATGGATCTATGGAATGGATTGATGGAAATATTGGATCGCATGTAACGATGAAATATCCAGCATGTATTCTTGCAGAAGAAGGAGCACGTGGGATGACAATATCGATTGCAGTTGCAGGTACGCAACAAATCCAAGATACAGGTGCAAAGATGATCCATTTAGCTCCTAATACGTATAGTAATATTATATCAAAATCAGTTTCTAGAAATGGTGGAGAAGTAAATTATCGTGGGCTTATTCATCATGGACCAAAAGCTACGAATGCGAAAAGTAAAGTCGAATGTGATACATTGATTTTAGATAAAGCTTCGAAAAGTGATACGATTCCTACTAATATTACACGTAATATGACTTCACAGATTGAACATGAAGCTACTGTATCGAATATTTCAGAAGAACAACTTTTCTATTTAATGTCTAGAGGATTAAGTAAGGCACAAGCGACAGAGATGATTGTCCTTGGGTTCTTAGAGCCATTTACAAGAGAGTTGCCAATGGAATATGCAGTAGAGCTAAATCAACTATTGAAGTTAGATATGGAAGGGTCTATAGGATAATGAAGTATCGCTTAAGAAATGAATTGCGATTATGTAGAAATACCTTATCAAATGATGAGGTATTTTTTAAAAGTCAGAAAATAGTAGGGAATGCTTTACCATATATCATAAAAGGAAAACATATTGGTGTATATATGGCGTTTGGAAAAGAGGTACAAACAAGAGAATTAATCTCGTATATTTTAGAAGTAGGATCTGCATATGTACCTAAAATAGAAAAAGAAGATATGGACTTTTATCAAATACATAAGGATACATGTTATGAAATGAACGCTTACCAAATACAAGAGCCTATTGCCACAAAGAAAATTTTACCGAAACAATTGGATATTATTTTTGTGCCACTTTTGGGATTTAATAAACAAAAACATCGAATAGGATATGGAAAAGGATATTATGATCGCTATTTAAAAAAGACAAATGCAATAACCATTGGATTGGCGTATGAATGTCAATTATGTAATGAGCATTTTCAAGATGCTTATGATATAGCTTTAGATATGATTATTACAGAAGAAAGGGTTTATTAAGGTTTATATGCATATCCTTACTTTTCTAGTCGCATACTAACAAAAGGATGTGATATGATGAAGCGTAATATGCAATATAGCCTATATGCTTTAAACTTCTTTTCTTTTTTTGCTATTTCACTTGTGAATACACAATTAATACCCCTTTTAGCGAGTGTAGGTTATAGTGTTGTACAAAGAGGCTTTATATTAGCTTCTAATTCTATTATTGCGATTATAGGACAAGGTATCTTTGGATATTTATGTGATCGTTTTAAAAAAATAAAGCCTTTCTTCTTTATTGCATATAGCTTATTACTGATTAGTAGTTTATTTATGTTTATGAAAACGGAACAAGCTTTTTATTACCATTTACTTACTGTTTCGATATCAGGTGGAATGGTGAAAGTTATTATGGGATTAGATGAAACATGGATGTTGAAGGTAGATCAAGAACATTATGGAAAGCTGCGTGCATGGGGAGCATTAGGGTTAACGCTAGGAGCTCCACTTGCTGGTTTCTTAGTAAAGACATGGAGTTATCGATCTATTATGATAAGTCTTGTGATAACATCCATTATCCTTTTCTATTTTATGTTTATCTCTAAAGATGCGAAAGGAAAAGAAGGAGAAAAAGTAACTCTTTCAAACTTAAAGGAACTATTAAAAAATAAGAATTATTTGATATTAGTTACTATTTTTTTACTTATATATATGGTTGGGACTGCTGATCAATATGTTGTGATTGATAAAATGTTGGATATTGGCTCTAGTAATGAAGTAGTTGGTGTAAAATGGGCATTACAGTCTTTTATGGAAGTACCTTTATTTTTATTTGCTTCTAAAATATTAGCTAAATATAATCCTTCAAAATTATTACTTTTTGGAACTATTATGTACGGTATTAAATTTATGTTATATGCGTATTCCTTTAATGGCTGGTTAATTGTGGCTACTGCATCTTTACAAATTGTTACATTACCTATTATTATGTTGACTAGTAAGGTCTTTATTAAGGAGGTAACACCTTCATCTTTATATGTAAGTGCACAAATGTTTGCTATGGCTATTTTTATTGGTGTTAGTGGGCTAATAACACCTATTATTACGTCTTATTTATCAGCTTATATCGGTTATAATGATACCTTATATGCTGTAGCAGCATTTACTATTATCCCTTTTTTATTGATTATTTATTATTTAAAAACAAGTGAAAATATGCGATGAAAAAGCATTGCAAAAGATATTCATTTTTCTTATAATTTAGATGCATTATTATCAAAAATGGATATAGAAGCGGTGCTTTTTTGTACGGCTTCTTTTTTCTTAAAGTTGGAAAGAGGTTTCATTATGAAGATGTTGACAGTATCTTATCATATTGATGAAATAAGTGTATATGATGACGGTGAAAAGGTATTTCATGGACAATTTTTGCATCAGCAAGATGTTACATATATACTTCATGACGCATATGATAAAGAAGTTTTATCACTAAAAACGTTAAAGCGAAAAAGGTCTTTTTTCAAAGACATAAAAAGGATATATATACTATTATGAAAGATCAAGTAGACTGCGGTCACTTTCTTATTACGAAAACATGTGTATCATGCGATGTTAATCAAGTAACGTATACGATATATAGTGGTGTGATAAATAGAGAAGAAATGTTACTTATTTATGATGATCAGAATTTCATTGCACAAATAGATATTTATCAAAAAGAAAGTGTGTTATTTCTGAAGGATGTATCATTAACTCATATAGCTATATTCACGTATATGTTCTTTTTAGAAAGAGGTAAAGTATATAGTGATGTAGCTAGTTTTGTAGCACATTTACCACATGAAATGGAAGTATTCCTATAAAGTATTTATAAAATAAGAAATAGAATACATATTTTTGAATCTTGAAATGTACAATAAAGTGAGGCGATATTATGACATTTCAAGATTTTCTTATTTTATGGCAAGATATAGGGCTTATTTTATATGCTATTTTAAAAGCATTCTTACCTCTTCCTTCTTTAGAAGTTGTTTTAGTACCTCTTGTAATGAATACACCATCAAAATGGATACTTTATTCACTAGAAGGTGCTCTTGGGACATTCATTGGTGGTGGAATTGGATATTTCATTGCTTATAAGTTAGGGAGAAAAGCATTACAGCATATGGCAAGTGTAAAAGATATTGAGAAAGGTGAGGAAATGATGGATAAATACGGCTTATGGGCTGTATTTATTGGTGGTATTACGCCTATACCAGATTTCTTACTTGGATATTTAGCGGGATTTACACGTATGAAATTTATTCCTTTTGCGATATGTGACGCTGTTGCACGCCTTTTACGTAGTTTAATCATCTGTTATATGTTGAAGTCATTAGGTCATGTAATCGATGTAGATAAACTTGGAACTTGGTTTTCTTTACTCATTATGGCTTGGTTGTTGATTCGTTGGTGGAAAGGGAAGCGTCAAATGAAGAAAGAGAATGCTTAAGAGTAATATGGAAAAAATATTCAAATACATGATCTCCTACTATTATCTCAGGGTGCCATTGTACACCATAAATTGGTAACTTTATATGTTGAATAGCTTCTATTGTACCATCCATTGCATATGCACTTACCATAAGGTCTTTCCCTATACAATCAACGACTTGGTGATGATAGGAGTTTACTTCAAATATGGGAGGATATGCAAGAGATAAGAAGGAATCAGGTGTACACATGATAGAATGTTGATGACTATTTGTATTCATATGACGTGTAGTATCAATGTGTTGACGAAGAGAAGAATTAAAGTAGACGGCAAGTAGTTGCATCCCTCTACATATTCCTAGGATTGGTTTTTTAGCATGAACAAAGGCACGAATAATAGCAAAATCAAATGCATCTTGATTAGCATCATAAAATGTACATTTCTCTTGCGTTGGTTGATCAAAGTAGAAGGGAAGAATATCGTATCCTCCAGGAATGATTAAGGCATCGCATAATTCTACAATCTCATGAATATGCGTAATATCACAAATAGGAATTGGCAAGTGATGAAATTGTAAAATTTTCTTAATGTATGTTTCATTACAAAAATATTTGAATTGACCATTTAAATGTTCAAGCCTCATAGCAACAGCTATTCGCATGTTATCATCCTTTCCATGTGCTTATGTATATTGTTTTGGTAATCCTTATTAGGAATCGAAATATGTTATTTATATCCTATTATTGTCAGAATATATAGATCGTAGAATATCCATAATCCTATATTTATTTTGTAATTTGTTAGGAAAAAATTTCCATAAAAAAATTGATAAAAATGTTGACACTATCTTTATTTTGGGGTATTATAATAGCAGGTGGAGACACCTCTTGCGGCGGTCTCACTAATCTATTCTTTCTTCCCCCACCCATATGGATAGGTTAGTATCTCCCCCAAATTGAGATCGTCGCTTGTTAGCAATGTATGAAACACCATTTGGTGTTTTTTTATTATATTTCTTTTCTTATTATATATAAAAGTATAAAATATGTGATTGAATACATATTATGATATATGAAGTTTTGATCTGAGGAAGTGATTTTTTAAGAGATCACTTTTCTTTTTATATGAAAAAAGGTTATAGCTCCATAGTGTAGGATATACATCTATTGAGTTATAACCTCTTTCTTCTTTTATACAAAGGTTTAAGAAGAACACTCTAAGGCTTTTCCTTGCCAAGTATTTCTTCGTACCATTTCTTTATCTATTTCATTTAATACAACTACTTTTTTTAATGTCCATAAAGGTGCAATTAATAAATCTTTAACACCATCTCCCGTAAGTCTTTGAATAATCATTTCTTTTGGAAGTACTTCTAGTTGTTTGATAATCGTATCAACATATGTTTCTCGATCCATAATAGGGAATGGATGTTGTTGATATTCGAAAGCCATCTTTGTTTTTTTCATTAAGTGAAGCATATGTATTTTGATCGCATGTACAGGTAATTCACCAATTGTTTTCGCAGATTCAATCATCATTTCTTGAGTTTCATAAGGAAGATTATTAATTAAATGTACACATATTTTAATACCTGTATTTTGTAAACGCTGAACACAATCTACAAATGTTTCAAATGTATGTCCACGATTAATTCGTTTAGCTGTCTCATTATGAATACTTTGTAAGCCTAATTCTACCCAAATCTCTTTCTTTTTTGCTAATTCCGATAAATAGGCTATTTTTTCATCTTCTAAACAGTCAGCACGTGTCGCAATAGCTAAAGCTAGTACTTCATCATTATGAATGAAGGGGTCAAAGTGTGCTTTCAAAGTATCCAAATCGGCATATGTATTAGTATATGCTTGAAAATATGCAATGGCTTTCCCATGTGGCCATTTTTTACGCATAATAGCGATACCTTTCTCAAATTGTGTTCTCATATCATCTTGAATATCACCAGCGCATTCACCACTTCCCATGGATCCACAAAAGGTACATCCTCCATAGCCACATTTACCATCTCGATTAGGACATGAAAAATTAGCGTTTAAAGGAACTTTAAATACTTTATCATGAAATCTATTTTTTAAATAATAGTTCCATGTATGATAACGTTTGTTATCATTACTATATATAAACGGATTATGAAATTTCATTTTATCACCGTATATATAGTATCATAAATTTATTTATATGTAGAATAATTTACTTTCCTATGCGATAATATGGATTAGATATGTTTCTTAAGGAGGAGAAAGAAGGGAGTGGTGATGTGGAAGTAAGAAAACAGAAGGTAACTTGTAAGTCTTACCCTATTACATATACATTATTAACAAAGCAAGTGAAGAATATTAATATGCGTATTTCAAAACAAGGTGAGATTGTAGTAAGTGCAAACCCTTATGTACCGATGGAGAAAATTGATCGATTGGTTAGTGATCATATAGAATGGATATTGAAACAAAAAAAGAACATACTAAATCAGGTAGATAAAACGAGAATCACCGATGAGTATATGTATCTTCTTGGAGAGAAAGTACAAGTAAAAATTTCTTCTGGTAAATACAATCGTGTTTGTCAAAAAGATCATGATTTAGAAGTAATCGTAAAAGATTATGAGCAATGGCAGAGTGCAATACAATCGTTTCTTGATAAACTTTCACAAAAGGTTTTTTTTGATATTGCATATCGTATATATGATCAATTACAAGATTATCATATACCATTTCCAGAAATAAAGTTTAGGCATATGGCGAGTCGATGGGGAAGTTGTATGCCCTCCAAAAAAAAGATTACATTAAATAAAAAGTTAATTCACTATCCTATTCCCTTTATTGAGTATGTTGTCTTACATGAATTTGTGCATTTTATTCAGCCAAATCATTCAAAGGCATTTTATCATATAATCCAACATTATATGCCAGATTATAAACAGAGGATACAATTAGGTAGATAATATAATAGTAGTTATCTTACTTAAGCGTGTGATATGTTGAAAGCTAGAATAGTTGAAAAGGAGTTTGGTTAAAATGAAAAA
Source organism: uncultured Erysipelotrichaceae bacterium (assembly GCA_964592705.1). GTDB lineage: Bacteria > Bacillota_I > Bacilli_A > Erysipelotrichales > Erysipelotrichaceae > CAMWMY01. Next base: position 20,021 of record CAZQFM010000002.1, read on the forward strand.
AGAATGGTTACTAGAAATGTTAAAAACCCCTTCTGTAAGTGGGTATGAACAAGTATTACAAAAGAAAGTAATGGCTTATATGGAAGGCATTAGTGATCGTATACATACGGATATGACAGGTAATGTCATTAGTATTTTAAATGAAGATAAAGAAATGAAAGTTTTACTTTGTGGACATATTGATGAAATCGGATTTTTGATTACGAATATTACACATGATGGTATGGTAAAGGTTACCAAATGTGGAGGTATTCGCCCTGTGCTATATCTTGGTACACAAGTACAGATTATGACTAAACAAGGAGTAGTGCCAGGTGTTGTTGCGACGACATCGAGTATAGAAAAAAATAGTCAAGTAATGGCTGGTGATTTATGTATTGATATTGGTGCTACATCTAAAGAGGAAGCTTTACAATATGTAGCGATTGGAGATCCTGTATGTGCAGCAACATCTAGTGTTGAGCTTTTTAATCAACGTATTAGCGGTAGAGGACTAGATGATCGAGTAGGTGCCTTTATTGTTATGGAAGCAACACGTTTAGCAAAAGAGAAAGGTTGTAAACAAGGCGTATATTGTGCTACAACTGTTGGAGAAGAAACTTCTATGCGTGGTGCTTATCATGCATCTAATTATGTAAAACCTTCTTGTGCTATTATTATTGATGTTACATATGCGAGTGATTATCCTGGTGTAGATGGTAATAGTACGGGTGAAGTGCAATTAGATGGAGGACCTGTCTTATGTAAAAGCTCTCTTGTGAATGATCAATTAAATAAGCGTTTGATGGATATTGCTAAACGTTTAGATATTCCTTATCAGTGGGAAGTAGCACCAGGTAGGACAAGTACAGATGGAGATGTCGTTCACCTTTCTAATGGAGGGGTACCGATAGCGTTAATATCCATACCACTACGTTATATGCATTCATCAGTTGAAACAGCAAGTTATAAAGATATTGAAATGATTATTCAATTGTTAGCTCAGTTTCTATGTGAACTAGAAGATGACTTTTGTTTTGATCCTTTCAAAGCATAAACGTTATATGAAAAAGAAGCATTGTAGTGCTTCTTTTTACATGCTTATGTTATTCAAGGTAATAATATGATGATATTGATTCATTAGAATCATATTTAACGAAATTGATGGAACATATCAGGCAGATTGTTGACAATTTGTTGTAATGTTTGATCAATCGATTCATTATTTTGAAAAGTATAATCTGCAAACTTTCGATAGAGAGCATCTCTTTCATGAAATAAAGTACGAAGCATCTCTTTATCTTGGGCAAGTGGTCTTTGTGTATTATCCAGTTGAATATGTTGGATATCTCGATCAAGATGAAGAATGATACTATTACTGGATAGTACATCCATATTTTCTTCATATTTTACTGCACCACCGCCAGTAGCAATAATGGTGTGATGCATATGGGATACTTCAAGATATATTTCTTTCTCAAGTTCTCGAAAATATGCTTCTCCATACTTGGAAAATATTTCTGCTATGGTCATATGTGTTTTGTTCTCAATTATTTGATCTGTATCGATAAAATCCATTTGTAACATATGCGATAGTGCTTTTCCAATCGTTGATTTACCAGCACCTGGCATTCCTATAAAAACAAGGTTTAATTTACTATGTAAAATTTCGTTAAAGAGGGTATCGATGATGGTGTCATCTATTGTTTTATTAAGAAAGATTTCGACTGCATATTTTGCTTGTGCAATAAGCATTTCCATACCGTTTATATACAGCATGTTCTGTTTTTTTGCTTGTTGACATAGAGCGGTATGTAGAGGGTTGTATATCACATCGATAACTACTTTACATAGAGGGAATTTAGATAAGTCAATGGGACATGATGTAATATGAGGGGACATGCCTACTGGAGATGTATTGATGATAACTTCTATATCTGTATGCTTTTTATAACATTCTTCATAGCTAATAGCACCTTTTTTATTTGTTTTATTCACAATAATAATCTTTTTGGCTTGCTTGTTTTTAGCTACTGCTTTGACTGCACAACATGCACCACCATTACCAATAATGAGTATCTTTTTTTGAGCAAGGTCAATTGCATGTTTCTTTAACATATAAGCAAATCCAGCATAATCTGTATTATAGCCAATTAATTTTTGATCGCGATGGATAATGGTATTAACAGCACCAATTGCTTTTGCATGATCATCTATTTTATCTAAATAGGGTATTACAGCTTGTTTATATGGGATGGTGACATTTATAGCTTGAAACTTTCTCTCTTCCATAAAGCGTTGAAATTCTTGTTCTTGTAAAGGTATTAATTCATATGTATAATCTGCTAAACGCTCGTGTATTTGTTTGGAAAAGCTATGTGATATCTTATTTCCGATTAAACCATAAGTCATACTTTCTCTCCAATCTTTCTGTGTATGTTTATTATAATATATTTTCTCATTTTATTGTAGGATAATGTATATTGGCATTGCATACGATAGAGAAAGAAGGTAAAATATGGAATCATAAAGTTATGTAGTAAAAGTTTTATGTAAGGAGGATGACATATGGCAGATTTATCACAAAAAAGGGTAAGTGTAAGTAAGCAAGTAGGATCACAGCGCATTCTTAATTTCGAAGAAATTGAAATTGGTTATACAAAGGAACAAGCTATGGAAGAAGCCAAGCGATGTTTACAGTGTAAAACGAAACCATGTGTTCGTAATTGCCCTGTACATGTCCATATACCAGAGTTTATTGCGAAAGTTGCTAATGGTTGTTTTGAAGAAGCTTATCAGCTTATACGTCAATCGAGTAGTTTACCAGAAGTATGTGGTCGTTTATGTCCACAGGAAAAGCAATGTGAAGGGCATTGTGTAAGAGGGATAAAGGGAGAATCGATTGCGATTGGTCGCCTCGAAAGGTTTATTGCAGATTATCATTTATTACATACACAAGCTTCGATTGTAGAAAACAATACATCTCAACATAAGGTTGCGATTATAGGTTCTGGTCCAGCAGGTCTAGGTTGTGCACAGACTTTGATTGATTTAGGTTATCAAGTAACTGTTTTAGAAGCTATGCATACAATTGGTGGTGTTCTTATGTATGGAATTCCACAATATCGTTTACCTAAAACTATACTGGAACAAAGAATTCTTCATTTAAAGCAACAAGGTGTTGTATTTCAAACAGGAATACAAGTTGGCAAGGATATTTCTATAGATGAAATGAGGAAAGAGTATATAGCTATTTTTATAGGATGTGGTGCAGGAATCTCTAATCATTTAACATTATCCAGTGGGCATATACAAGGTATTTATGATGCAAATTCGTTTTTGAAAATCTGTAATTTAGATGAAGATAATATGAGAAAGAAGCGTCTAGAGTTACAAAGTAAACACCATATAGTCATTATTGGAGGAGGAAATGTCGCAATGGATGTTTCGCGATGTGCGAAAAGGTTAGGTATTGAAGAAGTATCTATCGTTTATCGCCGGAGTATGGATGAATTACCTGCAAGGAAAGAGGAGATTACAGAGGCCATAGAGGAAGGGATATCATTTTGCTTGCTTACCAATCCACTACAAGCTATTGCTAATGATAAAGGGGAAATACAAGCATTAGAATGTATACAAATGGAGCTAGGAGATCCTGATGAAAGCGGGAGAAGACCACAAGTTGTGGAGGGAAGCAACTTTATTATGAAAGTAGATGCTTTGGTTGTTGCGATTGGATCTAGTGTTGATCCATTATTAAAACTTACAACACCAGAACTAGAAGTTAATGAAAAAGGGAATATTGTTACTAATGAGAATTTACAAACATCTATTCCTGGTATATTTGCAGGAGGAGATGCTGTAACAGGGCCTGAAACAGTTGTAAAAGCGATGGGAGCAGGGATACAAGCAGCACATCAAATAGATTTATATATTAAGCAGAACATAGATACGAAAGGATAGACTACAGTCCCATCCTTTTTTTGTATGTAAGAGATAGCTTTGGGTATCCTGTGTAAAGTGGTATCTTATCATTATTGACATTACCTTTTATTATGACTATAATTTTACATTGTATATTATTTAGAAAGGGGTATTTATGAAAGAAAAGGAAGAAGTAAAGAATCCACTGGGATATGAGTCTATTCATCATCTTTTACGTAAATTTGCTATACCAAGTATTATCGCCTTATTAGTAAGTTCTCTTTACAATATGGTGGATCAAATTTTTATTGGACATGGGGTAGGAGTGTTAGGAAATGCTGCCACGAATATTGCATTTCCCATCACGACTATTTGTATTGCGTTATCTTTATTACTAGGAATTGGTGGGGCAGCTAAATATAGCTTAGAGTTAGGAAAAGGAAACCAAGAAAAGGCTGAATCTGCTATTGGAAACTCTATTTTCTTAATGTTTATTACTAGTATTCTATTAAGTTGTATCGTTCTTTTATTTTTAGAACCATTATTACGCTCTTTTGGGGCAACTGAAGATATTATGCCTTATGCATATACATATACAAAAGTGATTTCTTTTGGAATCCCATTCTCTGTCCTTTCTACTGGAATGAGTAATTTAATACGTGCTGATGGAAGTCCTAAGTATTCAATGGGATGTATGCTTATTGGTGCTATTGTCAATACCGTTTTAGACCCTATTTTAATGTTTGGTTTTCATATGGGAATTGCAGGTGCAGCTTGGGCAACCATTATAGGACAGATTATTTCTTGTGTTGCAACATTGTATTACATGTTTCATTTTAAACATATCTCTTTATCTAAAAAGAGCTTTGTTTTACAGCTACATACCATTCGCTCTATTGTATCCTTAGGTGCATCTGGTTGTTTTAATCAATTAGCTATCATGGTAACACAAATTGTGACAAATAATATATTAAAATACTATGGAGCACTCTCTATTTATGGTAGTGAAATTCCAATAGCTAGTGTCGGTATCATTATAAAAGTTACAATGATCTTTATGTCTTTAATCATTGGAATTTCACAAGGAACACAGCCTATCATTGGTTATAATTTTGGTGCTAAGAATTATCAAAGAGTAAAAGATACTTATCGTTTAGCAATCTTATATACAACGATTATATCAGCTTTTGCTTTTATCTGTTTTCAATGTTTTCCAAGACAAATTACTTCTCTTTTTGGTAATGGAAGTGAAGAATACTTTTTATTTTCTGAGCGTTATTTCCGTATTTATATGTTTTTTATTTTTATCAATGGAATTCAACCAGTAACTTCTATGTTTTTTTCATCTATTGGAAAATCAGGAAAAGGGGTATTCATCTCTTTAACCAGACAAATTCTCTTTTTATTACCATTAATTGTTATCTTCCCTATATATATGGGAATAGATGGTGTATTATATGCAGGACCTGTGGCAGATTTTGTGACAGTTGTAATAACGATTTATTTTGTATATAAACAATTTAAAGCTTTAGATAAACTTTCAATAGAAGCTTCGCTTAACAAATAATAAAAAACCTAGTTTTGAAGTGAAGCCAATTATTTGGACAAATAGCCACAAAGGATTGATTTCTGTATTGATCAGGAGTCAGTCTTTTTCATTTTACCGAAGAAACTTTTTATTGGTGAATTATGTAAACAATTTTCTTTTCATGACATGAACTAGATAATTTCTTACTATTCCTATTATCTTTATAAGACTTGTATTTCACTTTTGCTTTTATTCCATATAACTTCATAACAGACATCAATCGTTTGACTTTCTTATGATTGATAGCTGTTGAAGTGATAGAATGATGATGGACGAATACTTTGTTTATGATTTCTTCTTTAAGAAATGGTGAGTAGTATGTATTTTTGCCTGTTCTCAATACATGAATGTACATTGATAAACTTTACTAGATATTTAGAGATACTTATATTGACATGGTATTCTTTCTTATTCTCTACTGTAAGTTTTGACATATAAAAAGGAACCCCTTTCTTTTGGTTGTCCAAACTTTGGGGTTCACTTCATTTGTGGCTAGTTTTTTATTATTTTATATCATGTTTATGATGAAGATGAAAGTAATTCTGAATAGGTGTTATTTATAAGATTCCATGTTTGGGCCCCAATAATACCATCTTGTGTAAGACCCATTAATTTTTGGAAAGCTATAACAGCATTACGAGTAGCATTGCCGAAAATACCATCAGCAGTTATATTTGGAATACTCTTATAGTAGATAGAAATGGATTTTAATCTATTTTGCATAAGCAATACATCGTTTCCTCTTGATCCAACACGTAATACCGTTCCTGGGAATGGAGGAAGTCCATTAGCTGGTTGATCTCCCATATTAATTTGTGATGCGGTAGTAAATAATTTATTCCATGTTGTAAGACCTACAATTCCATCAGATGTTAAGTCAAATTGTGTTTGAAATGCTTTTACAGCTGCAAGTGTTTGTTGACCAAAGATACCATCAGCTGTACCGACAGGAATAGCAGGGTATTGAGAAGATACCGTATTTAATGCATTTTGAATATTTTCAACGACAGTACCAGTTCCACCTAGTGAGATAGGCCTTCCAGGGTATTGTGGAGGTTTATCGGCTGGTACAATCTGATTGTCTAAAGAAGAATATACTTCGAAAATCCGATTCCATGTTGCCATTCCTATGATTCCATCAGGTATTAAATGAAAGGTTCTTTGGAAAGCTGTTACAGCATTTGATAACTCTCTTCCAAAACGACCATCTATTGATACACTTGGTATTTGTTGATAGAATAAAGAAATACTTGATAAATAGTACTGTACTAATTGTACTTCTACACCTTTATCACCTTCACGAAGGGTGGTACCTGGCCATTCACCACTATATAAGTTATTAATTTGACCTAAGCTTCCAAGTTCTGCTAACTTACGAACAGCTGCATAAATATAAGATATTTTATAATAGGTTCCTTTTCCTACAACACCATCAACAGCTAAGTTAAATTGTCTTTGGAATGCCCTTACAGCCGCTTCTGTAGATGCTCCATAAATACCGTCTGCAGGGAATATTTCTGGTATAACGGGATAATTGATAGCAATTGCATTTAACTGTTCTTGAATTTGTGAAACTTGTTGTCCACTACTTCCTACACGAAATGGTGTACCTGGATAAGAGGATTTTAGATCCTGGAAGTTGTCTGTATGTTGAATCGTAATATTGTCTCCATAATAATATTGAAGAATTCGAAAAGCGGTATATCCACGGTTTGCTAAATCGACCGTTCCCCATTGTTTTAAACCTTTACACTGTGCTTGTTTTCCATCACAGTATTCAGCATAGTATGGCTCTGTAAAATTTGCTTTTTGAATATAATCACCAAATACTTCATCCACAATGTTGGACATAGTATCAAATATGTTTCGATCCTTCACAAATGCTTGGTCAAAGGCAGTTGAATTCGTAATATCAAAATTATATCCTTTACTAGGATACCATTCTGTAAAAATACGGTTCAAAGCCAACGACATTTGACACCAAACATTAGCTTTAATAGCTTCATATGGCCAAGTTGGATATACTTCAGAACTAGCAACGTTTTTTAAATAATACAAAAAGGGAACCGTAACATTTGCTGCACTATTATTATCGGGTCTTCCTAAGTGTACCGTAATATTTGTAGGGATAATAATTTGTCCTAAGATTCGTGTTGCTGGTGGTGTTTGCCCTTCGTTATTTCCACCGTAGTTTGTTAATAGGTGGTGGTCAGGAATAGCATCAACCACACGTATATTTGCACTACGGTTGCGATTTGGAATAAGACTTACTGGAATATAAGAGGTTTCACCTGCAAAAATTTGAACTCCAACTATTTCTTGCATATCAAATCCTGAGTTACGTACTTCTACATTATACGTTTCATAAGGACGATCATCATTTGCTTCTTCTAATGAAAGTGCTCTTGGTGGAGCATAAAGTGGAATTTCTTCTGTACTTCCGGCTTCATTTGTTACAAAAAAGTTTTCATATACTACTTCGTCGTTTGTATTCTTGTATACACGTACCATTGCATTTTCTAATGGTAATGCTTGATCGGCAAGAAATACCTCGACTTTTAAATAACCTGTTGCGATACTTACACCTCCTAACTTACCATATGTGCTATTGACTCATAGGCTTAGTTAAATGCCCAAATAAGAAATAAGCTTTTTATGAATGATGATACAGTAGATGTAATCATGAATAAAATAGTGTATAATTTTAAAGAAAAGATAGGAGGTCTTTTTATGCCAAACATTATTACACATAAGATATTTGCTGAAGAAGTATTAAAAAAATTACCAAAGAAGGATATAGTAGATTTAATTCTTCGTCATCAGCAAATCTACTATATAGGTTGTAATGGACCTGATTTTTTATTTTTTTATCATCTTAAACCATGGGAGATGTTAAAGAAGCATGATTTAAATAAAATAGGAAGTAAGTTACATAAACAGCAGATTAATGCTTTTTATGAAGCCGCAGTTCAACAGATTCATCAGGAGCGTAATGTATATTTAAAAGAGAGTATGCTTGTGTATCTTTTAGGTCACCTTTGTCATTGGGCTTTAGATTCGACTACTCATCCATATATTTTTTATTGGACAGGAAATGGAAAAGGTAAAAGTGCAAGTTATCATCATCGTATGGAGTCTGCACTAGATGCTATGATGCTCTATAAATATCATGCAACAACTATTAAGGAATATCCATATTACGAAATGTGTTCTTATAATGAAGAAATTTTAAAAGCTATTGCACGTATTTATGTACCTGCTGTAAAGAATGCATTACAAGAAGATATAAAAGTTTATGATATACGAAAAGCTTTAGATGATTGGAAAGATGTACAAAAAATGTTACATGATCCTCGTGGTATAAAGAGGACGATTTTAACGGGAATGGAAAAAATGATGCACAAACCTTGGTTAATTTCTGGAAATATCATACCTAACTCTTTGGATACGCACTACGATATTTGTAACTTCACACAAAAAACATGGTGTCATCCATGTGATGACATGCAATTATCACAGGATACTTTTATTCATTTATTTCATAAGGCTATAGAAGTAGCGACACAAGTGCTTGAGAAAGCCTATGGTTGTGTTGAATATCAGACTGATATAAGTTCTTTACTTAACCTTTTAGATAATCGGGCATATGATACTGGTAGAAATGATGGAAAAGAAATGAAGTATTTTCACATCATTTATGAGGAGGGTGTGAATGAAGGTTTTTGATTTGCATGCGGATATAGGATATGATGTACTTCAGAAAAGAAAAGTAGGAATGAAGAATATCTTACGAGATCAACATGTGCCATTATGGAAAAAAGGGGAAGTACGTATGATTGGTATGGCTTCTTATTTTGAAGGGACACAGTCTTGGAAAGATATGTGTACTATGGTAACAACTCTAAAGGATGAAATCTCACAATGTGATGATGTTGTGCTTGTAACACAACCAGAGGATTTTGAAAAAGAGGGAATTTATGCAGTATTAACGATCGAAGGTATGTGTGGCATTCAAGACGATGTTGTAAGGAAAATAGATTGGTTATATGATCAAGGGATAAGGATAGCATCTTTAACATGGAATGAAGAGAATGCTTTGGCAACTGGTACTAAAGGAAATCCAGAAAGAGGCTTAAGTGATCTTGGTGTGTTAGCCGTTCAACGTATGAAGGAGTTGCATATGTTAATTGATGTATCCCATACAAATGAAAAAACTTTTTGGGATATTCTAAAATATGGATCAGGGAATGTAATTGCTACTCACTCTAATGCATTTTCTCTTTGCCCTCATGCTCGTAATCTTAATGATGAGCAGATAAGAGCAATTGCTGAGCAAGGGGGAGTAATTGGTATTGTAAGTGCACCTGGCTTTGTGCATAGACAAAAAGAACAACAAGATTTGAAACATCTTGTTGCACATATGAAGTATATAAAGGATTTAACAAGTATTGATACAATTGCTATTGGCTTTGATTTTATGGATTTTTTTGAAGGCTATGAAGATGTTGCCACTAAAGGTTTATCGAATGCTAGTTATGCACAAAACCTTATTGATGAAATGAGAGCACAAGGTTTTAATGAGTCTGAAATCCAGAAAATTGCATATGAAAATGCTTATCAAAAGTTAAGAAGTGTATTAAAAAAAGAGAAGTTGTAATGAAATATATCATGAAATTATCATCTCTTTTTTAGATGCTATAGTTTCTATTTATAAAATGGCCCTTATGTATTTAGTATAACAGAAAAAAAGAGACAATATAAGACTTATTTATCATTTATTTCAGGGTATAATGTGATTATAGAGATAAGGAGGATGATTCTTATGAAGGTCCAAATATATGGGAAAAATATTTCTGTAACGCAAGCTATTACGGAAAAAATTGAACACAAATTAAATATGTTAGAGAAGTATCTTTTAATACCAGAGGATGCAATCGCACATGTCGTTGTGCGTGTTTATCCAACAAAACAAAAAATCGAGGTTACTATTCCTATAAAACATGTTATGCTTCGTGCAGAGGTTGTACATGATGATTTATATGCAGCTATTGATCTTGTTGTTGATAAATTAGAAGATCAAATTCGAAGACAGAAAACAAGGCTATCTAGAAAAAATAAAGAGAAGTTAGCTTATACTTTCTTAAAGCAAGAAGGAATGCATCAAGAGGACTTCTCTGAAGAAGACGAGTTAGTAAGAACAAAGACAATTCAACCCGATCTAATGGATTTAGATGAAGCAATCCTTAGAATGGAAATGTTAAATCATTCATTCTTTATTTATAAAGATGAAGAAACTAAAGAAGTTGCTGTAGTATATAAAAGACATGACGGTGGATATGGTTTAATTGAAACACAGTAGTGATACTTGTATAGCTCTTAAAGAAAGAATGATAAAAAAACATCTATGATCAAGATGTTTTTTTATTATCTAAAGGATAATCTATCATACTAGAAAATTACCTCTAGGTAATCATTTAGATTATAATATTAATAGGCTATACCGAATGTTACTTGATACTTATATTGCCATATTCTATCATTAAATTGCCTAGCAATCTTTGGTTCAACACCTTTATAAATTAAATAATGATCAAAATATTCAGCTTCCCATATATTGTTATTTATTAAATATAGACACATAAATAAATTAGCATTATTTTCTTCTTTTCTATGATTTGATATATGATAACCATAATCAAAAAGACAATGTCCTATTTCATGTAATAAGATATTTTGTTCATCCTGTTGTGATAAATCATTGCGAATGAGTATTGTTGGAGTATTTGTCTTAATATAAATACCATTTTTATTAAGAGGAATAGAATTAGTATATATGACAACTATATCTAATTCAGCAAGGATTGTTTCTACACTATAGTCTTTTAATTCTTCTACTTTGTTATAAATATTTTTGAAACACATAATATCCACCACCTTAGTTAGTAAGATATCATATTTTGTTACATTATAATTGTAATAATTAAATAGTATTTAATTATATATATTTATTTTTTATGATGACGAGCAATTAATTTAAACATGTCTACAAGTTCATTCGCAAAGTCAATAATTTCATCTCCAGACATCTTATTGATATCATATCCACCATAAGCAGATATAACAGGGTTTCTAATAATGAACTCCATAGCCTCTTCTGGTGTATGAAAGTTTGCCTTGCTTTGTTGTGTTATATCTTTTGTATTCGTACTAGCATCTTCACTTAGTAAAGAATCTGTTTCCCATCCCATTAAATAAGCGGGTGAAACATGAAATAGTTTTGCGATAGCTTCAATTTTATCACTCGGTATATTAGTAATAATATTATTTTCATATTTGTGGATTGTTTGTCGTGTTGTTTTTGCACAACTTGCGATTTCATCTAATGTTTTTCCTTTTTGTATTCTTAGTTCTTTGATTCGTTCACCAATTGTCTTCATATATAACTCCTTTACTATTAACATTATAACATTAATAACTTAATAAGCAACAAAAATGCACCTAAAATTATAAAATTATGATAAAAAACATTAATAATAACTTGACAAGTTACATAATTTGATTGTATTATTGTATCGTAATAAGTCACAAAGGAGTGATTATATGATTGATGTAAAGGTATTAATTGGGATTATTCATGAGAATGGATATTCACAAAGACAAGTTGCAGAAGTGATTGGAATGAGTGAACAAAGATTTTATCGGTGCATGAAGAAAGGAGTATTAGGAAGTGATTATATTGAAAAGTTAATCGTTTTATTGAATATAAAAAATCCAGAATCTATTTTTTTTACAAATCATGTAACTTATAAAGATACAAAAAGAGATAAGTGATAATGAGAAGAAAAGTATAGAAATATATATAGAAAAAGGAATGTTATTATCAGATTAATGACAAAAAGGAAGGGAAAACTGATGAAAAATAAAATAGTAAAGAATCCAGTAGAAGGTAGTATTAATATGCCAGAAGATATGAAGAAACTATATGAGTATTTACAGTATATGGCAGTTGCAAATATTTTACTATCCATAGCATTTATCATGTATATGATAGCAACAATGTAAGTAGATAAATGGTTGTTCTATATGTAAGGAGGGATAGTATTGGAAAAATTAAGAAAGCTACAAAGAGCATTGATTGTTGCTCATCACAATAATTGTTATGAGTTAGAGCTAAAGTTAAGAGAAATGATTGTAACCATAATCAAAGAATGTAGATATGAGAAATAGTGTGTTACATGTATTTGATTCTTTCATAAGAGTCTTTATGGTATGTATTGTCTAGAATAATCAAAAGAAAGGGAAATTAAATATGAAAGATATAGAAAAAGAAGATATTGAGCAGTTAATGAGAGATTTATATACTTATGGTTATTTTAGTTCTAAAATAAAATTATATGATGTGAAGTTGCAAGAAATTCAGAGACGTATACGAGATTGTTATGAGGTTAGTGGAATTTCTTATGATAAACCAATGGGAACCAGAGACTCCTATTATTCCAAAACAACACAACTCATACATGAAGAAGGTGAAGTACTTGCTGAGAAGCGTAATATCTTATGTAAACGTAATGCCTTACAAATAGAGGAAAAAATACAAGTATTGGATTCACTGGAACAGGAGATACTAGTAAGTATATTTTTTCATAAGCACACGCATGCATACGTATCCAATATGGTAGGCTTAACAAGAGAGGGAGTGACGAAAAAAATTTGGAGAAGCTTACATAAAATGTTAAAATCGTCATGAAATAAAAGTTTATCTGCAGTAATTTGAGAAATATATTTATAATATCGATTTAGAAGAATTATTAATTTTTAAAAAATAACCGTTAGGAGTGGAAGAATCCATTCCTTTTCTATTCAAGTAGAATAGAGTTAACTATATGTATATGAAGTTTACTCATTGAAATAGAGCCTACTTAAATGTATAAAAGAATGATTATATAAATGATGTAACTCATGATTTTGTGACCATTGAAAGGATATATAAGGTACTTATCGTTATATAAAGTTTAATTAAGAAAAATAAAAGTGTACCATCGGGTACTTGAAAAATGTGTTACTATATGGATGTGGAAGATTGGCCTTTCACTAGAATACGATAACGCAGATGAAAAGAATGGAAGGATCCATTCCTTTTCTATTCAAGTAGAATAGAGTTAACTATATGTATATGAAGTTT
>CAZQFM010000002.1:33793-44337 GCA_964592705.1 uncultured Erysipelotrichaceae bacterium
ACTATATGGATGTGGAAGATTGGCCTTTCACTAGAATACGATAACGCAGATGAAAGGAATGGAAGGATCCGTTCTTTTTTATTATTTTAAATCGTAAATAAACTTATAAAAGTTTCTGATTTTAGATAGAAAGAGGTGTTATATGAAGAAGTTATTATTTTTCCATGCATCTTGGTGTCCACCATGTAAATATGCAGAAAAACATATCATTCATCCTTTGTTAGACGTTTATGGTAAGGATAAAGTTATTTATATTAACGTAGAAAATACATCTTTATTAATGGATATATACCAAGTTAAGAAAGTTCCTACGGTAATTGTTGTACATGGGGAAGAGGAAGTATATCGACAAGTAGGTACTCAAGACTATAGTACACTAAGGAACTTATTACATGATTAAGATTTATAAAAAAACGAGTAAAATTTCTGAAAATGAGGTCATTACAATTTTAATAGAGGGACATGCCAACTATGCGAGGTATGGATATGATATTGTATGTTCTGCTGTTTCAGTCTTATATCAAACGATGTTATTATCTATTCAATATGTAGGATTTAAAGAAATTGTTATAGAAAGTGATAAGGATAGACAAAAGGTGATGATGAAAAACCCTACTAGTGAAGTGTATTTATTTATTCTATTCTTTTTTATTGGCGTTAAAGAGATTGCTAGATCATATCCCAAATATGTAATTATTCAATAACACTTGATGAAGTGTTATTTTTTGTCTAGGCGTGGCAGACATTAAAAACTACGGAAACGTCAGGCGTGGAGACGTTAAACTACGGAAGTCAAGCATTGAGACAGGAAACTATGGAGGAAAGGAAAATGAAAAATATATTAAATTTGCAATTATTTGCACAAGAACAAGTACACTTGAACGCTAAGTATACAGATATTGACGTGGATAACATTATTCGTAAGAAGTTTGTGTCATGGAAAAAGAAACAACAAAAGGTTGTAGAAGATACGAAAAAAGAAACAGAAATGTTGACGCAATTAAAATGGACATCAGAAAAAAAGCAGTTACAGACGGAACTGGATGAATTAAAAAAGAAATATTCTTTATTAGAGGTGACTTATCAGGTAAGAAAAAGATTTTATGATGAAGGAATCCCTATTTCTGATGAACTTTTAAGTATGATAATATCTACCGATATTGAAAATACAAAACGAGCAGTGGAAGGGTTTATTATGTTATTTACAGATACAGTAGAAAGAGCAGTGAAAGAAAAACTGAAAGGGAATGCACCTATTTGCAATAAAGCTGAAATAACAAGGTAAGCAAATGAGCAATAAAAAGGAGTATGGTATCAAAAGCATAAAGTTTGTAGGTGATACTGTGCATCGCAATTACTATTTAAGAAACAATGGTACTTGCAAAATAGAGAGGAGTATGTCTATATGGCTATCCTAGATAAAGCAAATATAAAGCTTAATAAAGTGGTAACATCATCGTTTGATGGTAAAACATTATCTGGTTTAGATGATATTCAAAAACGGACTATGGAACAACAAGAACAAATATCAAAAAATGTTAAAACGATTCAGATGATACGTGCCAATATAAACCCTATGTTATGTAAGAGTCCTTTGGTATATGTTGAGGATGATGGGAGTTTACAGAATGATGATCAAGTGAAACTGCAAATGCTTTTTAAGAATCCTTCTAAAAAAGGAGGAGAGGTTGTATATCAATCGTTAGGATTTGTAGATTTTATGAAAATATTGAAAATCACAATAGAAAAGAAAACAAAGTTGCCATGTTATACTGTTATTCCTAATCAAACATCCTATCCTTTTTATTATATTGAAGGAGTGGAGAGAAAAACAGTGGATGCAAAGTCAATGTGGCAAGAACTATTTACTGTTTACATTTATATCATTGGAGAATCTTCAGATGATGGCATGAAAATCTTGAATGATATTCATGAACTAGAACAATCATTGGACGATGGAATCTTATTATCACAAGAATATAAGCTTATAAAGCAGATAAACAATGGAATACAAATGATAAAAATAGAAAATACAAATGAAGTACATGCCGTAATACAATATGATTTTATGATTTCTTATGGCTATAAATATAAAATTTAGGAGGAATAAATATGAATTTACAATTATTTGCTAATGAATACGATGATAACAGTTACTGTGATTTTACTAGAAATGCTGCTAAAGGAACCGCAGGGAAAGATATTATTCTTGCTGTATGGAATGCAGATGGTTCTAAATTATTAGCAGTTAGTGGACAACAAGGGTTAACTATTAACCGTTCTGCCGATTCTATTGAAATTACTTCAAAAGATACACAAGGAGGATGGAAGTCTAAAATTGCAGGTATGAAAGAATGGAGTATTGATAATGATGGGCTATATGTATCCGATGATGATTCACATAAAGCATTATCTTATGCTTTTGAAAATGGGGATGCATTATGTATTAAAGTAGTGAATGCTAAAACGAAAAAGGGAATGTTTGGAGGATTAGCTATTGTTACTGATTACTCATTAGAGGCTCCTTTTGATGATGCAATGACATATTCTATTAGTTTAGAAGGTATGGGTGCATTAGTTGACTTAACAGCTAACAAGCCAACACCAGATAGTATACCAGCAGAGGTTGTAGGAGAGTAATATGATTGAATACGAAGGACAAAAATACGAATTAAAATATAGCTTAAAAAGAATTTCTATTATTGAAAATGCAATCAAAAAACCAATCATGTCTGTTGTTCAAAATGGTTTTTTAACGATCACAGAGTTAACAGCATGTTTAGCATATGGAATGAAAAAAGAAGGTGCAGATGCTTTTTTGAACCCTAGAAAAGCAACTGAAATTGTTGAGCAATTACTAGAAGAAGATGGTGGTTATCTTACATTAATAAATGAAGTTGCAGGAGCGTTGCAACGTGATTGTCCTTTTTTCTTCCAAGCAGGTTAGTTGATTTCGAATACTTTGGCACTGAGCCTGATGAAGAATATGCAAAAATTGCAGAGCCTTATCAAAATGATATAGACTTTGCTTTTTTTGCGGTTAATTTTGGATATTCTAAAAGAGACTATCAAGAATTGACACCACGTGAAAAAGTATTCATTTATAAAGCGTGGGAAAATAAGACAATAGCAGATTCATCTAGCTTTTATAATGCTATGTTTACAGCAACTTATAATGTAAATCGTTCGAAAAATAAGCATGCTTTAAAGTTATGGAAAAAGAAATCTAGGAAGCATGCAGATATGGATCGAGTGAAAGAAAATATTTCCATTATAAAAAGTGTAGATAAAAAGGAAGGAAAAAGCTGGATTGATTTTATTTATGATAAAAATGGTTTGAAAAAGCCTAGGAAGGAGGTGCGTTAATGTCTAATAATAATGTTCATACAACGATTACAGGAGATAGCAAGATTTTTCAAAAGGAAATGAAAGCAGCCTCATCCTCAGCTTCCAGCTTTCATGAGGTATTGAAAGCGGTGAATAACCAATCTATGATGACTTCAAACAAGTTTGCTGAACTAGGATCACAAGTTGCAGCTGTAAGTAACCATGTACAATCTCTAGCACAAAAGATATCGGAAAGTCTTGCTAATATAACTCCTGCCTTACAGCAAATGGTTACGACGTTAGGGACGGTAAATAATGAAGTAGCTCAACCAGTCCCTGAAGCATCGGTTGTTGATAATATTTTACAGAAAATTGAGGAGCTTTTTGAATTGAAAAATAGAATCGAAAATCTTATGGGTGAATATAATAAACTTCCAGCATTTTATGACTCTGTGGAAGCTACTATAGGTACTACTAAAGATTTATTTAAGAGGTTGGAAAAAGATGCTCAACCTGTATTGGAAGCAGCAAAAAATTGGTTTGATCAATTAAAAAACTCTCAGCTCTTTGTTAAATTAGAAACAATGGCTGTATCTGCTGCAATGAGTATTTGGGAAGGTGTTTGTACAGTAGCAACGGCAGTTACTACGGCATTAGGAACAGCATTTACATTTTTAACAAGTCCTATAGGAGTGATTATCGTAGTAATCTTATCATTGATAGTAGTTGGTCTTTGGTTAGTTAATCACTGGGAAGAAGTCCAAGCTTTTGCAATAGCTGTGTGGAATGGGATTATGAATATATTACAGGGATTTTGTAATTTCATGAGTAATGTTTTTGTTTCTGCTTGGAACCTTGTGTTTCATACGATTAGTGGTTATCTGAATTCCTTCTTTTCAAGGATAACTAATATTTGGAATAGTATTATACAGGTGTTCACTGGTGTTATTGATTTTATTACAGGTATTTTTACAGGAAACTGGTCTAAGGCATGGGAAGGTATAACGAATATTTTTGGAGGTATTTTTGGTGGAATCGTAGCTATTGCTAAAGCACCTATTAATGCGATTATTTCTCTTATCAATGGGGCAATAGGTGCCTTAAATAAGGTTCAAGTAAAGATTCCAGATTGGATTCCAGGTATTGGTGGACAACGATGGGGGTTGAATATTCCTCAGATTCCACAATTATTACATGGTACAGATAATTGGCAAGGTGGATTTGCCTTTATGAATGAAGGCGGGCGTGGAGAACTAACATACTTACCGAATGGATCACAAGTTATACCACATGACATTTCCGTGAAATATGCTAAGGAAGCTGCTAGAGCAAATACTACTGCTGGAACCATTGATTTACAAGGAGTACTAGAGGGAGTATCTATTTATATTGATAATTCTACGCATGTAGATGGTACACCTTTATTAGAAAAAGCAGCACAGTACACAATTAGAAAAATGGGTAACCAGTATCGAGCAATGTTAAGTAAGAAAGGAGTATAGCATGAAAGAATTACTTAATCTCATGAAATAAGAAAGAATCGATATATCTTTCAATGGTAAGACAGGAAAAGAACATGGTGTTGTTCTATATGATTTTCCAGTAATTTCATCATCAAATGAAAGCTACACTTCTACTTCTGTTGCTGGAAAAAAGGGATCATCACTTTCAAAAAATGGTGCAGTTGATAATATTATTATCACTTGCACTTTTTCGATAGTAAATAAATGCTTTATGCCTAATGTAAGAGCATTAAAAAAATGGCTAACAGGGAGTGGACAGCTTGTCATTTCTGAAACGTCAGATTGTTACTATGATGTTTTTATGGTCGAAAGAAAAGAGTTCGAAAGAGAATTGATATCCTATGGTCGTTTTACTGTTGATTTTATTTGCTTTCCTTATGAGTTTGACTTTAGTGGTCAACAAGCTGTAAAAATAGAAGATAGAAAACTTGTTAATCCTTTTGATGAGAGTATGCCTGTTTATAAAATAAAAGGCCAAGGTACTTGTATACTAGCGGTGAATGGAAAAGTTATGATAGCTAATATAGATCAAAGCATTACGATTGATACGCGACGGATGATTGCCTATAAAGAAGATGTTCATATGAACACATCGCTAACAGGTAACTATACAGATTTGTATTTAAAAAGTGGAGAAAATCAAGTGTCTATTACGAGTGGTTTTGAACTAGAGGTTATTCCATGCTGGGGGTGGAATACATGATTCAAATTTATAAACAAGGTAATACACGTTTTGATTGTAATGGGGATATGACATTATTGCCTAGTACTTGTACGATAGATACATCAACATGGGAGCTTACCCTCAATCATTTGATAGATGATGAGGGAAGATGGAAATATATTGTTGAAGATGCAGTAATAAAAGCACCTTCTTTTAATGGAGAGCAATTATTTAGAATTTATAAGAAAAGAAAACAAGATTCTGGTGTGGAAGCTGTTGCCAAACCTATTTTCTTTGATGCAAAAGATGATTGTACATTATTAAATGTTAAAATTTCAAATAAGAACGGTCAACAAGCCTTAAACACAATGATGTCTGGTACGAAATATAGTGGACAGTCTAATATTAAAACAACGGCAACTGCTCATTATGAGTTAAAGAATATAATGGAAGCTATTAGTGGGGATGATGAAAATTCTTTTATTAACCGTTGGGGCGGAGAAATATTATATGATAATTATAAAGTAATTATTCAGGATAAGCTTGGCTCGGATAGAGGTGTGTCTTTATTATATGGGAAAAATATTCCTATAGATGGATTAGTAGAAGAAGTTGATATGAGCGATTTGGTGACCCGTATTATTCCACAGGCTTATAATGGTTATATGTTGGAAGGACAAAACCCATGGGTAGATTCACCTTTAGTAAATCGTTATCCAAAGGTTCGCACAAAGGTTATAGAATTTAGTGACATTAAATTAAAAGTGGATGCACAAGAAGAGGAAGAAGAAGGAGTTATTATTTGTGAAACGATAGCAGATGTTCGATTAGAATTGATCAAACGTTGTCAAAAAGAGTTTGAATCAGGGATTGATAAACCTAAAGTTACGATTCAGGCTGATATGGTATTGTTACAAAATACGTTAGAGTATGAAAATTATCAATTTTTAGAGACTGTATCAAAAGGGGATACCATACATTGTCGTCATGATAAGTTAGGTATTGTGACGGACGCTAGGGTTGTAGATTTGGTATATGACTGTATGATGGAGCGAGTAGATTCCGTAGTCATTGGTGATACTACATATGATTATATTTCGGATACGATGCAAGTAATGAGTACAGCATCACAAACGATGGATACAGCAAAAGGAAGAATCTTAGCAGATAAAATTGTAGGGACAATGGATCCTATGAAAATACAATTTAAATACCAAAAAGATAAGTATCAAAGACAAGATGTTAGGGCTATACTTTTTGAAGATATGGACCCTACAAGTGATATGTATGGTGCTATAGCTATTGGATCACAAGGAATTCAGATTGCGAATACAAGAGTAAGTGATGATTCTGATTGGGAATGGCGTACATTTGGAAATGGTAATGGTTTTTCAGCAGATGAAATTACTACAGGGGTATTAAAGAATCTTGCGGTAGAAAGTGCTGTAATCCATGATGGAAGGATTCATAATAGTGTGATTCAAACAGATAAAGATATTGAAGTTGGTTCTCACATTATCGTTGGACAAAATCAAAGTTCTTCAATGAATGAAGAGAAGTATATGAAATTTACAGAAAGTGCAGTGATTAGTCGATCTATTTTTGATCAAGAAGCTCATGAAGCACTCAACATGCAGGCCAAAAATAGAATTGCTTTAGAAGTGCCTTATGATAGAACACAAGCACATACGTATATTCGTATGGATTGTATGGATGAAGCAGTAGGATCGATTACCATGGCTACTGCTCATACGGATATTACAGCAAATAGTAATTCTATCAGTTTACGCTATGTTCATGATAGTTTAGAGAAAGCAATAGAAATGAATCGTCATGGTACGCAGGTATCAGGAGGTTTGAAAGTTGATAATGTAGCAGTTACATCCGATTTGAGGTTGAAGGAAAATGTTGAAGATATAGATTTACGAGGAATTTTAGATATTCTTACAGTTAAGAAGTATAACTTGATTGGTGATGATCAAAAAACAGTTGGTGTCATTGCACAAGATTTTTTAGGTACTCCATACGAAGATATTATTTTACGTAAGGATAATAATGGATATTATGCAGTAAATTATAATGTTATTTTATTAGCGATAGCGCAAAAGCTGAAAGGAGGTATGTCATGATATATTCGACAATTAAACAAAAGGGATTTGAATTAAGTGTAGATAATGAGAAATTACCATTACAATATTCAAATGATATTACATTTAAATTTGTAAAGGATCCAGCATATGCAAATTATGCAGTTGTACCATATGTGGCAATAACAGATACTAAAATGTTAGCATGTGCGAAAAAATTTCATTTACAAGCACTTCCATTTCAATCAGATGGAACATTTAAAATTGCAAACCATATTATGAATCGCGATGGTTATATGGTAATTGCTTTTGATTTAACAAATGCAGAGGAAACTATTCATATAGGGAATGTAATATATAAGGTGGAAGCTTCTATTGGTGGGGTAGAAGTATTACCAGAGCGTACTGAGGAATGGCAAGCAATAGTGAGAGCATTTATGGAACAGTATGTAGCTTCTAATATAACACCACATTTAACAGAATTAATAATAACGGTAGATAATCTGATTACTACATCACAGCAACAACAAGAGGCTGTCAACAGGTTAGTAAGTACGATTCAACAAAAGTTGGATAATAATGAATTTGTTCCAGCACATAAATGGGAAGGTACTGTACTATATTTTGCTAATCCAGATGGTTCATGGGATGAAGGTGTAAATTTAGCTATGTCAGATGGATCAGTAACGATGGAAAAGTTAGATGATGGATTAAAAGATATTTTAGAGAATTGCTTATTAATCGTAAACGAAGGATAGTAATAGTAAATAAATTATATAGGTATCAATATAGAAAATACAAATGTAGAAAGGAGGGAAGAGTAGTTTCCATTTTTTGAGCAAGTGAAATTGCATGATGAATAGTACGATAGGATAAGTATAGATATCACAAGATTTTAATAAGTGTAAATCATGCGGTGGAAACACTACTAGGATTATGAAAGTTAAGAAAATAAACGATGAAAAAATCTATAATCTATTAGAGAATATTAATAATCAAACGAAGTTAGGCAGCTATATTACCGTTGATTACAGTCGTACAAATGGTGAAGTAATCTGTCTTTTTGGAAGGATATCATTTGATGTAAGTGTTGGTGATGTTGTTAATGCATTTGTTGAACGAGTATATAAGTCAATCAATACAGCTTCTAAAAAAGAGGTTATGTTTGATTTTGTTATTTCATCAAACCAATCAAAAAGAGTAAGTGGGTATCGATATCGATCAGGTGAATATGGTTCTTTTATTATACAAGGGTATGATGGTAGTTTATTTATATACTATGAAATAAAAGGTGTTATAGCGAGTAGAAAATTATAAAAGAAAATTAGGGATGAAATGTTGTTTTATAAGGTATTCTTATGTTAAGAGTGAAAGGATATAGCAGTAGAGTGGAAATATGGGGAAGCGTATGTTAGTAAATCTACACATTTAAATTACAAATTAAATGGAGGAAGGAAAAAGAATGAAAATAGAAATGATAATAGAGTTCATTCACCCATATGTGTTTTTAGGTTGTGTAATGCTTGGATATTTAATAAAGTTATGGAATAAATTTGAATGGATAGATAATATGTTAATACCAACTATTTTAGCAGTGGTAGGTAGTATTTCTTATTTTTTAATCTATTCATCTTATGAAAAAGCCATTATTGGTGCTTTTGTTGGGGTTGCGGCAACTGGTGGGTATGAGCTCGTACATAATTTAGTGAAACTTATAGAAAGTAAAGTTACAGGTGAATCATCATGAATGAAGCAGCGGCTATTTATAATATAATCATTGGTAGTGGAGCTTTAATAGTCTTTATGACACCTATTATAAAATTAAATAGTAGTATTATTCGATTAGCAGAAACAATTAAAAATTTGGAGCAAAAAGGAATCGATCGAGAAGCACGTATTACGAAGCATGAAGAAGAGATCGATACATTAAAAGAGCGTATGTATAAAAAGGAACATGAATTATATAATCATGAAGTACGAATTCAAGCAATGGAAAGTATGAAAGGATGAAAAAATATGAACATTAGACAAATGTTATTGGATCCATCAAAGTATGTAATAAAGAGTCCTTATTCTATGACACCTACACGTCTTGTTGTACATAATACATATAATGATGCATCTGCAAATAATGAAATTTCCTATATGATTAGAAATAATAATCAAGTTTCATTCCATATTGCTGTTGATGATGTAGAGGCAGTACAAGGGATTCCTTTTAATCGAAATGCTTGGCATACAGGAGATGGAGCGAATGGTGTTGGGAATCGTCAAGGAATAGGAATTGAAATATGCTACTCTAAAAGCGGAGGAGAGCGCTTTATGAAGGCGGAGCAGAATGCAGCTAAGTTAGTTGCTAAACTCTTAAAAGAGTATGGTTGGGGTATGGAACAAGTAACCAAGCACCAAGATTACTCGAATAGCTACTGTCCACATCGTACATTAGATATGGGATGGGAACGATTTTTAAATATGGTTCGTATCGAGTTTGAATCTCCTGTTTTATCAGATACATCTAGTCATTCCATAGAGACAATTGCAAGAGAAGTGATTGCTGGTAAATGGGGAAATGGAGAAGAGCGAAAATCTCGTTTAGTAGCTGCTGGATATAATTATGATTTTGTTCAGCAAAGAGTAAATGACATTTTAATGCAAGAGCAAGGAGTGAAGCCCCAGCAAAAACCAATTGATACACTTGCACGAGAAGTTATCCATGGGGACTGGGGAAATGGAAGTGATCGTCAAAATCGATTGACAGCTTCTGGTTATGATTATCATGCTGTGCAAGCAAGAGTGAATGAATTATTAAAATAAGATAATATTATCAATAGACACCCTCTATAAGAGGGTGTTTTTTTGTGTAAAATAGAATTATAATATAGATTACTAAGAGGTTTTATCGTTACATGAAGACATTATCATTTTCGAATCATACAAATAGAT
>CAZQFM010000003.1:0-11552 GCA_964592705.1 uncultured Erysipelotrichaceae bacterium
AGAAATTATAGAAGCAGCGAAGATTGCGAATGTACATCACTTTATTCAGACTTTACCTGATGGCTATCATATGATGTTAAACGAAGAAGCTAATAATATTTCACAAGGAGAAAAGCAATTATTGACAATTGCACGTGCTGTTCTAAGTGATCCAGCTATCTTGATTTTAGATGAAGCAACTTCATCTGTTGATACACGTTTGGAACAATTGTTACAAAATGCTATGCGAAATGTTATGAAGGGAAGAACTAGTTTTGTGATTGCGCATCGTTTATCAACGATACGCAATGCAGATGTCATCTTAGTAATAAAAGATGGTAATATTATTGAACAAGGGAATCATGATGAACTGATGGCTCGTCGTGGGTATTATGAACAGCTTTATCATGCACAATTTGCTCATTTGCAAGATTAGAAAGATAGGTAGCTACAGAACACTCATTCATGGATAGAGTGTTCTTTTTTATTGATTTCAATATCTTTTCAAGTTCCATAATCTATCGTATAATATGTTATATATAGATTGTTCATACAAAGAATGGAGAATGAATATGCAAATAAAAGAGATGTTATATGTGAGTGCAGATGCCTTTTTTGATCAGCTTGCAAAAGAGGTTGCATATGATGTAACGGTATCTACGAATCGTAAGATGAAATCAAAACAAGTTGTAAAAGGGTTGACGTATACGAAGCGTTTAAAAAGTAAAATGGGTAGTAAAGGAGATGTGAAGGTAACGATTATGGACTTTCAGCGTCCTACTATCTATCGAGCAAAGTTTGAAGGGCCTACAGGTACAAATTATTTAACTTATGAAGTGGAGTTAATGGATGATAAAGAAAAGATAGGGGTTACGTATACAGAAGATTTTCAAGGGAAGTCTCAGACTAAAAAGTGGAACTATAAGTTTATGATGCTATTTTATAATAGAAGAAGTAAGAAAAAAGCGAAACATCTTCTTCGTTCTATGGAAGCGTATATACAGAAGGAAGTACAAGGAAAACAAATGATAAAGGAGGAACAATAAATGGCTAGATTAGGAATTTCTATTTATCCAGAACATTCAACAGTGGAAAAAGATAAAGCTTATATAAGCATGGCATCGAAGTATGGGTTTCGCCGTATTTTTACTTGCTTATTGAGTGTAGATGGTAAAACAAAAGAAGAAATATTAAAAGATTTTAGAGAGATTATTGATCATGCACATGCATGTCAAATGGAAGTAATTTTAGATGTAGCACCTTATGTGTTTGATCGTTTAGGAGTATCTTATGATGATTTATCCTTCTTTAAGGAGATGCATGCGGATGGTATTCGCTTAGATGAAGGGTTTGATGGTTTAAAAGAAGCGTTGATGAGTCATAATCCACAAGGGTTGAAAATTGAAATAAATGCAAGTTTTGGTAATAAATATATTGATAATATCCTATCTCATTATCCAAATATGAATAAGATTATTACTTGTCATAATTTTTATCCACAACGTTATAGTGGATTAAGCTTTGAGCATTTTGAGAAGTGTTCTCGTGCTATTAAAGATATGCATTTACCTGTAGCAGCATTTGTGTCAAGTCAAAATCATGATACTTATGGTCCATGGCCTGTAAATGAAGGATTATGTACCTTAGAAGAACATCGTGATATAGCACCTGATGTAGCTGCTAGACATTTATTTGCGACGGGGCTTGTCGATGATGTTTTGATCGCAAATGCATATGCATCAGAAGAAGAACTAGCATCTTTATCAAAAATAGACCCAGGGAAGCTAACATTTAAAATTGATTTTGAAACATCTCTTTCACCAATTGAGGAGAAAATTATATATGAGCATCCTCATTTTGTAAGAGGAGATATGAGTGCGTATATGGCAAGAAGCACAATGCCTCGTGTAACTTATGCTAAGGAAAGTATTCCTGCAAAACATAATACAAGAGATTTAAAGCGTGGAGATGTTATCATTATAAATGATGAATATGCTCGCTATAAAGGAGAGTTACATATTGTATTAAAGGATATGCCAAATGATGGAAGAAAGAATGTGATTGGAAGGATTCCAGATGAGGAGCTTGTTTTATTAGATTATATTCAACCTTGGAGAGCTTTTGGCTTTATACGATAAGAAATAAGAAAATATAAATGAAGAGGTGAACATATGAGAAATGATATTGGTTTGATATGTGAAGGTGGAGGAACCAAGGCAGCCTATACATCTGGTGTTTTACAATGTTTTTTAGATCAAAACATCATTTTTCCATACTGTGTAGGGATAAGTGCTGGCGCAGAAAACTTATTACCTTATGTATCTAGACAAAGAGAGAGGTTACGTGTTACAGGTGTCGATTCTGCATCTCAAAAAGGAGCTGTAGGGCTATTACCTCTTATTCGTGAAAAAGGTTTGTTTGGTATAGAATCAACATTTCAATATATTGAAGATCATGCACCATTAGATTATGAAAGCTTTGCGAATAGTGAAACAAAGTTAGATATTGGTGTATATAATTTACAAACAAATAAGATTGAATATTTTGATAAGTCATATTATACGAAAGATGATCAAACACTTGTGAAAGCAGCTTGTGCACTTTTGATGCTTGCTAGACCATATGCATTTCAAGAGGGAATGTATATGGATGCAGGACTCATTGATATGATTGCTATTGAACAGTCGATAAAAAAAGGGAACAAGAAGCATGTCTTTATCTCTACAAAAGAAGAAAACTATGAAAGAAAAGCTGCACCTTCTTGGCAGTTACGCCTTTCTCGCTTATTTTACCCTAAGAATAAGATGATACCAGAGCATTTAAAGAAAAGACATGAGCGTTATCAAGAACAGTGGCAAATGATAAAAAAATTAGAAGAAGAAGGGAAAGCTTTAGTATTACGACCAAGTGCTGATTATGGAATTAGCCGTTATACAAGAGATAAAGATAAACTACAGGCTTGGTTTGATTTAGGATATCAAGATACAATGAAGCGTCTAGATAAAATTAAAAAATTTATCGAAGAGTAAGGTATATAAAAAATAGATACGAGGAAAAGATAATCGTAATTGACTCTTTCCAGTATCTATTTTTTTATTATTGTGATACCCATCTTCCATATATTCCACAAGGTAGTGTAGTTTGTGTTTTAGTAATAGGTAGTCCAATTTCGCCAGCTTGTATGTATCCATTTTTATATTTTTTTTGAATTGTTGAAGATAATACATTATGTAATACCGTAGGAGAAAAGCCTGTTGTATAAGAGTTCACAAGAAAAAATAATGGCTGATCGTCTAATATTTCTAAGCAAGCTGTAATTAAAGGGTATAATTGTTCTTCAAGCTTCCATACTTCCCCATTAGGACCTCTTCCATAACTTGGTGGATCCATGATAATTGCATGATACGTTCGTCCTCTTCGCTTTTCACGAGCTACAAACTTTAATACATCATCAACGATAAAACGGATTTTTCGATCTTGAAGGTTAGAGAGTTGCATATTTTCTTTTGCCCAAGCGACCATTCCTTTACTTGCATCTACATGAACGACTTCACTAGCATTTGCATATGCACATGCCATTGTAGCACCACCTGTATAGGCAAAAAGGTTCAATACACGGATTTCTCGGTTTGCTTTTGATATTTTATCCATCATAAAATCCCAGTTAGCAGCTTGTTCAGGAAATAAACCTGTATGTTTAAAACCAGTAGGCGATACTTTAAAGGTAAGACCTTTATAAGAAACACACCATTGTTCAGAGAATTTTTGTTTATACTCCCAATGTCCACCACCTTTTGATGAACGATGATAATGAGCATGTGGGTGTTCCCATAAGGATATTGGATGGTGAGTTGGCCATATCACTTGTGGATCTGGTCGTCGTAAGATAATATCTTTCCAACGTTCTAGTTTTTCTCCATTTCCTGTATCGATACATTCATAATCTTTCCAATTATTTGCGATTTGGTTCATTGAATCACTCCTCATTTATGTATTTATTATATCATGAATAAAAGGAATATCTATACACAATGATAGGAAGTTAGCGCGAACAATATGAAATTCATTTTAATAATATGAAAAATTGTGGTATACTGTAAATAACTGTTTTAAGTGGAGGTATTTATGAATAAATATATGAAAAAAGTATTTATTGCTTTTTGTATTCTTTCTCTTTTTACAATGAGTGCGTGTAAAAAAGAAGAAGCACAACCTGAGAAAGTTGAGATTAAGCATAATTCCTTATATGAAGCACCAAAAAATTCTACCAATGAGCAAGCAAAAGTTTATAATGAATTATCTGCGGCTATTTCAGAAAAGGCAGCAGATGAGAAACTTGCATCTCTTGTAGCAGTGAATTTTGTGTATGATTTCTTTACAATGTATAATAAAGAGTCCAAGCAAGATGTTGGAGGATTAACATACATACCAGAAAGTGCTCGTGAAGAGTTTACAACATTCGCAACAGCATATTTTTATGAAAATTATGATACGATTGTTAATTTATATGGTAAAGAAAATTTACCTAACGTTATCACGCATGAAGTTACTAAGGTAGAAGAAACAAAAATAACATACAATAAGTTAACATACGATGGATATATCGTTACATTGACTGTTAAATATAAAGATTCAAGCTTAGGCGCAGAGGCATTAAAGACAAATATAAAAGTGAGTGTTTTAAAAGAAGGAAATGCTTTTAAAGTGAAAGCTATTGAATAATAAAGAAAGCTGTGTTATCAGCTTTTTTTAAAGGAGGAAATAAGATGATTTGGCTAAGTATGGAAGGAAAGTTGCAGAAAGTAGAAGATAAGGAGCAATTTAGTGAATTATTAGTATATCTTTGTGAAGAAAGAAAGTTAAAAATAGAAGACTTTGATACTATGGTAGCAATAGAAGTTTGTCCAGAAGGAAGAATCATTTGTACCTATGAGGAAGAGAATGTTTATCTTAAGACCAATTCTACTTTATTAGGTCCTGGATATCATGCCTTTGTAGCCAAACTTTATGATGATATTTTATTGGAAAGTGGCATCACCTTTGATGTTTTTGACCCTACCTTATATTATGAGGAAAGAAGCTTTGAAGATTTAAAGTATAAACATTTTTATGTTTGGTTAGATAAAGTATTACATGGAAGTGAATTTGAAAGTATGTATTTACAAAATATTATGTTTTCTTCTTATACATATATTCCAGAGTATAAAGAAGGTAATATCCTAACACCAATGGGTTATCTTTCTATTGATAAAAGAAAACAATGTGAATTGAATGATCTTGCGCAACAATTCTTTTTGTGGAATGAGGAAGAGCGAGATGCTATTTATTATCGAAATTGCAGTTTATGGTTATTATGGAAAGAGTGTTACTTTACCTATTCTCATATGAATGAGCATACGAAAAAGGTAGCGGAAACTATTATTGATTATGTAGAGATTGCACATGCAAAGGATGAACATCTAGCGTTACCTTATAAAGAGTATGTAGAGTTATGTCATATTCTTCAAAGAGAAACACTCATCTTACAATGTCAAGATATGTATGATGAAACGATTGGTTATAGACAAGGTAATGTAAATTATGTTTATGGTAATTGGAGAATAAGTGCTCATGGATGTAGTGAAGTCATGATTGATGAAAAAGAAGATAAAATGTATATCATAGATCCTTATCAAGATATGTATACTCCATGGAAGAGAATGTTACGTATCCAAAGAGTAGAAGATGAATTATCGAGCTTATCCTCCTATATTCCCTCAGCATCCACAATAGAAGTATTGGATGATAGAGACCAAGGATATAGTGGAAAAGTAGCTGTGATAGATGCTGATGAGCATAAAGAAGTATTAGCACAATTAACACATGGAGATGATACAATACTCCTACAGTATACCGTGTGTGATGAGGATTTAGTACAAGATTGTTTGCATACTATTCATCACATAGCTTATGTAGAGAATATTGCTAGTAACATGAAAAGTTAAATGTATCATCATGAATAAAAGAGGAATTAGAAAGTAAAAAAGAGATTGTAACCTTTATTGTATATACTTAGTGTATATCCTTTGGTTACAATCTCTTTTTCATTATTCTTTTTGATTAGGAGTACTAGGAGATGTTGTATTATTATTAGAGTTTGAGTTATCAGTTGGAGGTGTTGTTCCTTCCGGTTTCGATGTAGTATCATCTGGTTTCGTATTGTCAGTATTATCATTATTATTTGGTGGAGTGGTCGTACTTTCGTTTGATGGAGGTGTTGTACTTTCATTTTGTGATGGAGTGGTTTGTGTAGAAGATTCTTTTTCTTCTGTGTTTGGTGTCGTAGTTTGTATTGGTTTATATTTAGAAGCATCCATTCCTGCCCATAAGATTCCTGTATTTTTTGGTACTTCTAAACGATCTTTTTCTAGGTTGTCTAAGTCAAATGTAAATGTATTCATTTTCATTTGATTACTTAGTTGTGTGTATACATCTAAAATCCTTTGTACACTCTCTTGATATAACACTTGAACGCTTAGTGGAAGGCTTCTACCCGTACTAGCGGTTGTCAACATTTCCCCATAAGCTTCCACAGTGAAAGAGTCTATCGTCCAAGGTTTGATACGGTCTAATTGATATGAAATAAAGTTCGTAATTTGTTGCATTGGCATATTTGTTCCAACAAACTGTTGGGCAATTTTTAGTAAATCACTTACTTTACTGATACCTTCTGGTGTTAATAACTTATTAACAATTCCTTGAATAACACGCTGTTGAGCTCTTGTACGCCCTGTATCTCCATATCCTTCGGTATAGCGATGACGTGCATAAGCAAGTGCTTGTCTACCATTTAGTTGTTGATATCCAGCCTCTAAATGAATGATGTCTCTATCTGCAAAACTACGGTTTTCATCTTGTTCTGTAAATGTTAATTCAACATCTACCCCAATGCCACCTATCGCATTAACAATTTCAATAATTGAGCTAAAACTTACTTTTGCATAAAAATCAATATCTAAGCCAAGGAGTGTTTCCACTGCTTGCAGTGTATTTTCGACACCGTTATTACCAGTATGTGTTAATTTATCATTTTCATTTCCTAAAGCTGGGTTTGGGATATAGGAATCTCTAGGAAAGGAAACCATCTGAATTTTATGTGCTTGTGGGTTGACAATGAGTAACATATTCACATCACTTAATTTATTTACATTAGGATCTCCAACATCATCAATACCACTGATGAGTACTGTGAATGTTTCATAGCGGATATCTTTATTACTTGTACTAACCTTTACTTCAACTTCTTTTTGAAAAACTTCTATCACGCGAATATCATCTTCTAAGGTTGAGAAACTTCCTTTTAATAAATTAATATAAGAGTCTGTGATAATCAATGCGTCTAATTTATCATTTATCAAATCATTGTACAATGATGTATAGTCCATTCCTTCTATATATTGTATATTGGTAAGTTCACGTTTTTCTTTTAATTGTGATTGTACGTATTCAGAATTATCTTTATCATTGAACGTTTGGATACCTAACTTTTTATTTGATAAGTCATTCTGATTTTTAATATCACTACTTTTTTTGGTAATAATGGATATGTTTACTGTATTTGTTGTTTCTGTTTTTGTAATGGCACGTAAAGAGTCTTGAGCTTCTTTAATATAGACACTACCTAAAGATAATCCAGTAGCTAAGATAAGCAGTAGGATACGCTTTATCCACACTACCCAAATAGGAAGCTTTAAGAAGTTTAAGATAAGACTTAAAGTATTTAAAATAACAAATATCGTAATTAAGATATATAGCCATGTTTGAGGAAGGATGTTAAAGTTATATAGTAGAACGCCGAAGAGAATAGATCCAGCGCTAAATAAAATCAGTAATATAAAATCCCATTCTCTTCTCATTAATATCTCTTTTGCTGTTATTTTCTTTTTTCTTTGTTGTTTTGGTAAATCCTTTGTATTGGTAGGATTTGTTTCATTTAGATTATTCATGATGTCACCTCATGTTGTTTATTATATAACATATGGTAAGAAAAAACAAAATAAATCAAGAAATTTTAGTTAATTAATATGTATGAAATGTATACTACTTATTATTGAAATAAGAGAAATATACCCTTATTTTTTATTTTATAGTTTTATTATGAACATTTATTTTAGCTTATGATTGATAGCTATATTCACGATAATGGAGGGGTATATTTAGGGAGAAAAACGAAAAGATAGATAATGGTATACAAAAAGCGAAAAAAAGTTATTTGTAAATATAAATTTTGTGATTTATGTGGTAATATAAAAGAGTCTAGACAGATGGATTTAGGAGACTATGTTCGCAAGAGGTGTGGATGATTCTAAGGGTGGAATATGGCTAAGAAAGATAGTACATTATGAATTATAAAAAAGTAAAATTTGTTTGGGAGTGTGCAAGTGTTTTACCATAGAACACCTTTTGGATGTTAATAAATGTCTTATCTATAGCTATCTTGTTTGACGTAAGATAATGTACCCCACTTTTCGGGTAAGGAGAGGACCATGAAAAAATTATTAAAGACGTTATGTGTAGGAGCAATGTTATTTTCTACTGTTGGATGCGGAAACAGTGGTGTAAGCGAAGGGACAGCTATCAAAACAGAATTGGATAAGCCAGTAGAGGTAACAATTTGGCATACATGGACGCAGTTCCAACAAGAAAAATTACAAGAATTTGCGAACCGATTCAATGCTTCACAAGATAAGATTACCGTCAAGGTAGAAGCACAACCGTTAACAGATTTTGATTCTAAAGTATTACAGGCTGTAAGAACGAAAAATGGACCGGATATCATATTTACATCGCCAACTGTTGCATCTAATTATGTTGATGATGGGTTTATTGCGAATTTAGGAGAGTACATACAACATGAAAAAGTAGGAATTCCTAATTTTAAAGAGAATTTACCAGAAGCAACATATAATGAAGTTAGTCAGTGGAATGGGAATATTTATATGATTCCTGTTATGAAGACAGGAGAATTGATGTATTATAATAAAACACTTTATGATGAATTAGGGTTAAGTGTACCTACTACATGGAGTGAATTAGAAAGTAATTCAAGAATTATTAAAGAAAAAACAGGAAAAGCAGCATTTGGTTTTGATTCCATGATTGATGGTGCGCTTGCGATGATTATGCAAAGTGGATCACAACTTTTTAATACTGATGAGAAAAAAGCAGTATTCAATAATGAAAAAACAGAAGCACGTTTTACTTGGTTTGGTAACTTAGTAGGCGAAGGAGTATTTCGTCTTGTAGGAGAAGATCAATACTTCACTAATTTGTTTGGATCCCAAGGAATTGCAAGCTATATAGGATCTAGTGCAGGTTATAAATTTACAGAAGAGAGTGTAAATGGTAAGTTTGAAATAGGTGTTGCGCCAATTCCACAAGAAGGGGAAAGAACATTCTCTAATTCATGGGGAAGTAGTGCGATGGTTTTTAAAAGTAATCCAGATAAAGAGTTTGCGGCATATGAGTTTATTAAATACTTTGTACAAACAGATAATAATGTAGAATGGAGTATGACATATGGTGCACTACCTGCTTTTAATGAAGCTTTAAATACACCAACTTTTCAAGCATATTTGAAAGAGAATAAATACATAGAAGCATTAGCAAAACAAAGAGAAACAGTAGACTATATACCAGCAATCAAAGGGTCTAACGAAGTAAGAACGATTATAGGTAGATCTATTGAACAAGTAGCTACACAATTAAAAACAGCGACAGAAGCATTAACACAAGCAGAAGCAGATGTAAATAAAGCAATTAATCGTTAGGAGATTATATGAAACAACAAAAATTATTTGTTTTTATGTTAGATGCCTTATGTGATATGGATATTGCTTACATGAAAACATTACCTCATTTTAGGTTTTTGTTTGATGAAGGAAGCTATATAGAACAAGTAGCTCCTGTATACCCATCTTTAACATATCCTTGCCATGTCTCTATTTTGACAGGAACGTATGTAAATAAGCATGGTATATATCATAATGAAATCGTAGATCCTTATCAAACAGATGCACCTTGGTTTAGTAAGCGTGCTAGTATACAATGTAAAACATTGATGGATTATGCAAAAGAGAAAGGACTTCGTACATGTTCTTTAAGTTGGCCTGTAAGTGGAGGAGCTAATATTGATTTCAATATGCCTATGATTGTGCCGATCGGGTATAAAGGGGAACATCCAGAGCAGTTTTTTGAAGGATATGCTACTAAAGAGTTATTAGATAAATATTATCCTAAGTATAAGAAGTTTTTAATTGATCCAGAAGTTAAAAATCTAGATGAATATACTATGGCTTTTGCGAAAGATATTTTGAAAGATTATGGACAGCCGGATGTTATGCTTGTGAAGATGTGTGATTTAGATGGTACTAGACATCATTATGGTGTCAATAATGAACATGTTAGAAAACAATTAGCTAAACATGATATGCAGTTTAAAGAGTTATTGGATTTAATAAAAGAATATGGAGATTTTGAACATACAAACTTTGTTGTATTAGGTGATCATGGACAAAGTGATGTAGATTTTGTATGTAATATCAATGTGTTATTGAAACAAGCTGGGTTTATTAAGGTAGATGAATCTGATCGTATGATAGATTTTGATGCTTATGCACATTCAGCTGCATTATCAAGCTGGATTCAGTTAAAAAATCCGGAAGATCAAGAGATGAAAGAAAAAGTCTTTCAGTTTTTATGTGAATTAAAGAATGATGAGCGTTTTGCGATTACACATATTTTTACGAAAGAAGAAGCTCTTGAAAAGTTTGGCTTAGTAGGTCCTTTTGATTTTGTGATTGAAAGTAGTAAAGAGATATCTTTTGGAAATACAGTAGAAGGAGAAGAAGTGTGTGTAGCTACAAGAGTAGGAGACTATAAATTCTCTAAAGCAACACATGGTGGATTACCGACACGTGATCATCAAACAACCTTTATCGCTTGTGGACCTGCTGTTAAAAAAGGTGTCCATATTCGACAAGGGAATATGATTGATGAAGCCCCAACGATGGCAGCTATGTTAGGTATAGAAATGAAAGATATTGATGGGAAAGTATGTAAAGAGTTACTACGTTAGGAGATAGCGATGAAAATAAAAGTTGAGAATCTGACGAAGAAGTTTCATGATACAGTAGCAGTACAAAATGTAAATGTGACATTTGAGGAAGGAAAACTTATTGCCCTTTTAGGTCCTTCTGGATGTGGTAAGAGTACAACCTTATTTATGTTATCAGGGATTATACCTGTGAGTGATGGGAAGATTTATTTTGATGATCAAGATATGACGGATATTCCTGCACAAAAGCGTGGAATTGGATTGGTTTTTCAAAACTATGCCTTATATCCACATATGAGTGTTCTTCAGAATATATGTTTTCCATTAGAAATGGAAAAAGTTCCGAAGAAAGAGCGAATAGAGCGTGCAAAAGAAATTGCAAAACTTGTGCAAATGGAAGAGTATTTGGATAGGAAACCATCACAATTATCTGGTGGTCAACAACAACGTGTAGCTATTGCACGAGCATTAGTGAAAA
>CAZQFM010000003.1:11562-30762 GCA_964592705.1 uncultured Erysipelotrichaceae bacterium
TTGGATGAGCCATTATCCAACTTAGATGCACGTCTACGATTAGAAATGCGTGAAGAAATTCGAAGAATTCAACAGGAGACAAAAATTACAACTATTTTTGTAACGCATGACCAAGAAGAAGCACTTAGTATTGCTGATCAGATTTTATTGATGAAAAAAGGAGAAATTCAACAATTTGATGCACCACAAACATTATACGATAAACCAGTAAATATGTTTGTCGCAGATTTTTTAGGGACACCTCCGATAAGTTTTATATCTGGTCAAGTGTGTGAAAATGGATTTCTTAGTGATGATGAATCAGCAATTATAAAAATGGATATATTTTCGTCTATAGCTGATAAAACGAAAGTTACGATAGGAATACGTGCGGAAACTATAAGAATTTGTAAGGAAGAAGAAGCACATACGAAAGGAATTATCACGCATTTATACACGATGGGAAAAGAAACGCTTGCGACTATTAAAATAGGGACAAGCGAAGTGAGAATGTATTTATTTGATGATGAAGACTTACATGTACAAGATGAAGTATTTATAAGATTTAGAAGCAAAGGTATTCATATTTTTGACAGTACAACAACGGAAAGGATTCAATGATATGAAAAGGCAAAAGATGAAAGTGAAGTATAATTGGT
Source organism: uncultured Erysipelotrichaceae bacterium (assembly GCA_964592705.1). Taxonomy (GTDB): domain Bacteria; phylum Bacillota_I; class Bacilli_A; order Erysipelotrichales; family Erysipelotrichaceae; genus CAMWMY01. The sequence continues at coordinate 12,201 of CAZQFM010000003.1, forward strand.
TAGAAGTACTTTTGTATCTTTTACCATTCTTGATTTCCATTGGATTATTTACTTTATGGCCTATCATTAATGTATTTGTGAATTCCTTTCTTGAAAATTTGAATTTAGTTACAGGAAAGTTTCAGAGTATAGGATTTGGAAACTTTATCGATATTTTTACAGACCCTATCTTTTACTCAGCTTTGAAAAATACTTTTCTTTATATGTTTACCGTTGTACCTATTTCTCTCCTATTTGCCCTTTTATTTGCGAGTTTATTAAGTAAAAAGGTAAAAGGTACAGGGTTCTTTCAAACGGCATATTTCTTACCTATGGTGACATCTGTAACAGCAGTAGGACTTGTATGGAAGTGGATGTATAATGCAGATTATGGGATTTTTAATTATTTTTTATCCTTATTCCATATAGATCCTATCAATTGGCTGAATGATCCTGCATATGTATTACCATCATTAATTATATATGGGATTTGGAGTATTCTTCCTTTTACGATTATTTTATTATTAGCAGGTCTACAAAATATAGATGAAACATATTATACAGCCGCTAAAGTGGATGGAGCTAGTTCTTGGAGCATCTTTCGTAAAATTACACTCCCTTTATTATCTCCTACGATTGGACTTGTACTTGTGATTAACATTATTAATACATCGAAAGTATTTAACGAACTCTTTCCATTGTTTAATGGAAATCCAGGTCCTGCAGGATCTTTATATACGATTGTTTATTATATTTTTGAAAAGTTTCAAAAAAGCTTAGATTTAGGTGTCGCATCTGCAGCTGCGATTGTATTATTCTTTATCGTGCTTATATTTACATTAATACAACGTATTATCCAAAAGCGGATAGTGAAATAGGAGGTCATGCTACATATGAAAAAATTAGGAATCTATGCAATCTTAATAATAGGTGCACTTGTCATGATGTTTCCTTTTATTTGGATGGTATTATCGGCATTAAAAGGTGCAGATGAAGTTCTTTCCATGCCACCAACTTGGCTTCCAGAAACTTTTCGCTTTGATAATTTTGCTAAGGCATTACAAACAGCTCCATTCGCAAAATATTTTATAAATTCTGTAATTGTTACAGTTTGTGTTGTTGGTTTAACGACTTTTACAACTATACTAGCAGCCTTTGCCTTTTCACGTTTAAAGTTTCCAGGGCGTGATATCGTTTTTACTGTCTTTGTATCATTAATGATGGTTCCATGGGAGATGCTTGTCATAACGAATTATACAACGATGTCCGATCTAAATTTATTAGATTCATTACCAGCTTTAATCGTCCCTTTTACAGCTAGTATTTTCTATACATATATCTTACGAAATTTCTTTTTATCTATACCAGATGCGTTATATTATAGCGCTCGTATAGATGGTGCGAGTAATTGGCAGTATTTGTGGAAAATTATGGTACCGATTGCGAAACCTGCGATTTTTACCATTACATTATTGAATGCAATTGCAGCTTGGAATTCTTTCTTATGGCCATTGCTTGTGATTAGCTCTTCTGCTAATAGGACTCTTCCTTTAGGTTTATATGTTTTTATAACCGAAGGAGGAGTGAAATATGAGTTATTAACAGCGGCTGCGACAATTGTTATCATACCTATTTTAATTCTCTTTTTATTCACGAAGAAATATATTATTGCTGGAACAGCAAGGGGAGGAGTAAAAGGGTGACATTACAAACGATCTTATTTGATTTAGATGGTACGTTATATCAAAATCATACTTTTTATCGAGAGTATTTTGAGATATTAGAGAAAGAAGCATCATTTTGTGTACAAGCGAAAGAGTGTATTTATTTTATTGAAGAAGTGATTGCAGGAAAATATATCATGATGAATACTTTCTATAATATAAGAGATGTACATGTATCTTCTATACAAGAGTTAATAGAAGTTCTGCCATCGTTGCAGCAAGCATGTGATATACGTTCTCTTTCATTAGAAGAGTCTAAGCAGTATCTATATATGGGGGATATTTGGAGTATTATTATTTTATTGGCAAATGTATTTCAATTTTCAAAAGAAGCTTGTGATATCACGTTTAAAAAAACAAGAGAAAATATGGTTAAACATGTAGATGAAAACAATGAATTAAAGGAAGTATTGTTTGAATTAAAAAAGAAGTATACGCTTATTCTCTGTAGTAATACTTATGAAGCAAGTGCTGTTCCTTTTGTAAAGGCACTTGGCTTATATGATTGTTTTCATTATAGAAATTATGCTACACATAAACCATATGGGTTAGCACAAGCATTAGAATCTTATCTTCCTAATTGGGAACAGCAAGCATCTTCATTATTATCGATTGGAGATCATTGGTTTAATGATTTGAAGATGATTGAACAATTAGGTGGTAAAGTTATGCTTATTCAGCCTTATGAACATGTACAGAGTGTAGCGAATATACCAAGTTGCCGTAATATGCAGGATCTTATCACCTTTTTAAAAACATTATAAAATATTTGATATAAACTAACCTATTATTTGTATATACAATTAGTAGGTTTTTTTTGATATTTAATGAGTGAAAGGATAGTATTAATGATAAGTAAATTTAACTTCAAATTGTATAAAAGAATAGTAAGTAGAAACAATCTTTCTATCATCTCATTTGAATATATATTTTAAGAGTTTAAGATAGAAGCTGATGCCCTTTTCGTGTATTAAAATATTTTCCTTTACATGATGAATAGTATAAGAAAAGCATGTATATTAGTTTTCTTTAAAGAGTGAATCAAACATGATTAGATTATTCGTAATATCTTCTTTATTTAAAATAAAAGCTAGTGAGTATAATATACAAGGTTATTTTGATATCTAAATGTAGTAACAGATACTATCGCAATGAGAAAAATTAAGAGAAATATATGCAAGATATTAGAAAGAAAGTTTTTAAGAAATGATGATGCCTATATAGGTTTATTTATGAGATATGATACAATAGATATATGTTTAGATGAAAAGAGGGATTGTCATGTTAATTACAGCGGAGCATATTACCAAATACCATAATGTGAAGCTAATCTTGAAGGATGCTAGTTTTACTATAGAAGAACATGATAAGATTGGTCTAATTGGTGTGAATGGGACAGGAAAAACAACTTTTTTAAGAATAATGGCTGGACTTGAACAGTATGATAGTGGTCAAATACTAAAAAAGAATGGATTACGAATTGCGTATTTGTCGCAAAACCCAACCTTTGATGAAGATGAAACTATTTTGTATCAAGTATTACAAAGTGATCCAGATGTACAGGAATTTGAGGCAAAGGCTGTTTTAGGGAAATTAGGGATGCATGATTATGATCAAAAGGTTACATATTTATCAGGAGGGCAACGTAAAAGGGTGGCTCTTGCCAGAGCATTATTAAAACCTTGTGATTTATTAATTTTAGATGAGCCTACGAATCACCTAGATACACAAATGATTACATGGTTAGAATCCTATTTAATGAAATATAGTGGTGCTGTTTTTATGGTTACACATGATCGTTATTTTCTTGAACGTGTTACACATAAATTATTAGAAATGGATTCTGGCTCTTTATATACATATGAGGCCAATTATTCTAAGTATTTAGAGTTGAAAGCACAGCGAGAACAAGTAATGATGGCTACTGAGAAAAAGAGACAGAATCTTTTAAAAAAGGAGTTAGTTTGGGTAAGAGCAGGAGTACAGGCACGAGGGACAAAAAATAAAGGGCGATTGGATCGTTTTCATACATTATGTCAACAAGAAGGGATAACAAAGACACAAAACTTATCTATTATAACCATGACATCTAGGTTAGGGAAGACAACAATTGAAGCTCATGAGATAGGGAAACAATATGATGGAAAGTATCTTTTTAAAGATTTCACGTATAATATGAAAAGAGATGATCGTATTGGTATTCTTGGACCAAATGGGAGTGGAAAAACAACGTTGTTGAAAGTGTTGTCAAAACAAATAGAGGCTAGTGAAGGATATATTCATCATGGTGAAACATTACGCCTTGCATATTATAAACAAGGCTTTGAGGATATGGATGAGCGTAAACGTGTTATTGATTATATAGTAGAAACAGCGAATGAGATTGAAACCTCACAAGGTGTGTGTAGTGCATCACAAATGTTAGAGCGTTTTTTATTTCCTACTTCTGTTCATTATCAATTGATAGGGACATTATCAGGAGGAGAAAGAAGACGTTTATATCTTCTCAAGACGCTTATGCAAGAGCCTAATGTCTTATTTTTAGATGAACCAACCAATGATTTGGATATTCAAACACTGACTATTCTAGAAGATTATATTGATGAGTTTCCAGGTATTGTTGTTATCGTATCTCATGATCGTTACTTCTTAGATCGTTTATGTAATACAGTATTTATGATACAGACAAATGGTGAAATTACTAAGCATATTGGTGGATATACAAGCTTTATGGAAGATATGAATACGTTAACAGTATCTTTATCAAAAGATGCTGTTAAGCATAAAGAAAAACATAACCAAAGGAAAAAAATGACATCAGCGCAAAAGAAAGAGTTAGAAACAATGGATGAGCAGATTGCTACATTGGAACAGCGAATTGTACAAATAGATGAGCAAATGGCACAAATACAAGATGATTTTAAGCAATTGGAAGAGTTGGCGAAAGAAAGAGATGAGACAACCCAATTATTAGAACAAAAAATGGAGCAATGGGTATATTTAACAGAGTTAAAACAAGAGATTGATGCGTATTTTAAATAAGTGTAAATATAGTATGAAAGTAGTGTTGGAGGGATAGGATGATTCAGTTAGGGAATGATTGGGATCTTCTTTTACAACAAGAGTTCTCAAAAGATTATTATCAAAATTTACGGAAGTTTCTTATATATGAGTATCAACATTATCAAGTATATCCTAATATGTATGATATTTATAATGCTTTAAAATATACAGCTTATCAAGATGTTAAAGTTGTCATCTTAGGTCAAGATCCTTATCATGGACCTAATCAAGCACATGGTTTGAGCTTTTCGGTACGTAAAGGAATAACACCACCACCTTCGCTACAAAATATTTTTCTAGAATTAAAACAGGATGTTGGTTGTGATATTCCTACACATGGAGATTTAAGCTCATGGGCAAAACAAGGAGTACTCCTCTTGAATACCGTATTAACCGTTAGACAAGGTTGTCCTAATTCTCATGCTAATAAAGGGTGGGAGAATCTTACCGATGCTATTATACAAAAGTTAAATGAGCGTAAGGACAGTGTTATTTTTCTACTTTGGGGTAAACATGCACAAAGTAAAATACCACTTATCACCAATACTCATCATATATTATTAAAATGTCCTCATCCAAGCCCTTATTCAGCACATTATGGTTTCTTTGGTTGTCGACACTTTTCCTTAACGAATACATATTTAAGAAAGTTACATAAACAAGAAATAGATTGGCAATTACCCTAACATATTTAGTGAAAAGGAATATATACGATGATTCTTTAATATGGTATAATAGAATCTCATTAACATATAAAGATAGGATAAGAAATAAGGCAAGTATGTGCCTTTTCTTCTGTTTATAGAAAGGAAGTGTATTTGTGTCAGAAACATTAAAAAAAGATGTGTATAGCTATATTATGATTATTTTAGGTGCATTGTTATTTTCTATCGGTTTAAATATATTTATTGTACCTTTAGGATTATATAGTGGTGGTCTTATTGGGATTGCACAGATTATTCGTACTTTACTACAAGATTACTTCCATTTATCCATACCCACAGGAGTTGATATAGCAGGGATTATTAACTTGTTTATGAATATTCCTTTATTTGTATTAGCTTATCGCAGTATTTCAAGGAAATTCTTTGTACGTACATTGGTTTGTGTAATTGTTCAAACGTTTTTTATGACGGTTATTACTATACCACAAACACCATTGATTCAGGATATATTAGCTGCTTGTTTAATCGGTGGAATTTGTTGTGGTGTTGGTGTAGGATTAGCATTACGAAGTCATGGTAGTACTGGAGGAATTGATATCTTAGGTGTGTTCTTTTCATTAAAGTATCCAGGATTCAGTGTAGGAAAGCTAGGAATTATTATCAATGTACTTGTATTTAGTATTTGTGCCTATTTATTTGCTATACCTGTAGCTATTTACTCTATTATTTATACAGTATGTTTGTCTATGTCTATGGATAAGGTTCATTATCAAAATATTAATATGACAGCTATGATATTTACAAAAAGTCCTAGGCTTCAAAAAGTGATTATGGAAGAGATGAGAAGAGGTGTTACGTACTGGAAAGGTGCGGGTGCTTATACGGATGAAGAGACGAACATTTTAGTTACAGTTATCTCCAAATATGAAACAACACGTTTGAAAAAAATTATTCAAGAAGTTGATTCGAAAGCATTTGTCATCTTTAATGAAGGCATGAGTATTAGTGGGAATTTTGAGAAGCGTTTATAATAAAAAAGGAACTCGCAAGAAGTATGTTTCTTCTATATGGTTCCTTTTTCTTTTATAGTTTCATATTGTTTATGACGCTCATATATGTACTTTAATCCTTTAAATGTCAGATCTTTATCATAAATATCAATTAAGTCTGTATTTTTATAAATGATAGTTCCTAACCCACCAGTAGCTACTACTTTCATATCTTTTTGTAGTACCTCTTTGAATTTCTTTATAATATATTCACTTTGTCCGATATAACCATAAACAAGACCTGCTTGCATGGAAGTAATCGTATTTTTTGCTAAGATGGATGCAGGCTTTTGAATTTCAATTTCAGGTAATTTTGCTGCTTGTGTCCACAATGCTTGTGCACTGGATTCAATTCCTAAAGAAATAACTCCAAATTCAAAACATCCATTCTCATCAATATAATCATAGGTCGTAGCTGTTCCAAAATCAACTACGAGGACAGGTCCACCATATTCATAATAGGCACCTACAGCATCTACAATACGATCAGCACCTACAGCTTTTGGATTTTCTGTTTGAATTGAGATACCAGTTTTAATACCTGGTCCAACAATGATAGGTTCTTTATGTAAATATTTACGGATACCATTATTAAAAGAATGCATAATCTTTGGCACAACACTTGATACGATAACATCTTTAATTTGATGGGTTTGTACTTGTGAAGCATGTAAAAAGTTCATGAGCATAAAACCAAATTCATCACTGGTACGTTTCATTTTTGTTGTAAGACGATAACTACCAAGTAAAGTATCTTGATCATAAATACCTAATGTAATATTTGTATTGCCAATATCAATTACAACGAGCATGTTTGCTTTCTCCTTTTCCTATATATAATTCATAAAGTTTATGTAAAATGATTTTTGCAAGTTCTCCTTTTGACATCTTTTCCAAAGACTCTATTTGATCACCTTGTAGGATAGATACTACATTTGTATCTGCTTGAAAGCCAGCACCTTCTACTTTTAAATGATTGGCAACCAGCATATCACAATGTTTTTTTATCATTTTTTCTTTCGCATGTTTTAAAAGATCATCTGTTTCCATTGCAAATCCACAAATTATTTGATGAGGTTGTTTATGCTCACCTAAATATGCAAGAATATCTGGATTTTTGACGAGTGTTAATGTTAAGGAATCGGTTGTTTTTTTGATTTTTTGTTCAGCTATCGTGACTGGTCGATAGTCTCCAACAGCAGCAGCTTTAATAATAATATCTTGTGTTTTATAATGTTCTTTTATTGCCTCAAACATATCTTGTGCACTTGTCACTTCAATTGTATGTATATGAGGTGGTTTGGGAAGGGATACAGGACCACTAATAAGCGTTACGCTGGCACCTAGGTTTCTTGCGGCTTTCGCAAGTTCATAACCCATTTTTCCAGAGGAGTGATTGGATATAAAGCGTACCGGATCCATTGCTTCTTGTGTAGGTCCAGCACTTACCATAATGTTGATACCTTGGAGTAGGGAACTTGTACGTAAGTTTGTTTCAATGCTTTGTATAATCTGTTCTATATTCGCTAGTTTACCTTCTCCGAAATCGCCACATGCTAAAAGTCCTTTTTCTGGTTCAACAATATCCATACCATAGGATTGACAAGTTCGTATATTCTGCTGCGTTATGGGATTTTGATACATAGCTGTATTCATTGCAGGACAAATTATTTTGGGACACTGAGCAGCTAAAAAGGTTGTTGTTAACATATCGTCTGCCATACCATGGGCAATTTTGGAAATGATATTTGCTGTTGCAGGTACGATAACAAAAATATCGGCTCGTTTGGCAATACTAATATGTTCAACACTTTCATTGTATCCTTTTTCAAAGGTATCCAGCATCACATGATGTTTAGTCAATATTTCAAATGTAAGAGGAGCTATAAACTTTGTTGCATGTTGTGTCATAATAACTTCAACATCATATCCTTTTTTAATTAGCTCACTTGTTAATTGTGCACTTTTATAGGCTGCAATACCGCCACTTATGCCTAAAACAATGGTTTGTTTCATATGTATACCTCGCTTGTTTATATGTGTCATTATTATACAAGGAATATGCTAAGAGTACAATTCTTTCTTTGCATAATCAAAAATGTTGAAAAAAAGAGGACTACATATCCTCCAGTATAAGTTTATTTCTTACTTTTTTTATAGATGCTAGCACCTATAATACATAGTATTCCTAACCATATTGTTTTTATATGAAATAGTAAAATAACCCCAATCACAAACAAATAGTCCGACCCCATATGTTTTTTTCACATCCTTTACTCTCTTTATTATAGTATAGTGATAGTAAATGTAAATAGGTAACTATTCCTTTTTGTATACTTATATACTAATTGTTAGTATATAGCACTTATTTGTATAAATATAAGCTTTTTTGATGATAGATAGGATTTTTCATGATATGAATTAAGGTAAGAGACTTGGTAATGGTTAAAATATGTGTAGAATGAATATTTAGAAAAATTAAAGAAATAAATATAGAAAATTAGGAGAAGTGCTGTAAATATATTATCGTAGAAAATATTTAATGTGCTATAATACTAAATAGTAAGAGGGGAATTTATCTAAAATATTTTATTTAGAAAAAAGATGAATTTTATGATGTTTTATTATCTGAACTATTTATTGTTATAAAAATGAGTAAGGGAAAATAATAGGAGTGGTCAAATGAGTGAGAAACTTTATAGATATATTAGTTTTGAAGATTTTATAAATCTTGTTATCAATCATAAGGATAGATTTACATGTCCATCTTCTTGGGAAGATGAGTATGAGGGATATTTATTTTCCTGTATGGAAACAAGAGAAGATATATATAACATAGTAAGTGAATTATATTCTAGTTGGCCTTCAGACTATTATCCTGCTATTTATATGAATTGTTGTAGAATGTGGTATATTAAGAATTTTACTTATGCTCAGTGTTGGTCAGAACATGAAGAAACAGATGCTATGTGGAGATGTTATTCACATGGAAATAAGGCAATTAGGATAAGAACTACTCACGATAAATTATTAGAGCATGCTAAAAATATCTTTCCTGAAAAAGAAAGTTTTAAGGTTGAACTTAAAGAAGTAAAATATGATTTGAGTAAAGAAATTACAATTAAATATCAAGTTTCACAAATGGTTGATAGTCAGTCAATAGCTGAACCATATTTTCATAAAAGGTCTGTATTTGAGCACGAGAAAGAGTATCGTTTATTAATTACAGATAATAGATTTTCTAAGTTACATCATAATTTAGTGATGGGGCAAGAATTATCTGAAATTGAAAAAGGTATAAAGAAAAAATTTGAAGAAGAAGCCATTAATTATTTAACTGATAAGATTTGGGAAAGAATAGAAGAATTGAAAACAGGCTACAATAAAACTAATTATAGAATAGAAAATACAGAAAATATATCTGTTTTGTTAGAAGGGGTAATGGTACATCCATTGGCTTCAAAGTGGTATGTGGAGCTTATTGAGGATATTTGTAAAAAAAATAAGGTACAGTTTGATGGTCAATCACAGATATATAAATTGAAATGATATGATTAATTGAAGGTTAATAGATAGTCTAATTTTTTTTGTATATATTTTTTATAAAGTATAGAATCCTCTTTCGAGAGAAGAGCTTGTAAGTGAATGCCATCTTCTTTGTGTGTATAATCAATTACTTTCCTTTGTTTTATAAAATAAGAGAGAATAGCACTTTGTTCATAAGGAAGGACTAACTCATAAATAGTATGATCAGGATTTAATTTTTGGTGGATGAGATCGAACAAAGCTTCAAAACTTGTAGGTTCGATAGCACTCATATATACATGATCTTGTACGATTCGAGGATAGGGAAGTGATGTTTTATCACATTTATTATAAATGGTAATCATAGGGATATGATCTGCTTGAATATCGTGTAATACACGTTGTGTAACTTCTTGTTGCATGGAGAGATTTTCATTGGATGCATCCACAACTTGAATGAGCAAATCAGCATATGTCATTTCTTCTAAAGTAGAATGAAATGCTTCTATGAGATCATGGGGTAAATCGGATACAAAGCCTACTGTATCAGAAAGAAGGAAAGGGGGATAATGTTTAATCTGTATGCGACGTATAGTGGTATCTAAAGTCGCAAACAACATATCTTTTTGAAAAACTTTTTTATAATCTTGTTGGTGTGCATAGTTGAGAAATGCATTCATGAGCGTGGATTTTCCTGCATTGGTATAGCCTACTAAAGCTACACAAGGCAACTCTTGTTTTAAGCGTCGTTTACGCTGAGTAGCTCGTTCTTTTTGAATATTAAGTAATTCTTTTTTTATTTCATGAATACGTGCCTTTGTACGTCTTCGATCAAGTTCTAACTGTGTTTCACCACTACCTTTGTTCTTTCCACCTGCTTGCCTTGATAATTGAGTATGAGAACCTATAAGACGTGGAAGAAGTTTTTTTAATTTGGCACTTTCGATTTGTAGTTTCGCAACTTTTGTTTGTGCACGCTGTTCAAAAATAGTGAGAATGAGATCACTGCGATCCATGACCGTGATATTCCATGTTGTTTCTAAATTACGTATTTGTAAAGGGGATAAATCTACATCAAACAAAACATAATCGACAGTCTCTTTTTGTAGGAAAGAGTTTATTTCTTCTACTTTACCACTTCCTATATAGGTGCGAAAGGAAATGGATTTTACATCTTGGTAAAAGGTATGTACTACTTCTTTTTCACATGCTGTAACGAGTTCTTTTAACTCTTCTTGCTTTTCATGATCAGTACAAGTAAATATGATGCATACACTATCTAATCTCATATCATGATGACAACTTTTCATATTTACTCCTTTCTAGGAAATTCATCAGGTGAGTGGTTGTTGGTGGATTTCCTGTATTTCTTCTTCACGTAAATGATTTTGTATGACCATTTCTTCTAATACAATACGTTGACGCTGTTTCGCAAGTGTATATCCTGTACTCAGTTGATAAATAGCAGGAGCTTGTGGTAAACCTGCTAATAACGTTGCTTGTGCTATCGTTAGATGTTTAGGTTCTGTTTGAAAATATCCTGTAGCAGCTTGTTGAATACCATAATATCCATCCCCAAAGTATATAATATTTACGTATAATTCGAGAATTTCATCTTTTATTAAGGTCTTCTCTATATCATGTACAAAAAATAATTCTGCTGCTTTACGATTCAACGTCTTTTTTTGGTCTAAAAATAAATTTTTACACAATTGTTGTGTAATGGTACTACCACCCATCACATATTCTTGTTCTTTTAAGTTTGTGAAAAAAGCTTCCACAATATTGGATAGTAAAATACCATTATGTTTATAAAATTTAGGATCTTCAACAGCTAAAATAGCCATTAAAAAATCATAGTTGATTTCATCTAAGGTTACATAATCAGGTCGTTGTTTTATTTCGGCAATCTTATCTTCAAGAGAAACTTCTAGAAGGGTATTTTTATAACGAACATAACCACTAGCTAAAATAGTGAAAACAGCAATACAAAGTAAGATCAAAAGGATGAGAAACAAACGTTTTACTTTTATCATGTTTTCACCTCCGTGCGACTATTATACCATTTCATATGGAAAAGGGAATAGTAAATAGAAATTCTCTTTCACCTTTTTATTCATATGTGGATTTACGTCTTTTCTTAACAAAGAAAGAATATATATAAATGAGGAGTGATATGTATGGTTGATAAGTTGATGTATATAAATACACAGATTAACGGTATTGTATGGGGAAAATATATGTTATGTTTTTTATTGTTAACAGGAATTTTTCTAAATATTCGCACAGGCTTCTTTTCTTTTTATAAATTGGGACTCATTTATCGTACAACGATAGGTTCTCTTTTTCAAAAGAAAAAAAAGGGAAGTGGCGTGACATCGTTTCAAGCTGTATCGACAGCATTAGCAGGTACTTTAGGTGTAGGAAGTGTCATCGGTGTAACTACAGCTCTTACACTTGGTGGTGCTGGATCTTTATTTTGGATGTGGGTTTCCGCATTATTAGGGATGATTATTAAATATGCAGAAGTTGTATTGGCCATTCATTTTCGAAAAAAAATAGATGAGAATACATATGTAGGTGGGCCAATGACGACATTAGAATATGGATGTCGTATGCCTTTTTTAGGGATTGTGTTTTCTCTTTTTTGTATTTTCGCATCCTTTGGGATTGGTAATTTAACACCAGCCAATACCATTGCCCATACGGTACAGGAGTATTTACCTATTGATCCACTCTGGATAGGAGTTGCGACAGCTATTATTATTGCGACTATTATTTTAGGGAAGTCACAGAAAATTATGAAAGTAAATGAGATTACGATTCCTGTTGTCTCTATTTTATATATCGTAGCTTGTGTGTATTTACTTATTCAACATGCAGACGGATTACCACAAGCTATTTCTTCTATCTTTCAAGAAGCGTTTACGTTTTCCAGTGGTGTTGGTGGTGTTGCAGGATATGGTGTGACAAGAGCGATGCATTATGGAATTAGTAGAGGTGTTTTTTCCAATGAAGCAGGTATGGGAAGTGCTCCTATTGCACATGCTTCTGTTGTTGATGTACATCCTGTAGAACAAGGATTTTGGGGAATCTTTGAAGTCTTTTTTGATACTATTATTGTTTGTACAATTACGGGGTTAGTTGTTTTAACGAGTGGTCTTATGAATAGTGGTATGGAAGGGGTAGCTTTAAGTGTTGCTTGTTTCAGCCAAGGATTTGGTGATTTTGGAGGAATGCTATTTGCTTTTTCTATTGTATCGTTTGCTATTCCATCGATTATTGGTTGGTATTACTATGCAAGTGAATGTATACGCTATTTATTTCAGACACCCCTTATGTTAAAGGTATATCAAGTGCTTTTTTTATTGTTACTCATAGTAGGAGCTTGTATGGAATTAGAGTATGCATGGGAAATTGCGGATACCTTAAATGGTTTAATGAGTATACCAAATTTGCTTTCGCTTATCATTTTACAGAAAGTTGTGGTAAAATTAACAAAAGAATATATGCAAACACATAGGAGTGGTTAAATGAAAATTGTAATAGCTTGTGACTCTTTTAAAGGTTGTCTAACATCCCGACAAGCAGGGCAACAAATAGAAAAAGGTATTCATCGTTATGATAAAACAATAAAGACAAAAAGATATAGTATTGCCGATGGTGGAGAAGGAACGGTAGATGCTTTTTGTGAAGTTTGTCATGGAGAGAAAGTATATGTTAAGACGACGGATGCATATGGTAAAAAGATTGTGACGTATTATACTATTCTTGAGAAAGGTCAAACAGCAGTACTAGAAGTTGCTAATATCATAGGATTGAATATGCACACAAGGGAAGAACGATCACCTCTTTTCGGAAGTAGTTTTGGTGTAGGAACTGTTTTACTAGATGCACTACAGCGTGGGTGTCGAAAGATTATTATTGGCTTAGGAGGGAGTGCTACTAATGATGGAGGAATTGGGTTTCTACAAGCTCTAGGTGCTCGCTTTTATGACAGTGAACATAAGTATTTAAGTCCCATTGCCATGAATCTTGGGAAAGTGCGTTATATAGACTTAAATCGTTTGCAGAAATTAGAAGGTATACAATTGATTGCTGCTTGTGATGTGAAAAATTATTTGCTTGGAGAAGAAGGGGCAACTTATGTGTTTGGTAAACAAAAAGGACTGTATCCTAATCAAATGAAAAAATTGGATGTGGGAATGCAAAACTATCGTGATCAATTCATGCGTTATATTCACTTAGATTTAAATACGATTGAAGGGGGAGGGGCTGCTGGAGGAATTGGAGCTGTACTGATTGGTGTTTTAAAAGCAAAAATGATACCTGGTATTCAATTGTTACTTCAATATAGTGATATAGAAAAAGAAATAAAAACCTGTGATTTGGTTATTACAGGGGAGGGACAAAGTGATCGACAAACGCTTTTTGGAAAAGTCCCTTATGGTATTTTACAAGTTGCTAAACAACATCAAAAACCAGTTATTTGTATAAGTGGGGCTCTTGGACTCGGTTATGATGCATTATTTAAAGAAGGTTTTGTTGGTGTGTTTAGTATTGCCGATCGTGCCATGACATTTCAACAGGCTCTTGAACTAGCACCTCAAAAACTGGAGGCTAGTACATATAATATCATTCGTACCATTATGCATTTTAAAGAACATTGAAAAGATGTTCTTTTTTGTTTACATTTCATGAAGAAGTGCATATAATATAACATATGAACAATTATTCATATGTTATAAGAAGGAGTGTTGTCTATGAAACCAATTCCTGCATGTGAAACACATGAAGTACATGAACATATTGTAGATGAAATACGTCAAAATATGTTATCTCAGGAAGAATATTATGAATTATCAAATGTATTTAAGATGTTTTCTGATCCAACAAGACTAAAAATTTTAAGTGTCTTGTTTCAACGAGAACTTTGTGTTTGTGATCTTGCTAGTTTATTGGATATGACACAGTCAGCAGTGTCTCATCAATTGAGTGTATTGCGTCAAAATCGTATTATTCGTTATCGTAGAAGTGGTAAAAATATTTATTATGCTTTAGATGATGAGCATATTCAACATATTTATAATGCGGGATTAGAACATATATTGGAGGAACATGAATGAAACATGAAAAATATATACTGGAAGGTTTAGATTGTGCAAATTGTGCTGCGAAGATAGAGGAGCGTATTGCGAATATAAAAGGTATAAAAGAAGTAAGTATTAGTTTTGCGACAAGAACATTATCTTTAGAGTATCAAGAGGATGATACTCAAGATATTTTTTCTGAAGTACTACAATGTATTCAAGAAGTAGAACCTTCTATACAATGTATATCCAAAGAACATGTGAAAACACATACACATGCTTCAAGTGGGGAATGTTCTTGTGATCATGGAAGTATGAAGCTTCGACTGGTTGGTTTAGATTGTGCGAATTGTGCAGCTAAAATAGAAGCACAAGTTAATTCTTTACCTAACGTTATAAATGCCGTTGTTAACTTTTCTCTTCAAGCTCTTCAAATTACTTATGATACACAATGCAAGGATTTATTATTCAGTATTCGACAAGTTGTACAAGAAGTAGAACCTCATATACAAGTACAAGAGATGAATGAACAAGAGGGAGAGCAGGACGTTTCTTTTTTTAAGGAACATATGCGATTGATTGTAGGGAGTGTTTTCTTTTTAGTAGCTATCTTGTTGCAGGATAGATGGTTTGCGATTGTACTATATATGATAAGTTTTCTATGCATTGGAGGTAAAGTGTTAAAGACAGCTTATCGTAATCTTTTAAAAAGAGAAGTATTTGATGAGCACTTTTTAATGAGTGTTGCGACGATTGGTGCTTTTGTGATTGGTGAATATGCAGAAGGTGTTGCAGTTATGTTGTTTTATGAAATAGGAGAATTATGTCAGGCATATGCTGTCAAGCGTTCTCGTAAGTCGATTTCAACATTGATGGATATCCGAGCAGATTATGCCAATATCATAGTCGATGGAAAAGTAGAAAAAGTTGCTGTTGAACAAGTGCGTGTGAGTGATGAGGTTCTGATAAAAGCAGGAGAGCGTATCCCTTTGGATGGTATTGTAATAGAGGGTAGCTCTGCTCTTGATACGAGTGCTTTAACAGGTGAAAGTATGCCTAGAGATGTTATGGAAGGGGATGAAGTGTTAGCTGGAACAGTAAATTTACATGGGGTGTTACGTGTAAAAGTAAGCAAAGAAGCACAAGAATCAACCATAACTAGAATTTTAGAGCTTGTGGAAAATGCAAGTTCAAGAAAAGCTCCAATGGAGAAGTTTATTACTAAATTTGCACGTATTTATACACCTATTGTTGTATTCTCAGCTCTTTTTATTGCGATTGTACCATCACTAGTAATAGAAGGTGGATTTTCACAAGAGTGGCTATATCGTGCTTTAACATTTCTTGTCGTATCTTGCCCATGTGCTTTAGTTATTTCTGTACCTTTAGGTTTATTTGCTGGTATTGGTGGTGCAAGTAGAAAGGGAATTCTTATTAAAGGGGGAAATTATTTAGAGATATTACAAGATATTGATACGGTTGTATTTGATAAAACGGGTACATTAACAGAAGGAAGTTTTCATGTCATAGACATTCATGCAGAAGATCAAGAGGCTTTATTAGAGCTTGCGGCATATGGTGAGTATCGCTCGAATCATCCTATTGCACGTTCTATTTTACAAGCTTATCATAAGGATATTGAGGAATGTCGAATCCAGGCATATGAAGAAATTGCTGGAAAAGGGATTCATGCTAACATTGATGGACAAGATGTTTATTTAGGAAATGATAAACTTATGGAAAGTCATCAGATAGTATATGAAAAGAGTGAACAAATAGGAACGATTCTTCATATCGCTCAAAATAAAACGTATCTTGGGTATATCGTGATTGCAGATAAAATAAAAGATACAAGTGCTGCGGCAATCAAAGCTTTGAAACAAATAGGTGTAAAAAGAATTGTAATGTTAACAGGAGATCGCGAAAAGGTTGCACAAGATGTAGGTGAAAAGTTGCAATTAGATGAAGTTTATGCACAGTTATTACCACAAGATAAGGTTGCCCAAGTAGAAGCTTTATTAGCAAGTGAACCTGTGGGGAAAAAGTTAGCCTTTGTAGGAGATGGTATGAATGATGCCCCTGTGCTTGCAAGAGCAGACTTAGGAGTAGCAATGGGAGGGATTGGATCTGATGTGGCTATTGAAGCTGCTGATATTGTATTAATGGATGATGATCCTAAAGCGCTTGCGAAAGCAATTGAAATTTCTAGAAAAACCAAACGTATTTTATTACAAAATATTATCTTTTCGATTGCTGTGAAGGTAGGTGTATTACTCTTCACGATTGTTGGCTTAGCAAATATGTGGATGGGTGTATTTGCGGATGTTGGTGTAACATTACTTGCTATTTTAAATGCAATGCGTACATTACGATTTCGCTAATATAGAAAAATAAGGCTAGACCAGTAAGGTGATAGCCTTATTTTTATTGGTAATGAGTACTTCTTTGTGTTTACCTCCATCTTCTCCATCTAGCGTCCATGCAATCTTATCACTAGATGTAATATATAAACCTGCTGTTTTGAAGAAATACATGAAGTGAGGGTGTACTTCTTGTTTCATAAGAGCTGTGATAATAGATTGAATATCAAGGGGATTTTGAGGACTTTTGATGAGCATAACTTCAAATAAACCATCATCTAGTTCTGCGTGCTTAATGTGATAGGGTGCTAATCCACCAATTGTTTTGGCATTTGAAATAGCTCCAAAAATAAAGTCATCCTCCAGTATTTCTTGATCATAAGCAATACGCATTTTATAAGAAGTAATACTAGAAAGGGATAAGAAACCTTCTAGAATATAAGCTGCTCTTCCAAAGATATTTTTGGATTGTTGGGAAGTAGTATAGGAAACATTGGTGAAAGCACCAAATGCAGCTACATAAGAAAAGTACTGTTGATTAAATTGTCCAATATCACATGCGAACTTTTGTTTATGATAGAGATTTTGAATAGTTGTTTTGACATCAGAAGAGAGTCGTAAAGTATTCGCAAAATCATTTACCGTTCCACTAGGAATATAACATAATAAAGGTGAGCGAATGCTTTTCATACATCCACTGACGACTTCATGAAAAGTACCATCTCCACCACTACAAATAACGATGTCATAATCTTTCGCATATTGTTCAATTAGTTTTTTCGCATGATACTTATACTGTGTGAAAAAGATAGTTGGTATATCTTGATGTTTCATGATTTCTTCAATAAGTATAAAGAGTTTCTGTTTAACATTCCCTTTTCCAGCAACAGGGTTGATAATGACCATGATATGTTTATGCATGTTTTCACCCCTTATTACTAACATCATATTCTGATTATATGTATTTATGAAAGGAATTTAAAAAAGAGTATAGGATGTATGAATGTAGGAGCCTGTTACTATCTAATCGTTGTATTGTTATTCTTGATTTTTGCTATACTATAAGGGTATAATAATTCTATCGTAAAAAAATTACGGGAGGGGTTT
>CAZQFM010000004.1:0-30603 GCA_964592705.1 uncultured Erysipelotrichaceae bacterium
AAGGTAATTGAAACATATCTCTTGATATAGAAAAATCACTAAATTTATTAATATCTTTACTAGATTTAAAACCAAAAGTACCTATTAAATCCATATCGGCACTTTCATCTAATACTACGACATGAAACTCTCTAGCACACTCAATGATTTGTTGTGTAGCATTCTTTTTATTAATGGTAATACTCACCTGCAAAGGTTCATTCGTAACCTGTTGCAATGTATTGATAACACATCCAGCTTCCTTACCATTGAATTTACTAGACACAATATATAATCCACAACTTAACTTAAAAAATGCTCTTTCATCCATAATGGCATTACCTCCTTTATTTCATATATTACAACTTCTTTTCTATTTATTTAAATGATTTGCTTTTTTATCCTGATTTTGGACATTTGTTGCATATGTATCCAATGTATACACAAGTGTATGCATATCATTCGATACTACTGTATCTGTATATGTACTTTGCATTTTTGATTGTATATAAGCTATCACTTCTTCTACATATTGTTTCTGAATACCTAATAAGATTGTCGACTTTCCATAATTCAAAAACTCTCCAGTACTGGAAATGAGTGTCGCTCGATGACCTCTTTCATGTAACGTTGCTAGTATTTCCTCTCGATATTCATCACTTACAACAATCATCATCAATTTCATCAAACCTCACCTCTCCTACATCATACCATATTCTATCTTACTTTCCCATTATGAATCATAGCCTATTAAGAATATAGCCACTATACTTCCTACATATAAACGAAAATAATCCTAAGCTTGTACTAATTATTCTTCATATATCATTCTTTTACTCATTCCTCCATCCACAATTAAATTATGACCATTTATAAAGTCATTCCTTTCATCAGCTAAAAATAAGCAAGCTCTTACAATATCATCTGGTCTACCTACTCTTCTAGAGGGATGTTGTTCATGGTCTTCCTGTGTTAAAGACATTACATCTTTCACTTCAATCCATCCAGGACTAATCGTATTTACCGTAATCGGTGTATGTCGTAAAGAGACACATAAAGAATTAGTAAGTGATACAAGTCCTCCTTTACTAGCCCCATACACTTCCCATCCTTCTTCATTTTGATGCCATCTTGTCGATGCAATTTGAAGAATTCTTCCATACACTGGATCATGATGTAACTTCACAAATGCTTGGGCACAAAGAAAAGCACCTCTTAGATTAACATCCCATACATGATCAAGCTCCTCTACTGTAAGATCATAAATAGATTTATGAAAATAAGCAACAGCTGCATTATTCACCAAAACATGTACACCATGATATAACTCTTTTATCTTTTGAAAGGCAGCTTCAATCTCTTGAGCAGACTGCAAATCAACGCGCATGAAACAAATATCATTATGTAATACTCTATGCTCCATATAATCTAGTACAACAACCTGAAATCCTGCATCATGAAAACCATGTGCTATTGCATATCCTAAACCACCAGTTCCCCCTGTTACTACACATACTTTTTTCATATTCTTACTTCCTTTCCTTTATACCTAATACTTCATGTACTACATGTCGAATCTCTACCATCCGTTTCTGTTCAAATTGGGGATGTTGTTTCAACCACCTACGATTTAAAGGAGATGGATGTGGTAATACATAGGCAGGCTTTCCATTTAGAACTTGATCTTCAAAAATTAACTCTTGAAATGGTTTATTAGGAAATAAATAGTTTGCGGCTTGTGCACCTATGATAATATAGATATCATTTTGTACCATTGCTAATTCTTTAGCCATCCACATATCTGCACAACACTTGGGAGGCAATTTATCACCACTTCCTTTTGCTTTTCCAGGATAACAATGCCCCATAGATGTAATATAAAAATAGGTAGCATCATAAAAAATATCATCTTCTATCTGATACCATTCTTGTTTTAATTTATCTCCACTAGGATCATGAAATGGACGATTCGTTTGTTGCACTTTTAAGGAAGGAGCCTGTGATATTTGCACTATCTTTGAAGTTGGACTTCCTTGAAAAATAGGAAAAGGATCATGATCAAAGATATCTCTACACCTTCTACATGCTAATATATCTTGTTTTAACTTCTCAAATGCATCATACATATCTTCCACACTCCATCTCTTATTTGACATATATATTATTTACCTTTTATCTTAGTCTACCATATATTCACACATCCTACTATTACCATATCACTGTATTTAGTACATTTATATTATTTACAAAAGAATACTTTTATTTTATAAATATTTAACATATAATAGTATTGTATTATGATAAAGGAGGTATTATATGAAGAATATTGGTATTACATTATGTATAGGAATCAGCATAGGTATCCTTCTTCTCTTCTATATGTTCTTATATTATGTTGTCTTAAACCTATTCTTTGGAGTTGCTCCTTTAATAAATATATTCTTACTTGTACTATTTATCATAATTATATGGCATCTTGTACAAGCAGTTAAAGAAAGGATTTTAGAAATAAAGAAAGGTGAACATGATGATCTTAGTAAATACTGATTTTATTACAGGAAAAGAGCTTGAAACATTAGAGCTTGTGAAAGGTAGTACTATTCAAAGTAAACATATTGGAAAAGATATTTCACAAAGCTTTAAACAATTAGTCGGTGGAGAACTTTCTTCTTATACAGACATGATGAATGAAGCTCGTGCATTGGCGACAAAGCGTATGGTAAAAGAAGCTGAAAGCCTTGGAGCTGATGCTGTTATCAATATTCGTTACGCATCTAGTGCTGTAATGAATGGGGCAGCAGAAGTTATGGTTTATGGTACTGCTGTACGTTTTAAGTAAATATAAATGAGAAAGAGAGCTCTTAGTAGCTCTCTTTGTTATTTTATCAGATACTTCTTTATTATACTGTATATCACTACATAAAAATAATCATTAAAATGAATATGCTTCCTATATCTTATAAAGATTCTACCTCCTCATTCATCGAAAAATGAGCAGCTTTCTGAACAAAATCATACATTTCCTTTTGTAAATTACTTCTTAAATCTGATAAAGAAGTATTCACTAATTGTTTATCTTTTACTAAGCAGTTTCCATCCACAAAAACCATACAAACATTTGATGCATTTGCACTATATACAAGTACAGAATAAGGATCATGGATAGGAAACATATTAACAGAATCCGTTTCTACTAATACAAGATCAGCTTTTTTACCAACCTCAATAGAACCAATCTGATGTTCTAAATGTAATGCTCTTGCGGCATCAATCGTTCCAAGAGCTACTATCTCATGAGAAGGAAAAAGAGAGCGATCTTTATGTTCACATTTATGAAATTTCGCAAATAATTGAAACTGTGTAAATATATCAAGTGTATTCCCACTGGAAGGTCCATCAGTCCCTAGTCCCACTGGAATACCTTGCATAATCATATCCTTAATAGGTGCAACACCTTTTGCTGCTTTTGTATTAGAACCTATACAATGGGCAACTGTACAGTTCTTTTTTTTCATAAGTTCTATATCTTCTTTATTCACATGAATACAATGAGCAGCAAGTAAACGCTCATGTAATAGGTTTATGCTATCTAGAAATTGAATAGGTGTTTTTTGATATTTGTCCTTGAAGTATGTCATTTCATAGTCCATTTCAGCAACATGTAGTGATATAGGGACTTCATATTTTTGGGCAAGCTCATTTGCTTTTTTTAACATGTCTTCACTATTTGTATTGGTCGCATGAGGTGCTGGAAAAGGAGTAATTCGTGGATGATGTAACCATTTAGGAATAAACCATTTACAGTATTCATAACCACCATAAGGCATATCACTATCACATGTCACAAAATCAAGAATCGTTTCTCCTAAAAAAGCACGTGCTCCCATTTCATCCGTAGCTTTCGCAACTTCATCTTCAAAATAATACATATCCACAAAAGTCGTAACTCCTGCTAGTAGCATTTCTGCAATGGCATATTTGGCACTATGATAAACCAATGCCTCATTCATACAAGCAGATTCTAGAGGAAATAAATATCTTCGTAAACGGTCTTTACAATCATCTCCTAAAGAGCGAAAAGGAATCATTCCTGTATGTGTATGTGTGTTTATCATACCAGGCATGAGGATAGCACCATGTCCATCAATAATCTCATCACATATACCTTTGTAACCTTCTTTTCCTACTTCCATTATGACACCATCTTCAAAAACAACATATCCATTCTGTATCACTTCTTTTTGTTCATTCATAGTTATAATCATAACATTTTGAATACATGTTTTCATACATATCCTCTTTTCTTATTATTCATAACACTTTATAAAAAATATCCAATGACAAGCATTGGATATCATCATTCTATCCTACAAACTAACTCTTTTGATTATTTATTCAATGTACGATTCCAAGTATCAATCCATTGTGACATCAATGGATTTACAAAACTATAGTCAATAGTTTTCGCTTTTTGCGCAATTTCTCCATATGTTTTGTTTTGTGCAAATTCTTCACTCAAAGTCACAAGCTGATTAGTAGGAGCCTCATTTAAAGTAGCTGGATTAGCATTTTTTGCCTGCAACTCACTACTCATACGCCAGTTAATATATTCATATGCTAAATCTTTATTTTGAGATGTTTTGACAATATCAATCGTATTAAAATTCGCATATGTCCCAGATTCTGGATTTACGTATACTGCTTGAGCATCTACTTTTTGTACAATAGGAACCCCAAAATCACCTACAACGGCAACCGTAATTTCTCCAGAAGCAAACATATTCGCTAAATCAGATGATTTAGAATATGTTTTTACAATATTAGGTTTCAATTCTTCTAATGCCTCAAAGGCTGCTTTCCCTTGATCACTTTTTACATCAACACCTTTATAGTCACTTGCGACATATACCATTGCAGGACCAAAAGTAGATGTAATCTCAGGAATAGAAATTTTATTTTTCAATTCTTCTCTCCATAAATCAGACCAATCATTAATCTCAAATCCTACTTTTTCTTTATTGTAAATAATCCCTATACTATTTAATGTATAAGCTGGTCCATAACCTGATTGTGATAAGCTAGCTGCACTTCCAATTAGCTGAGAAGCATTCGGTATTTTTGAATAATCTAGCATTTCAAATAAATTAGCAGCATATCCTTTTGCAGCTTCTGCTTGTGATAATTCAATAATGTCAATTTTTGAATTTTGTGGATTATTCGCAAGCTTCGTATAACGCTCTGAAGTTGTACCTTTCTCTAACACAATTTCACAATTAAATTGTTCTTCAAAAGGCTGATAAACTTCTTTGTTTAATTGATCTTCACTTAAACCCCAAGTTGAAATAACAAGCTTACGCTTACCACTTTCTGATTCTGATTTCCCACAGCCTGCTAATACTAAAGATGCCATTAATACTATAGTAAATAATTTTTTCATGTTCTTTCTCCTTTTTTATACCAAGACGATTTTATTCGCTGGTAATTGTAAGTATAATGTATCACCAGTTTCATAAACTTGCTCACTCGATGCGTTTACAACAAGAGCACCTAACTTTGTCTTTACTTCATATTGGTAACTTTTACCTAGGAAAGTTCTTACTTGAATCTCTCCTACCACCATATTTCCTCCACTCATGTCATCCTTAATCAAAATATCATCTGGACGTATCGTTCCTTTACATTCCATCTGTTCAGTATCCATATCAATACAGAACATTGTTTCATCATCAGCTATATAACGATGTTCTTGTTGTTTCTTTAATCGTATAAAGTTTTCAAATCCAATAAAACGTGCAACAAACTCTGTTTTTGGATATGTATAAATTTGTTCTGGTGTATCATATTGTTCTATCACACCTTCTTTCATAACAGCTACTTTATCAGATATAGAGAAACACTCTTCTTGGTCATGTGTTACAAAAATAGTAGTAATTCCCAATTTCTTTTGGATACGCTTAATTTCTACACGCATTTGAACACGTAGCTTGGCATCAAGATTACTCAATGGTTCATCCAGTAATAAGATATCAGGTTCTATAACAAGCGCACGTGCTAAAGCAACACGCTGTCTTTGTCCTCCCGATAACTGCTTTGGAAAACGACCTTCCAATCCTGATAAATCACAAACTTCTAATACTTCACTTACTTTCTTTTGTATCTCTTCCTTAGCCATCTTTCTTAGCTTCAGCCCAAAGGCAACATTATCAGCTACTGTTAAGTGAGGAAATAAGGCATAGCTTTGAAATACTAACCCAAAGTTACGCTTATGCACAGGTACATTCGTTATATCCTGCCCATTTACTTTAAATGTTCCTTCCTTTGGCTCTATAAATCCTGCCATCACTCTTAAAGTTGTTGTCTTACCACAACCAGATGGACCAAGTAAAGAAACCAATTCCCCTTTTTCAATTTCAAGTTGTAATCCTTTTAAAATATGATTCTTACGATTATAGCTTACTGCTATATCTTTTAACTCTATAAATGCCATAGAAAACTCCTCCTATTTCGTAAAGGCCGCTATTCCAAGCGTTTTCTCAACAATAAACATGATACCAATCGTAGCTAACATCAATAGCACAGATACAGCAGATACTGTTGGATCATAATTATATTCAATATGATTCATCAATGTAGTTGGTAATGTAGATACCCCTGGACCACTCAAAAACATCGAAACTGGTATATTATTGAATGAGTTAATAAAAGACAACATGAAGGCTGCACTTATACCGGATGTAATATTCGGTAATACAATTTTAAAGAATGTTTTTAATTTACCACATCCTAATGTCCATGCGACCTCTTCTATTGAAAAATCAAATTGTTCTAAACTAGAACCAACAATTCGGATAATATAGGGTAATACTACTAAAAAATGACCTAATAATAAACTTTCAAAAATAGGCATATCAAGACTTACCACTACAAACTGATAGATTGCATAACCAATAACAATACCTGGTACAATCGTTGGTGATAAAAAGAATCCTTTTAATAATGCTTTTCCTTTTATTGTATAACGAGCAAGTGCATAGGCAGCAGGAATACCAACAATCAATGCCAGTATCGTGGCTAATAATGCTAACGTTGTACTAAGTTTTAAAGAATCCATAAATGCATCAGAAGTAAAAACATTTTCAAACCACTTAAATGTAAAGCCATCAATAGGGAACGTAATCGTACTTGCTTCACCAAATGCTGTACAAGCCATAAGCACTAAAGGTAAAAACAAAAAAGCAAACACAAGACATGAAAAGATAGCTAACCCTTTATTTTTAAGCATGTTCTTCACCTCTCTTATCTAACCTTGATGCTATGTATTGGAAACCTTTCATAACAATTAATGTCGTAATAATCATAATAACCGCAACGACTCCTGCTCCAGTCCAATCACCTTCACTCATTGCCTTTTGATAAATAAACGTTGCCATTACCAAGTTTTTATTTCCACCTAATAATTGTGGTGTTGTATAGGCACTAAGAGCTCCTGTAAAAACTAATACACTACCTACCATAATCCCTGGTATACTGAGTGGTAATATCACTTTTAGAAAAGACACAAACCGATTAGCCCCTAAACTCTGTGCTGCTTCCATTAAATCCGTATCTATATTTTCCATAACACCTACTAATGTAATAATCATAATTGGTAGAAACAAATAGATAGTCCCAATGAGAATCGAAAATTCTGTATATAACAAAGTAAGTGGTTCATCAATGATATTCCATTGCATAAGTAACGAATTGATAATTCCATTTTTACCTAAAATTTGAATCCAGGCAAAACTTCTTACAACAGAATTGGTTAATATCGGAAAGATTGATATTGCTATCAATATCCCTCTCCACTTCTTCTTACAACGTGAAATAAAATATGCAGTAGGTACTCCTAATATCATACAAATGATAGCAGATAACCCTGCAATTCTTAATGTCCTAAAAAAGATTTGACGATAATATTCATCTTCAAAATATTTCATATAAGCTTCTAAAGAAAATCCGCCTTCAAACACAGTAGGCATAATTACCGATAACAACGGTAACACTAAAAAGACAATCAACATTACAATACACGGTACCAACAATAGGTATCTTGTTGCTTTTTTCATTACGAAACTCCTCTCAAAGCGAAAAACGTCTATTCCAATATGAATAGACGCGAAAAAAACATCTATCATAGTCCTCACATTTACGGTGTCAAGGTAGAAACAATCATGCCTTATTCATGATTTTATATGATATGTAATCGTTTGTATTATAACAAATTCCCTCCGCTTTGTCTAATTATTTATACTGTTTATACAAAGTTTGAAGGAAATTTAAACATTCTTTATATAAATAATATTTGAGAAATATTTTGATTCATGTATGATCATCTCTTTTATAAATAATAGATTAACAAAATTTCTTCTACTTTTATAAAATAGCTTATTCCTCAGTAACCTCGGTAGATGCATGATAAAATATGAAAAAGTCTTTTGCGCTCATATAATATTGTCGTTTGTTAGCTTCAAAAGCAAATAATACCTGATCTGTTGGACAACAACAGTTCTGATCATGTACTAAATGAAAAGTACCTATAACACCATAAAAATCTCTATTTTCTCCTTTATACAAATATTTCTTTCCTAAACTTTGTTCACAAAGCTTAATCGCCAAATTTTCACTATACTCCATACTTTTTTACCTCCTGGTACATCTTATTCATTTCTAATCTTTTATATAGTATGATACGCAAACGCTCTTTTCATAACCTATTTTATATCAATGTATATAGGATCTTTACTTCAAACAATATTCTCTAATATCTTCAAAAGAATATCATAAAACAAATCCTCTAGCAATCATATTTTCTTTTTCTATCAAGTTTATTTACCATCGTACTATATGCATACTTTTAAATAAGCATCCTATTACCCTTTAGCTATCCACCATGTTATAATCTTACTACTAAATATACTGATTAGCTACTTAAGGAGGATAACCTAATGAAGTATTTTATAATAGAAGGTAACTTACAGAATGCAGATAAGATAAATGATCATATCATGAACGAACATATGTCTTATACACAAAAAGCAATGGATGAAGGTATCATCTTCTTATCAGGATTAAAATCAAATATGAGTGGTGGTTTATGTATTATGAAAGCAGAGTCTATTAATCAAATAGAAGCTTACTTATCTAGTGAGCCTCTTAAAGTACACGGTATACAAGATTATACAATCAAAGAGTTTGACCCTCATTATGTACATGAATCAAATCATCTTTGGTTTCAAAAATAACCCCCATCATATTTTCATTCTTATAAAAAATACTCTCGTCATAAGAATATTTTTTGTATCATTGAAAAGTACACCATCTATCTATATAGATAATAATAAACATAATATGCTTTATTAGGCTCTTGTAAGAACAAGCAATCTAAATCTGTAATATAACATGCCTTACATTACTACAAATGATAATCCTCATCTATGAGTAATAGATTATGCTTCACCTTGCTCTTTGAACGTATTGAGGACTTTATACAATAAATGGTAAAGTTGCATAGCTTCATTGGAATCAAGACAGACACATTCTCCAATTCTGGATGGAATGGTAATGGCGCTTTCTTTCAATGCTTCACCACTCTCTGTCATTTCCGCAAATAAAACTCTCTCATCTTCCGTTGAGCGATACCGTCTAATATATCCCTTCGCTTCAAGACTTTTTAAAACAGGTGTAAGGGTACCAGAGTCTAAAAATAAATTCTTCCCTAATTCTTTAACAGAAATTTTCCTATGTTCCCAAAATACCATCATTACAATATATTGCGTGTAAGTTAGATCAAGTTCATCTAAAAATGGTCTGTATCTCCTAATAATTTCTTTAGAACAGGCATATAACGGAAAACATAACTGATTTTCTAATTTCAATCCATCATATTTAGAATTGCTCATATTGACCTCCAAAAATAACTTTTCAAATTACGGTTTATTTTATAATGTGTGCAATATAATTTATCACAATGTTATTGTTCTTTCAAGCATTTGATAAGTCTACAGAGGAAATCCATGCTAATTACAGGATTTCCTTAACCTTTTCCTTTACTTTTTTCATAGATTCTGTAGGTTCAAATCGAGCAATAATTTCACCTTCACGATTAATTAAAAACTTTGTGAAATTCCATTTGATATTACCATTATTTTTATAGTCTTTATCCATCTTTTTTACTACAGGTAATAGAGCTAAAGCCATTGGCTTTTTACCAAATCCTTGAAAAACAGTATTCGAAGTCAAATATTGATATAGTGGAATCGCATGTTCCCCATTTACATCAATTTTAGAAAATTGGGGAAAGGTGATCCCATAACGCATAGTACAAAAAGAGTGAATATCTTCATCCTCACCTGGAGTTTGGTTTCCAAATTGATTACAAGGGAAATCTAAAATTTCCAATCCATCTTTCTGGTGTTCCACATAGAGCTCTTGTAGCTCATTATACTGAGGCGTAAATCCACATCCCGTAGCAGAGTTCACAATAAGAAGCACTTTACCTTTATAGTCGGAAAGAGATACATTACTCCCATCTTGTCTTTTTACCTCAAAATTATAAATACTCATTTCAATTCCTCCTTTTATAATTTTATACAATTTAATTGTACACAATCATTATATTCATATATAAATAATATGTCAAGATAACAATCAAAAACATGTGCTGTTCTACCTTTCTTCTAAAACAAAAGCACCCTCCATCAGGTGCTCATGTTTCATATTAATATCTCTTACTAAAATGTAATTGATCATTTAACTATTTTTTATATTAATTTTGTATGTTGATTTGTTCTTCATTTATAAGTGGATATTTTACTAATTTATCTCCATCTAAATTTTCTTTATGCATATCTACAGCATTAATTTGATGATTATCATATGTTGTATAATAGTAAATTCCTTTACTTGCATTACAACATGAAGTATAAAGTGTTATCTCATATTTATCATCACCTAAATTACAACAACCTCTTTGTTGCTCAACAGAATGAAGAATGTGGAAAAATTGACTTACACTTTCTTTTTCACCATCTCCAGAAAGAGAATTCATTTTCGTAAAGGCTACTCTTACAAATCGAGATTGTGATGATAAATCACCTGGTAAACCTAATGCTCCCATCCCACGACTATATTGGTTTAAATGTAAGCCTTTAGCAAATTGATTTTCTGGTGATTTCGTTGATAAATTCATATAGTTATTTAACGTAAACATTTGTATATCAAAAGGTGGATTATTTGTTAAAACACCTACAGGGTTATCATAAACTTTAATTCCCTCTTTTACTGATTCTACAGTTATCGATTCGTTGCTATCTGCAATGATCCAATGCAAATCAGCCAATGGCAATTGATCATTAAATGGAATGTTTAATAAATTCATTTTTTCGATTAAAACACGTGCTTCTTTTACACTAGCACATTGCCCTAATATCCAAGGAATAAACTCAAATTGTGTTATATTATCTTTTCCTTCTTCATAGTCTTTATAATCTGCATTCCCTACAAAGTTTAATCCAGCCATTCCTAATCCCTTTTCATTAATAGCATCATAATATAATGGATAATCTTCTATAACATGTGCCATACCGATTATCGCATAATGGGTATCGATGCTTTTTTCCTTTCTAAATTGAAATTGGAAATTTCTTGGCGTGATTGTCACTTCATCTCCATAAGAAAACTCATAATCTAAATTTCTTCCAAAATAAAAATCTTTTGTTTTATATGTTGCTGCTGTACACATAGTATTTCCTCCTTTAACAAATGATAATTTATTGTTTAACTATTATGCTTTTATATTCATTTTGAAAAAAACTGCTAACTGCTATTCTAACTACTAAAAGATATTCTATGATATCTAAAACATCTGTTATCATATACATTACTTATTTCTTATGCATTTTTATATGATTTACTCCCACTCAATCGTTGAAGGTGGTTTTGAAGTACAATCATAAACGACACGGTTAATTCCCTTCACTTCATTTACGATTCTTCTACTAATTTTATCCAAGACATCGTATGGTATTCTAGCCCAATCAGCTGTCATACCATCAATAGAAGTTACAGCACGAATACCAATCGTATAATCATACGTACGCTGATCTCCCATTACTCCAACAGATCGCATATCTGGAAGAGCTGTGAAGTACTGCCAAATTTCCTTATCTAAACCAGCTAATGCAATTTCTTCTCGTAAAATCGCATCACTCTTTCTCACAAGATCTAGCTTCTCTTCTGTAACTTCTCCTAATACACGAATTGCAAGTCCTGGTCCTGGGAATGGCTGACGATGTACAATTTCATCAGGTAAATCTAATAACGTACCTAGAGCACGTACTTCATCTTTAAATAACGTATTTAAAGGTTCAATTAATTTAAACTTCATATCTTCTGGCAAACCACCAACATTGTGATGAGATTTAATCGTTTGTGCCGTTTCTGTACCAGACTCAATAACATCCGTATATAATGTACCTTGAGCTAACCACTTAATATTGGATAACTTACTTGATTCTCTATCAAAACAATAAATAAACTCATTTCCAATAATTTTACGTTTCTTCTCTGGATCCGATACACCTTTCAACTTATCTAAAAATTCTTTTTGGGCATCAATCTTAATTAAATTCATCCCAAAGCGTCCTTTGAATGTATCCACAACCGACTGTGCTTCTCCTAAACGAAGTAACCCATGGTCTACAAACATACAAGTTAACTTATTTCCAATCGCTTTATGTAATAATGCCGCAACTACTGCAGAATCGACTCCTCCACTAAGAGCACATAAAACTTCTTCATCTTTTACAGTATCTTGAATATGTTTTACTTGCACATCAATAAACGCTTGCATACTCCAGTTATTTTTTGCCTTACATATTTCAAACACAAAATTTCTCAACATTTCATTCCCATGTAAAGAATGACGTACTTCTGGATGAAATTGTATCGCATAAAAATTTCTTGAAGGATCACTCATCATACAAATAGGACATGTCGATGTCGATGCATTCACATGAAATCCGTCTGGTAATTGTGTTACTTGATCACCATGAGACATCCAAACTTGTTGCTTTTTGTCTAACCCTTTTACAAGTAAACACTCTTCTTTTACTTCAATATCTGCTTTTCCATATTCCGCATGTTCACAAGGAGATACTTTTCCTCCTAATGTATGAGCCATTAACTGCATTCCATAACAAATACCTAAAATCGGTAAGCCTAATGTAAATATATTATCATCAATATGAAACGCATGTTCATCATAAACAGAATTAGGACCACCTGAAAAAATAATTCCCTTAATATCTTGGTCTTGTTTAATTTGCTCAGCTGTAATCTTATGTGTTAACAACTCACTATAAACGCCCATCTCTCTTACACGACGTGCAATCAACTGATTGTATTGGCTACCAAAATCCAATACAATAATTTTATCTGCCATATGTTCACCTCATTTACTTTTCCTATATTATAAAGGAGTTTCCTAATTATGCAACAGAAAACTTACATAATTATAGAATACCTACTCTTTTCAATATACGATCAACATTCTTTACATGATGTTTTGGATCAAAACAATCCTCTATTTCAGCTGGTGTTAAAGCTTCACATATATCCTTATTTTCTTCCATTAATTGACGGAAACTAATCTTTTCCTCCCATGACTTAATCGCATTGGGCTGAACAAGATCATATGCTTTTTCTCGTGAAAAACCTTTCTCAATAAGCTTCAACATAAATCTTTGAGAAAAAATAACACCATAAGTCTTATGTATATTCTCCAACATCGTATCTTCAAATACTGTTATATTAGCAAGTATGTTTTGGAAACGATGCAACATATAATCTAGCAACATCGTCGCATCTGGGGCAATAATTCTTTCTGCTGCTGAGTGTGAAATATCACGTTCATGCCAAAGTGCTACATCTTCATAACTCGTCATCATATACCCTCGCATAACACGTGCACAACCACACATATTCTCGGATCCAATAGGATTTCTTTTATGTGGCATAGCACTTGATCCTTTTTGCCCTTTGTTAAAAAACTCTTCACATTCACGCACTTCTGTTCTTTGTAAATGGCGAATTTCAGTTGCCATCTTTTCTATAGATGTCGCAATTAATGCTAATGTCGAAAAATATTGGGCATGACGATCTCTTTGTAGCGTTTGTGTAGAAATATGACTGGATGCAATACCTAGTTTCTCACATACATAATCTTGTACATCAGGAGGTGTGTTCGCAAAGGTTCCAACAGCACCTGATATTTTCCCAGCCTCTATACCTTTTGATGCCATTTCGAAACGTTCTATATTTCTTTTCATTTCATCATACCATAAGGCAAACTTCAATCCAAACGTTGTTATTTCTGCGTGAACACCATGTGTTCTCCCCATACATACCGTATCCTTATAACGAATAGCCTGTACTTTTAATGTATCCATAAGCACTTCTAAATCGTTTCGTAAAATCGTATTTGCCTGTTTATACAAATAACCATATGCAGTATCCACTACATCTGTACTTGTTAAACCATAATGAATCCATTTTCGCTCTTCACCTAAAGTTTCACTAACTGCACGTGTAAAGGCCACAACATCATGTCTTGTTTCCTGTTCTATTTCATAAATACGTTCCACATCATAACTTGCATGAGCCCACAATGCCTCCACATCCTTCTGGGGAATTTCACCAAGCTTTGCCCATGCTTCACAAGCTAATATTTCAACTTTTAACCATGCATCGTACTTAGATTTCTCACTCCAAATACGTTTCATCTCATCTCTCGCATAACGATCGATCATCCTAACTCCTCCTCAACTATATGATGTGCATTTTACCCTATAAATATTAATAAAATATACCCTTTCATAATACCCAATTTCGATATGAGTGTCAATCTTACCTCAATGTTAAAAATCTACCCTTATGCATAAAAAATAGCTAATTTCACTTGAGACTGAACACCTACTTATGGAGTCCGTACACATGAATATTTTCTTGACAACATTTTTCATAATAGATAATACTCCCCTACCTTTCACCCCTCCTTATCCGATCGATAAAAATACCCCAATATATGTTATATTATATTTCATACAAAATAAATAAAGGATAATCCCTCTTCCCTTCATACCTTCCCTACGATAAACATTTGACAAAATGCCATTTCATCTCTATAATATCGGCGTAATGACTTTCGTTATATATTACCTACTATAAATTATGATTGGGTAATTATATAAAATATTATATTCATATTGAGGAGGAATACTATGCCAGGATATGTAGTTGTAGGAGCCCAATGGGGTGATGAAGGAAAAGGAAAAGTAGTTGATGTATTAAGCAAACAGGTTGACTGCATTGTTCGTTTTCAAGGAGGTAATAATGCAGGACATACGGTTGTCGTAAATGGAGAGAAACATATTTTACATTTACTTCCTTCTGGTGTCCTTCATGAAAATTCAACATGTATCATAGGACCTGGTGTTGTCGTTGATCCATTTGTCCTTTTAGAAGAGATGGCTGTTTTACAAAGCAAAGGGATGTCTTGTGATCATATATATGTTAGTGATCGTGCACACCTCATTATGCCTTATCACATCCTAATCGATACATTGGAAGAAGAGCGTGCAGGAGAAAACAAAATTGGCACAACAAAAAGAGGAATTGGACCATGTTATGCAGATAAATACGCAAGACAAGGATTTCGTGTACATGAACTGTTAGACTTTGAACAATTCAAACATAAGCTCAAAATAGTTTTAGAAAAGAAAAATGAGTTACTCACAAAACTATATCAAGTAGAACCATTATCTTACGAAAAAATGGTTGAACAATTCGCAAGTATCTTACCTGAAATAAAAAAACGTACGATGGAATCTGTAACTTATGTTAACGATGCACTAGAAAAGCAAAAAGTTGTCTTATTTGAAGGTGCACAAGCTGCTATGTTAGATATCAATTATGGAACATACCCATATGTGACATCTTCTTCTCCTACATCTGCAGGGGTTTGTACAGGAGCGGGTGTTGCCCCTTCTCAAATTGATCGCGTCATTGGAGTTGTAAAAGCATACTCAACAAGAGTTGGTGAAGGTCCTTTTGTAAGTGAATTACATGATGAAATAGGTGAACATATTCGCCAAGCAGGTAATGAATTCGGAGCTACAACAGGAAGACCTAGACGTTGTGGATGGCTCGATTTAAATGTTATTAAACATGCTGTATTACTGAATGGATTAACGGATATCGTGATTACTAAAGTGGATGTTTTAAGTGAACTCGATGAAATTCAAGTTTGTACAGGATATGAGATTGACGGAAATATTGTTCACCATATCCCTTCTTCCTTAAACGATATCGAAAAGGCAAAACCAGTTTATACTACATTGGCAGGTTGGAAACAAGATATATCCAACATTAGAGAATTTGATCAATTACCAGAAAACTGTAAACGTTACATCCAATTGATTGAAGAAGTTAGTGGTGTTCGTGTATCCATGGTATCGGTTGGACCAGAAAGAAACCATAATATTTATATTCATGATTTAATCTAAATCCTTGCAATAACCAAGGATTTTTTCATACATAAAAATTGCATTTATAACGCATTCTTTTTATAATAAGAGTATAAAAAAGGAGATAAACATGAAAAAAGCAATCTTTTTTGATATTGATGGTACATTAATTGATTGGGCTCATGGCCATCATGATATCACCCCACGTGTACAACAAGCTATTCGAAAACTCCAAGCACAAGGTCACTATGTATTTATCGCAACAGGTAGGCCTTATGCTTTTCTAAGTAAATCTATTTTAGATTTTGGATTTGATGGTTTTGTATTAATGAATGGTGCAGTAGTTAAAATAAAAGACACTATTCTATATCAAGATCCTATGGATAAGCATGTTGTTCAAGAGCTTACTTCCCAATTTAATGAAAGAAAAATACAATATATATTACAAGGAGAACCATACTCTTATATTCATAAAGACTTTCATAACTTACATTCCTTTTATAAAAATATTAATATCGCAAATACATACTTACAACAAGAATATGATATACAAAATATTCATACATACAAAATAGAAATGCTATGCCCTGATAAAGATAGTATTGCATTTTGTATGTCACTACTTAAGGATACATATGACTATATTTATAGTGAAGATATTTCTTTTTTTGAAATCTATCCTAAAAGGAATACAAAAGGTAGTGGTATATTAAAAGTTTTAGACTATCTTCATATTCCACTTTCTCAAAGTTATGCCTTTGGAGATGCGAAAAATGATATCGAGATGCTTCAAACAGTAGGTTGTGGTATTGCGATGGGAAATGCTAATGAAGAAGTGAAGGCATGTGCTGACTATATTTGTGATAGTGTGCAAAAAGATGGAGTTGCGACAGGAATTGAAACTTATATATTAAAAGATGATACAGTATTACATCATAAATAACGGTATATATGCTAGCTTATCTAGTTATCATAACGAGATAAGCTAGTTTTTTTAACCCTTGATAATAAAAAATACATCACTAAAAACCATATAGCTTTTAGGATGTATCTTATCTACTTTAAGATTACTATGCCATACCAAAACCAAAATAAAGAAGAAATATGATAGCTAATCCCCATATAATAGGATGAATATCTTTCCACTTTCCACTTGCCCCCATAGCAACCACATAAGCAAGAAAACCAAAGGCAATTCCATTTGAGATAGAATAGCTTAAGATCATTGTAATGATGATGACAAAACCGGTCGTTGCGTAAATAATATCATCCCAATCAATACCACGAAGTTGTTGAGCCATAAAGATTCCAACAACTACAAGTGCTGGAGCAGTTACTGCACTTGTTACCGTATGTAAAATAATTGATGAAAAGAAAATAGATACAAAGAACAACAATCCTGTTGTCACAGCACTCATACCAGTACGTCCACCTACTTCAACACCTGATGTGGACTCCACAAAAGATGATACAGTAGAAGTTCCTAACACTGCACCTATTACTGTTCCTACAGAATCTGCTAGCAGTGCACGCTCAACATTTTCTAACTCACCTTGTTCATTCACAAGTCCACTTCGATTGGCAACCGCTACAAGTGTTCCTGCTGTATCAAAGAAGTCGACAAACA
The DNA here is from genome assembly GCA_964592705.1 of uncultured Erysipelotrichaceae bacterium. Classification (GTDB taxonomy): domain Bacteria; phylum Bacillota_I; class Bacilli_A; order Erysipelotrichales; family Erysipelotrichaceae; genus CAMWMY01. Next base: position 18,172 of record CAZQFM010000004.1, read on the forward strand.
GGAATGAAAAAAGAATCAAAATAGTAGATGCTGGGCTTTGTAATAACTCTTGAAATCCTTTTGTAAAAGCTCCAAATGTATCCATTTGAAAGTTTGTCGTTATAAAGGAAGAAGGTAAGCTTGGCATACCTTCTATTCCCATAGAGCCACATATAATACCAACTCCTGCTGTAATAATCATACCGATAAAGACAGCTGCTGGCGCTTTTCTTACAACCATGCCAAGTGTAATTAAGATACCAAAAACAGCTAATAAAACTGTCGGTTCTTGCAAGTCACCAAGACCTACTAAGGTAGATGGATTGGAAATAATAATACCAGCATTTTTCAAACCAACAAATGCTATAAAAAAGCCAATACCTGCACCAATAGCCAACTTCAGCTGCTTAGGTATAGCATTGATGACAGCACTTCGTATACCTGTAATAGAAATAAGAAGAAATACAATCCCTGAAAGAAAAACTGCACTTAATGCCGCATACCATGAATACCCCATTCCCAAACAAACAGTATAAGTAAATAAAGCATTTACCCCCATTCCTGGTGCTAATGCAACTGGATAATTAGCAACAACTCCCATAATCATACATGCAATTCCTGCTGAAAGAGCAGTAGCCATAAATACGGAATGTGCATCCATACCCGCCTCTTGTAAGATTGCTGGATTCACCCCTAAAATATATGCCATTGATAAAAAGGTTGTAATACCAGCGATTATTTCTGTCTTTAATGTTGTTTTCTTTTCTTGAAACCTAAAAAATCTTTCTAACATCTTGTTCCCTCTTTCCTCTTACATAAACATAAAAAACTTCTGTATATACAGAAGCTGAAAAGAGTTCCTATCGTAGTCTGGTTTAGGCAACCAGGTAGAAACGCTTTCGCCAAAAAATGAAAGTTTATACGATATGTAAGCTATATTTATTATAGCAAACCAAATATAAAATGCAAACATTAATTCTTATCTTATCAAGAATTTGTTTGCATTTCATAACCCTATTATGCTTTTTTCAAAAAGGCTTTATATCCTTTGTAAGTTTCATATATATCTACTTTACTTGTGATTTCCCAAGGGGAATGCATACTTAAAACAGCTACACCACTGTCGATTACTTCCATATTATAATTACCTAATATATAAGCAATCGTTCCTCCTCCCCCTTGATCCACTTTTCCAAGTTCTGCCGTTTGAAAAGAAACTTGCTCACTATCCATAATATTTCTTAATGCAGCCATGTATTCTGCATTTGCATCATTACAACCACTTTTTCCTCTAGCCCCTGTATATTTATTAAATACCATTCCTTTTCCAAAGAAAGCCGTATTTTTACGCTCCATAACAGATGCATATAAAGGATCAAACGCAGCAGACACATCACTTGATAACATACGACTATTTTTAAGTGCTCTACGTACTTTTAAATCGCTCTCTGTATCACAAAGAGCCTGAATTTCCGCAATTGTATTTTCAAAGAAACGTGACTCCATTCCAGTGGCTCCCATGCTTCCTACTTCTTCTTTATCCACAAGAATACAAACACAAGTTCGATCAGCGCTCTCCATGTCTAACATAGCCATCAATGAGGTATAAGCACATACACGATCATCTTGACCATATCCGATAACCATACTACGATCAAGACCATAATCTCTTGCTGGTCCTGCAGGAACAACCTCTATTTCCGCAGATAGAAAATCCTCTTCCTCAAAATCATATTTATCTTTCAATAACTTTAAAATATTCGCCTTTACAGCCTCTTTCTTTTCCCCCTTCAAAGGCATACTACCAATTAAAACATCTAAATCTTCCCCTTCAATAACCTTTGAAGCTTTCTTATCCATTTGTGTACTTGATAAGTGTGCAAGAAGATCTGTTATACCTACAACTGGATCACTTGCATCCTCACCAACTACAACCTTTATTTTCGTACCATCTTTTTTCACAACAACTCCATGTAGCGCTAATGGTAAAGTAACCCACTGATATTTCTTAATACCTCCATAATAATGAGTATCAAATAATACCAATTCACTATCTTCGTATAATGGATTTTGTTTCAAATCAATTCTAGGAGAATCCACATGTGCACCTAAAATACGCATACCAGTTTCCAATGGTTGTTCACCAATTAAAAACAACATAATAGCCTTATCCATATTATTGGCATATACTTTATCCCCAGCTTTTAGCTTTCCACCTTTTTTTATAATTTCATCTAAATCTTGATAGCCATGTTGCTTCGCTATACTAATAGCGTGTTCAACACATTCTCTTTCTGTCTTACAATCCGATATATACTGACGATATTCTTCACAAAATGTAAAAATATCCTGTTTCCCTTGATCATCATATTTATTCCAAGCATTTTCTTTCATGATTAAGCTCCTTTCCAAAATATATATTTATTGTGTCTCATTTCCTTACTTCTTACTCTCTATTACAATATTATTCACAATTCCAATAACCATACTACTAAAAATGTACAATTCATAAACTTATTGGGAACATAAATACATACTATCCTCAAATAATGGACATATAAAGCTTCATTTCTATAAAAATATAGTAAATCTTTATGTTCTTTTAGCCAACGTATTACATTACTAGTAGATATAACACACTCATCAAATGTCTCTATTAAATAAGCAAATAATAATGTTTTTCTTCTAGTCATCCTACTTATGAAACGAAGTCATCATATAGTATACCATAAATTCCTATCATTCATTACAATAAATGAATCCAAGAAAAGATAAATGTGCATAGTTTCTTTGCATGTTATGTAGCTTATGAATGTAAAAAGTTAAAATAACGAGTCGATTATATCCCTTTCATAATATCGTATTCTATTCAATGATTACCTTTTCTATACTTCTATCATCATCTAAATATACTGAAAAACATCTCTATTATATCCTTCCATCTGTTTTTTATAAGATTAACATATCATACATAAATAAAAATTCATATAAAATATTTCGATATTCCAAATATTTTATATGAAACACTATAATTAAATTGTATTATATTATATAATATTATTGAAAATTAATAAATTGGAGTAATTACAATTTTATTACTTTTTATTTACAAAGCGATTTGTGATTCTCATCATATTTAATAAAGAAGTCATATATTGCTTTCGTATATCTGCAGGTAAGTTTCTAAATTCTTCAATTATGGCAACTTCAAAATCACTTAAAACGTAGCTAGATTCTAATTGTGCTACTTTATTTAAATCAATACGTAAAATACGTGCTGCACGTACAGCAACATCATATGGCATCTTTACTTTCTGATTTAAATAGGCTCTCAATGTAGCTGGCTCAATAGACAACTCCCTTGCTAATTCCGCTTTCGATTTTAAATTCCGCCGTAATTCATCATTTATTACATCAATTAATATCTTATCATTTCTCATTATCGCTCACCTTTTGTTTATTATATTATGTGATTCTCGTAATTTGTAAATTAGATAATGATACATTTCAATTGTTATAAATTTAATGTAAAAAGAGAATAATATATTACATTCGAAATAATATATTATATGTGTTATGATAGATATATATAAATATAATCTATACTAAAAATGATTGTATTAACATGAATACAAGTAAGTAATAAACAAGAAAACTTTGTAACTCTATACAAAGAGTAGAATTTCAGAACACACAAACTACAGAAACATAGGAGCTTTATTTATTATTCTGCTGATACATATGTTTTAAATCCATAATGACTAGAATTAATAAATAGACGAAATGGGAGGGACATAAAATGATTAAAAACGAAACTTATAACGCTTTATACAAAGAAATTGTAGATATGCTTGGTAACAGTGAATCTATGAATGTGAATCGTTTACATGATTTAATTGAAGAACAGGGGATTTTACCTGTTTATAAGGCCCTTATTAAACCAACCTTATTAAGTGAAAATGAAAAATGTTTGATAAGAATGTTTCAAAGTTTGACGCATCATGATCAAAAGGAAGTATTAGACTTTTTTAATACATATGGGTTTGACTGTGTATTATACGACACTGGTAGATTAAAATTAACAAATATGGAAAAAAAAGCATTAGAGACCTTTCATGCTTTTCCTGAAAATTTAAAAATAGAAGTCATATGCATTTTACGTACTATAGAAAAACTGATTAAATAATATATTTTTTTATCAATCATTAGGAACAATATTCCGTTACAGAAGATTAACTTTACCATTGAATAGGAGTTATTGTATATAGCCATTATAATGAAGTTGTAAAAATATAAATGAGGTATGGCTATGAAAACAATAGGTGAAATTATACAAATGCGTTTAAAACAGAAGAATTTGAGTCGTGCTGAACTAGCGAAACAATTAGATGTCTCTGAAAGTTTAATCACAAAATATATTAATGGAGTATGTGAACCACCATTTCAAAACGTTGTGAAATTATGTCAAATATTAGAAATTAATCTTAATAAATACTATAGTATAGGAACTGAAATTGACGCAAAACAGCAAGACTTATTCATTAAAATACAACGTTTAAATATTCTAGATAAAGTAGAAGAATATGTGAAATTCTTAGATTATCAAGAACATTCTAAAGGATAAACTGAATAATTTAAGTAGAAAATACATAATGAATCTCAAAAATTTTTGTAGATAGAGTAACATAGTTGTTCAATATATGAGTTATTCACGGATGGTTTGTAAAATATAAAGATTATTACATAGTTTCCATTAAGACTAAATTTTGTACTAATTCATAAAGAAAAGTATAATATCATGAATGTTTCACTTGTAAATCGAGTGAGTACAAAAATGAAATAAAAGAAACTTATTAATGATATGAAATATAGTTTTTAATAAACAGAAGAATTGTATGTATGATAATCAGAGTGAAATTTATTTCTCTCTTTTTTTATTTACTATCAAATTATTACTAAATTGTAATAATTACACCCTTATTATTGAATAAAATTAAAAAATGATATATAATACTTACCTAGAGATATAAGGGAGGAAAAATTATGAAACAACAACATTCAAAAGCATTATTAATATCAGCTATAATAGGAGCATTATATTCTATTTACTTAATTAGTTATTTTGGTGGCGGTATAGCACAAAGTAGTAGTGCAGCTGAACAATTAGGAGCTTCACTTGCAACCGCAATCGTTACCCCACATATGATTTTAGTTATTTTAGCAACAATATTTAACTGGGTAGCATATTTTACTGATAAAAGAGGATTCGCCTTAACAGCTGGTATATTATATTCTGTAGGTGGAGTAGTATTCCTTTTATACATATTATTTGTAGTTCCAAGTATCGTTTTAAGTTTTGTAGGATATTCTAATCTTAAAAAGATAAATAATGATATTAATAATACTATAACATCAGAAGAAAGAGCGTAAGAGAGTGTTTTTTAAAAAAAGACATTTTCAAAAAAGAGCTATTGAGAGAACTGAAGACGATATGAAATCGGACTCAGTTCTTTTAATTTTTCTTGAAATCTATCATAATTATAAAATCTTATATAATCATCTATAAGTATTTTAGCTAATTCTCTGGTTATATTTTTATATAAATAAATATATTCTGTTTTAAAGCACTAAAGAAAGACTCAATCGGGACATTATCTACACAACTCCTCTTATAAGAACAACTTCTTTTAATTTTATTATGTTTTAATAGTAAACCATATTCTACTCCTGTAAAATATATGTTCCATGATCTGAATGTAAAATGAAACCTTTTCTTTGTTTGTAAGGAATACTTTTTATAGCTTGTTTAACAGTTGTTAAAACCAAATCATTATCTATGAATCTTGATTGATTATATGATACAATGCTTTTGTCGAACATATCTTTAATAGCGCATAGATATTCGACACCAGAAGCAGTATGAATACATGTTATATCAATGCTCCATTTGTCATTAACTCTTGTTGCATTGAAGTTTCATTTAATTAAGTTTAGTATTTTATGATTTTTAACTTTTGAATACTTTTGCTTCTTTTTACGAATTATTGAACTTATATTCAATATTTTCATGTAGCGATATATGGTTGAATTAGTTAATATAATCCCATATATCGCTTTTATATTCATTCTCATTCTTCTAACTCCTTGTCTACTATCTTAGAGTATTGTTCTAAAATAATCTTTGCGATACTTTCATCCTAATTTTATGTAACGACCTTCCTAAATTTATCCAAGAATAGTATCCACTTCTTGAATATTTAAGAATCAAACATAATAAACGAATATTATATTTATCTTTTAACAAATTGATTATTTGATATTTTTCTTTTATTTCTTTAGGAAAGCCATTGTTTTTTATCTTCTGTTGCTCTTACATACTCAATGAATTCTTCTCTAGACATTTCTTCAGGAATAAATTTTTTCTTTCTAGCGTATTTTCCTTTTCTTATTGAAGATTTTCCTCTATTATCTAAAACCATTCCGTATTCTTTGTATTTTTTACGATTTCATTTTTTTCTTCAATTGTATAAGTAGCATGTTTTTCTAATTTTCTCATATTTACCTCCATATTAATTTTTAGTATATCAAAAAAACATATGATTTCTCATATGCTCTTTTTTAGAATCCGTTTTAACTAAACATACTCTAACAGCTCTTTTTTATTACGATTCAATCTACTAAAATGAGATTTTTAAATATTAGTTCCGTTAATCTCATGTGTACTGATACGGATTAAGAAATACTAAATAATATTGTTTTCATTACATCTTTTCCATTTGTTCTTATAATATTATCTACCTCACTACTACAAAAAAAGAACTATACTAGATAAGCTTTTCAATTTACTTATCACATATAGTTCATACATTTACAATGGCGCCTAAAACAGGACTCGAACCTGTGACCTGTCGGTTAACAGCCGAATGCTCTACCAACTGAGCTATTTAGGCAATTACTTACTTATATTATCATAATTCCTGGAAATAAGCAATAGGTTTTCTTATTTTTTCATAACACTCAATAATAAATAACAATATAATCATAGAAAGAATGTCCTAAATACATAGTGTATAATGAAAGCATATATCTGATTACTAACTACAGTTGCAAGATAAAAGATTTATGCCCTTATAAACTTTTGCTATCCAAAACATACTAGACATAAAAAACTGCCTTATCAGCAGTTATCTCTTAATATGTTGTGTCTATATCCTTATGTTGTATCAAATTTACTCCAGCACTAGTTCCTATTCTATCTGCACCAGCTTCTATCATTTGTTTCATATCTTCGTAGCAACGAACACCACCTGCAGCTTTTACTTTACATGCCTCCTGTACTGTTTGTTTCATCAATCGCACGTCTTCTACATTAGCACCAGAAGTTGAAAAGCCAGTCGATGTTTTGACAAAGGTTGCCTTTGCCTCCACACAAAGTTTACATGCTTCTACAATCTCTTCCTTTGTTAATAAACAATTTTCTAAAATAACCTTTACGCACTTCCCAGCAGCCGCTTCTATAACTGCCTCAATATCTCTTTTAACAGCTTCATAATGTCCCGCTTTCATCTCCCCAATATTGAGTACCATATCAATTTCATCTGCACCATTTAAAATAGCATTTTTAGTCTCAAAGGCTTTTGTTTCTGATGTCATAGCACCTAATGGAAATCCAACAACAGTACATACCTTCACATCACTATCTTTCAACAACTGAGCACACATAGATACCCAATAACCATTTACACAAACACTAGCAAAATGATGTTTTTTTGCCTCTTCACAAAGTGTTATAATATCTTCTTCTGTAGCATTTGCTTTTAATAATGTATGATCTATATATTTATTCATAAGTGCCTCCTTACTCTAGTATTAAGTATAGCATGAATCACCCTATGTATCTATCTTCTTTTAAGATAAATAAAAAAAATCATACACCCTATGTGGATGTATAATCTTTCTTACTTTTCTTTTAATTTCTTATTCTTTAATGTTGGTATCTCATCTGGATTTGTAAATACAGGGTTTATTTTATCAAAATAATTACCACCACATAAATCCCATGCATTATGAGAATCTCCAAGACCAAAGTCTTTCACTTCTTGACCTTCTGTTAATTTATTTAACATATCTTTCAGCGTAAGTATAGTTTCTTCTTTCGACTCTATTAAGTACTGTAAAGTACTTCTTGCACCTTCATCCACAATCTTTTCATACAATTCTTTATACAAACCAAAAACTTTATGTTCCACTTCTAAATCATGTATAAGAGCTGCACTTAAGTCATTATTGACGTGAGAAGGCTTGCCCTCTCCTTCTTTCTCACCGCTATCTTCTTCTCCACAAGGAGGAATGAGCTCAAAAGCAGGAGTATCATCATTATCTTCATCATAATACCGATCATCTACTCCATGCATCTTATGAATTAAATCAGCTAAGACTTCCATATCTGTTAACTCTTTTGCTGCTAAGTGCATAAAGATTTCACGGAACTCTTTATTATTTAACATAAATGCTTGGTGAATAAAACGTTTAGCTGCTTCCAATCCATATGCTGTACCACCAAATTCTCGATCTAATAATAAATAATGTTGGAAATCAGGTCTCGTTATTTCTACCTCTTTGTGTATTTTATTTTCATAAATAAACATATGCATATCTCCTTTTACTCTTTAATCATAGTATGACTACAAAATACAAGAAATATGCATAAAGTATTCTTTTTGTTATAATAAGGGAAGAGGTGTTCATATGAAACAAATAGATAACTATACATATACACTTACACTAACAGTTGAAAAACATATGCTCGCAAATGCTGTAGGTAGTGGAGATGTTGCAGTATACGCTACTCCTATGATGATTGCCTCTATGGAGGAATGCGCTAAAAAATGTCTTCAACCTTATTTAGAAGATGGAGAAACAAGTGTTGGTATCATGATACATGCATCTCATGAATCCGCAACTCCACTTCATAAAAAGGTGTCTATCACTGCTAAGATAGAAGAAATAGAGGGTAGAATAGTAACTTTTCATATCGAAGCAAAAGATGAAATTAGTATCATCGGTAAGGCAACTCATCAACGTTGTATCGTACATAAAGATACTTTTGAAAATCGTGTAAAAAATAAGTATAATAAATAATTATCCCTATCATTCCATCGGACTACTTACTACTTTTCTACTAACTATAAACTATATACAAACTATTGTAACTTTACTCTATGAGTTCTCTAACATTATCTATTATACGTGTTGGACAAATGTGCAATCGATCACAGTCTTCTCTTTGATGGACTCCACTCGTTACAAAAATAGTTTCTACTCCATGATTGGTTCCTAATGCAATATCCGTTTCTAAATTATCTCCTAGAACAACAACATCCTCTTTCGATAATTGTAAGAGATCTAATGCCCCTTCCAATATAGGAGAATTAGGCTTTCCAATTTGTTTACTTACTTGTCCAGATGCATATTCTAGCATCTTCACAATAGAGCCATTTCCAATATTATATCCTCCCTTTTTCGCTAACAAACGATCAGCATTCGTACCTACAAGTTGTGCACCATCTAACAAAAAGCCTAAAGCCTTAGAATACATTGCATACGTACCTTCATCATCTAATCCTACAAACACAAAATGAGGGTGATCTTCCGTAATTTGAAACCCTTCTTGGAGTAACGCTTCCTTTAACCCATCTTTACCAATATACCAAGCTTTACGCTTATCACTATGCTTTTTTATATATCCAGCTGCAGCCATACTTGATGTGTAAAAATGTTCCTCTTTAATCCCTTTAAAGCCTAATGCAAGCATATGTTCAACATTCTGTTTCCTTGTTCTTGTCGCATTATTAGTTACAAATAAAAACTTTTTATTATTTTCTAACAAATAATTTATAAATGGTATTGCGCCATCTATACATTCTGTCCCTCGAAACATCGTTCCATCTAAATCAATTAAATATGTTTTCATATTATCCTCCTCAAGACTATATCCTATTGTTAGGTATCATTCCAAAACTATTCTATCATAGTTTTAAGAGAATATATACGACAAATACTTCCTATATAATATTTGATACTTTTATTTAGTATAGCTTCTTTACACTCCAATCACCTAAATATCTAATAGAATACTATGCAAAAAAAAAAGCTTCCTTTAATTAAAGGAAGCTTTGAAATTCTATATGGTGGAGCGTATCGGGATCGAACCGATGACCCCCTGCGTGCAAGGCAGGTGCTCTCCCAGCTGAGCTAACACCCCATATTTTTTATTCAATGGTGGACCTGAATGGACTTGAACCAACGACCTCACCCTTATCAGGGGTGCGCTCTAACCACCTGAGCTACAGGTCCATAACATCGAATGCTCATTAATAATACCATGTGTTATTAAATCTGTCAACAACTTTTCAAAACTTTTTTTTATTTTTTTAATTTTAGCTAAATATAGGTTTAAATATACCTAATATATTATAATAGAACCTCAAAAAACTCTAATATACTATCTAATAGATGAGCGGCTATTTTCTCTTGATAACTATCTTGTATCAGGTTTCCACGATCTTCCTCATTCGATATAAAACCACATTCAACTAGAATACCTGGTTTTTTCGAATTATTAAGCAAGTAATAATCACCTGACTTTTCAACCATTTTTGTACCCGTTAATTTTTGCAAATTCCCTTGCACTATATTCGCTAGATATTTACTAGCATAATTATCTCTCTGATAAAAGGCCTGTGCTCCTTTTACACTTGTATTGGGATATGAATTCAAATGAATACTAATAAAAAGATCTGATGTATCTCCATTAATAATTTCGACTCTTTTTTTCATATCTTCACGTTTACGATTATCTGCATTCTCACTAGCTAAATCATATGCACCATCTCTTGTCAAAATAACAGTTGCACCATTTTCTTCTAGAATCGTTTTTAATTTTAAAGAAATGCTAAGATTAATATCTTGCTCATTGATATCTCCCCGCATAGCACCTGCATCTTTTCCTCCATGACCAGGATCGACAACAATTGTCACACCTGATAAAGGATTATACCCTTTCTTTGCAAATACTTCTCTTACCCTATCTTTTGTAAAGACAAGCGAAACTCCAATAAAAATAATGATATTAAGTATAATCAAATGCTGCTTTTTCAACTTCTTCACTTACATCACCAATTCATTATATGTTAATCATGAGCTATATTTTCCGATTAATTAAAATGTTTTCTTATAAATTTATAGTTCCTAAATAGACTAAGATTAAATAAGCAGTTATACTCTAGAAAATAAATAAAAGTAATACAGCACTATTATCATTTAGATTAGGTTTTATTCATATTTATTTCATTATATTTTTAGCTAATATAGTATATAAAAAGCTAATTATTAACCATCAAAACAAAATAAGTGCATAAATTAGATGACTCTTTTTATCTAATTACACACTTATCATATCTACTATTAATAAAACTGCCTCTACAACATTTGCTAATAACCATACATTTTTACATCATTCTCAAACTTCAAGTTTTCCAACTCGCCAGAGTATCCGTTTGAGTACCATACATTTTTACATCATTCTCAAACTCATCTCCATCATCACTAAACTTATAATCAGTTTGAGTACCATACATTTTTACATCATTCTCAAACTATAAAGTAACTAAAGCTCTATCTTTTAATGTTTGAGTACCATACATTTTTACATCATTCTCAAACTATAATCCTGCTCAATCAAGAATTGATGCGTGTTTGAGTACCATACATTTTTACATCATTCTCAAACCCCAAACCTTTGTTCAAAAATGAAATGCCATCACCTGCATAAAATGCTTTACTCAAACCTCTAAATTAAAATATTTCACATCTATCCGTATCAATTATATATCGATATAGTCCAGAAATACAACCCTTTTCCACATTTTCAATAAATAAAATTTTAATATCTTGGTAAGACATATCTTTCATGAAAGATATCAATTGTTCATCACATAAATAACTTCTAATATTAATAAAGGCTACTAGCTTTATCCCTAACCTTACAATAATTTTAATATAACGAACAATTGTTTCAAAGTAATCTTCTTCCATAACTTCATGCTGAATACTAGCTGCTTTAAATAATAATGACATATCTACTATATTACTAATTTCCAGCATATGCTCACTTTTCTGTTCCAACTTCAATAAATAATTGTGTATAGATTGCATTAATTCTTGTGTTTCCACATACATATCTTCAGCATAAGCTAATTGATGTAATTCTGCATATAGCTTATTTATAATCTTTTTTTCATTAATATTAATTTTAAAAGGATTTAATACAATTTCTGTAACTTTAGAAATATCCAATATTTTTTCTCCTTCTGAAAGAACATAATCTTTCTCTAATCCTTCACATTGTAATATTAACTCCTGCACATAACCAGAAAAGAGTTCTGGTGACTC
>CAZQFM010000005.1:0-27494 GCA_964592705.1 uncultured Erysipelotrichaceae bacterium
AAAATGATAATGTCTTCATGTAAAGAAATTAATGTTCCCCAATACAGTATTGTGATAGATTAATCTGTGAAAGCAAGATCTTTATGAAAAGAACTATATTAAAAATGAAAGAAGCATTTATATTTAATATCATAAAACTGTAAACTGCAGCAAAATAATTTAAGTGTAAAAAGACATTCTCCTATGAAGAAGATACATTCATACAGTTATCTTATACCTACTCTCGATTTGGTATGAACAAGAGTGTACAAATATATCATAAGCTAAGGACACGTAGAATGCCTCAATTAGGTGTTACCATCGCGCTTGATTATTGATTTTTTAGTCTTGTGGGAGTTTCAAGTATAGAAAAATCTAATGAATTACTATCCTCGTACATAAAATAATACAGCATTTCATTCTCTTTGACTATTAATCATACTAAAAATATGTTTAAAACACGAATATCTAGCAAAGAAATTAATCAGATTATTTCTACTATATCTACTAAAAGTTAGAGGGGAGGGAATTATATATGTTATAAAAATTATGATAATCCTATTAATCGTAATAGAAAGAAAGAGCATTTAGAAAAGGTATGACAACTATAGGTATAGATACATTTGATATTCTTTCTTGGAATAAAGAGACTAAAAATTTATATTCCACCAATATTTCATCCTTGGAAACATAATGCTTTTTTCAAAAAAACATATATCCATCAATATAGTACTCATATTTTATAATTTTTACGATATTTTCTTTTTTGATTAACATGCATTTAAAAAAATTTTTATTTTTTATAAATCTATACAAATCATAAAAAGAAAGCTTCTATAGAAATAGTTTGCATTGATATATTCATAACATTGTATCAAAAAAAGATTATAAATGATATACTTTTACAAGAAAATGATATTCTATTGCATCATTCCTATTAAAAATCAACCCTCGTATATGGAAAGGATACATCTACACAAATTATCTAATGATAGACTTTTCATGTTTATTACTTTTCAATAATGATTGCTATTTGTCTCGCTATAAAGATAAAAAATTAAAACTAATAAACTGACATATAATTTACTCATATATATCGCTCATATTAGTAGGTTAGTAATGAAAAAAGAAGAAAATACACAATTATATATCCGTTATTCTCTTCTTATTATATGAACCTATCTCCCTTTTCCACATGTCGACATTCATTTCTATCTTTTGCTCTAGATTCTATCCGAAACTTAAATAGCCTAAATAACTATTTGAACCTTCCATTAATAAAGCTACTTCACTTCTTTTGTATATTCCTCTAACCAAGACTTCTCTCTTTCATCTAAAAAAGGCGAAATCTTCTCATATACATTTTTATGATAATTATTTAACCATATTTTTTCCTCTGTACTTAATAGTGTAGAGTCCACAGCATCTAAATCAATAGGTGCCAATGTAATAGTTTCAAACTTCATAAATTGGCCATATTCATTTAAAATATCTTTTTTTACAACAATTTCATTTTCAATCCTAATACCATGGCTACCTTCTATATATATACCTGGTTCATTACTAGTAACCATTCCTTCTTCTAGGACACCACTATCATTTCTTTCCGGGACCTTTTTCCAACGGAAACCATTAGGAGCTTCATGCACATTAAGCAAAAAACCAATACCATGTCCTGTTCCAGATTTATAATCAATATCTAAGTTCCAAATAGGACCTCTTGCCAATATGTCTAGATTCATACCATTACAACCATATAAAAATTTTGCTCTTGAAAGAGAAATCATACTTTTCAGAACAGTTGTAAAATGTAATTTTATTTCATCAGAAATTTCTCCTAATACAATTGTTCTAGTAATATCTGTAGTACCTTCTAAATATTGTCCCCCACTGTCAACTAATAAAAGACCTTCTGGCTTTAAAACCGAGCATTTCTCAGGTTGAGCTCTATAATGCATCATCGCTGCATTAGAGTTATAAGCTGATATCGTATTAAAACTAGGCTCAATATAATTTTCTTGCTCACTTCTCAATTTATCTATTTTTTCAGCTGCACTAGCTTCTGTAATGGTAATCTTTCCAACATTATCCTTAATCCAATACATAAACTTTGTAACAGCAACCCCATCTTTAATATGTGCTAAATTAATATTTTTTAACTCTGTTTCATTTTTCATAGCTTTCCATAGCTGCGTAGGATTTGTACAATCTACTATTCTAATATCTTTCTTTAGGCTATTTGTAATTTTATAATTAACTTTGCAAGTATCCAACATGATAGAACCAACTTTGATATCGCTTATAAATGAATAAATATCCATATAGTTCTTTAAAAATATATCATTTTTAGCAAAAACACCATGTAACTCTCCACAAATTTTATCTTGATCCACAAACAAATAAGCACTTTCTAATGTTATGACTGCAAATGCTAACACAACAGGAAAACAGGGGATATCATTCCCTCTCATATTAAATGTCCAAGCAATATCATCTAGTGTCGTCATAATATGGTAAGTGCATCCACGATCTTTCATATAGTTTCTAATATCACATAATTTTTCTTGCACACTTTTACCACAATATTTCTCTTCTAGAATGAAACTTTTTCCTTTAGGTAAAGTAGGACGTTCTTTCCAAATCATTCCTACTAAATCTTCATCACATAACATTTCTATATGCTTATTGCTCAAAGCATGACTAAATGTTTTAGCTAATGCTGTATTTATAACTCTTCCATCAAAACCGAGCTTTCCACCTTCCTTGATATTTTCTAAAAGATATTCCGCAATAGTTGGTGTTCCTCGTTCTCCTGCTTTCATCATTTCTATAGAACTATCTTTTAACTCTTTTGAAGCTTGTATAAAATATCTACCATCAACCCATAAAGCTGCACTCTTTTTGCAAACTACTAATGTTCCCGTTGAACCAGTAAATCCTGACATAAACTCTCTTGCTTTAAAATAGCTACCAACATATTCTGTTTCATGAAAATCTGAAGTTGGAATAATATAAGCATCCATCCCTCTTTCTGCCATTAATACTCTTAGTGCTTCTAACTTTTCTCTAATTATCATAGTCTCCTCCTTTTTTGCTATTTACTATCATATAAACAGTATTTTATAGAATACTGATCATAATACAACATCCTTTATCATTCCATAGATAACATGCTATAATTATATCATTTCTAAGAAAAATTCATAGGAGAAAGTAGAAAGATTATGAAATTACTAATAAATAAGTATATAGGTCCTCGCCACTTTTATAAGAAAACTTCAAAAGTAGCCATCCCCTTGGCTCTTCAACAAATGTTATCGAGTGCTATGGGGATTATTGATTCCTTAATGGTTTCATGGATTGGACATGTCAGCGCCGTTGGAACAGCAGCACAAATTGATTTGCTTTGTTCCATGATTTCTTATGGAGCGATAGGTAGTACAGGTATTTTTTCTTCGCAATTCTTTGGTGCAAATGATGAAAGAAATTTAAAACGGATTTTCGGCTTAAGTATTATAATTGCTTTAATAAATGGATTCTTTTGGTTTACCTTAGCTGCTTTTTTCGGAAAATATGTTTTGCAGTTTTATATGGATGATATGGCAATCGTACAAAATGGTTTATTATATTTAAAGATTGCGATGTTTTCTTATATTCCATCTTGTATTCAATTCGCATTCAGCTACATGTATAGGAGTATTCAAAAAGCTAATATTACCTTAAGAGTTGCTGTATTTAGTATGATCATAAACACTGTACTCAATTATATTCTTATTTTTGGAGTTGGTCCTTGTCCAAGTTTAGGCGTACAAGGTGCAGCACTAGGGACCTTAATAGCTCAATGCATAACTGTCCTTGTCTACTTTATACATGCATATAAAACGAAACAGCCTTTCATAGGAAGTATTAAAGAAATGTTTCAAATAAAATCCGATTTTGTTTCACCAATTCTGAAAAAAATTTATCCACTCATTATTAATGAAGCTCTTTTTGGTATTGGATCAACATTATTCGTAAAAGCATTTGGGGTTTTAGGAAAAGACTCTATGGATGCTTATTATGTTAGCAATCAAATTACAAATATATTTTTATTTATTGTATATGGCTATGGTAATGCAATAACGGTACTGTTAGGTACTACCTTAGGTAAAGGTAAGATAGAGGAAGCTATAAAGGAAAGTTATTATCATGCTGGTTTAAGTTTTATTCTTGCCATTGTATTAGTGGTAGGGATGATATATTTTACAAATCCAATGCTCTCTCTTTTTTCATTAGACACTTACTTTTCTTATCACTTAGCTGTTTATATGATGTATGTACAAGCCATCAAAATTTCCATGCGTTTATTTAATTTTATGATTTTTTCTGTATTACGTGCTGGGGGTGACTCAAAAATAATTTCACTGTTAGATAGTGGAATCATGTGGACAGTTGGTCTTCCATTAGCATTTTTTAGTGTTCATGTACTCCACATCAATAATATTGCTCTTGTGTTCTTAATTGTACAACTGGAGCAACTTATACGAATGTTAATTGGTATAAGACGCTTTCATTCAGCTCAATGGGCGCAAAATTTAACGACCCTTATCACTTAATATCCATATATTACATGAACAGTATTTACTATATAAATAGTACATCTATTTTCTATATGTAAGAATATCCAAGTATAAAAAAACATCCTCTTTCGAAGATGTCAAACTATTTTATCCAGTAATGTTACAATAGCTCCACCAAAGATAAAGGATAGCAGTGAAGTAATTATCAATGGGAAATCATATGAAACTTGAATAGGGATTAGGACAATAGATGAAGCAATAATAAGACCAAGAATGAAACTTAATGTCGCTTGTCTATTTTTCTTTAATGCAAATGTCGTCAACTTAGCACTTGCAATAACTCCTAAAAGAATACCGACTCCCATAACTGCTAATGGGATAAGAATATCCATTTGGAAGCTCGTTACATTAGCTAAATAGGATTTAAATAAGTAATATTGTCCAAGTATTAATAATACCATAGAGCCACTTACACCAGGTAATAGCATCGAAAAGCCTCCTACAAACCCTATAAATAGCATTTGTATACATAATAATACTGTTACTACAGGAAATGTAGAGTTTACAATTGTATTTTCTTTTCCTGGATTCAACATATTTATGAGAAATATGAAAATCATTGCGATAGCCACATATCCCCAATGAACTTTTTCTTTTTTTAGTTCTGTTTTTAAAAACACTGGTATACTAAGCACAACCATACCTAAAAACCAAAACATTGTTTGTGTTGGAAAATATTCAAAAAGTATTTCTAATAGTTTTGAAAATCCAACAACCCCAATACCTGCACCTATCAAAATTTGTAGTAAAAAACAAAAATCTTTTTTTCGATGTCTATTATCTTTTTTCAATATGCCAGAAATACTATCCATCATCTGTTGAAAGACACCTAAAATTACCATCATGGTTCCACCACTCATACCAGGTATAATATTGGCTATACCTACTGCAAATCCTGCAATTATATTTTTAATCATTTGCTTTACCTCCTTGTCACACTTTACCATACTTTATCTTTTTAGACAAAGCTATTCGATTATATACCTTTTACATATTCAATCCATTCTCTAACACTATCTTTTCTGTGCTTAATCTTATTAAAGTTTTTAAACTTCTCTTCGCTTTTCTCATAAAACATCCATAATGGATATGAAATGCATAAAGGTAATCTATTATCATTTTATATCGCATTTTAGCCTATTCACCTAAAATGAATCACTTCTTTCTCAAAGTGTCATCATTCTCATTTATCATATAAGCTACACTGCATGGAATCTAAATTATTGTATCACATTTATATATTATATACTATTAACTAAAAGCTTTCTACTCCTTTTTCTCTATAGGATAAGTTCTAATAAAAAAAGAAGTGCCTTTACTTTTATCATTTGGCACTTCCCTTATCTAAACTGATTTAATAAAATGAATAATCTCTTCTAAAGAAACTTCGACACTCTCTGCTTCTGTGCGTCTTCTGACTTCAACTTTACCTTCTTGAATTCCTCTACCTACTGTAATTCTTAATGGTATTCCAATAAGCTCCATATCTTTAAATTTAACACCTGGACGCTCTTGACGATCGTCTAACAAAACATCTATTCCTAAATGACATAATTCATCATAAAGTGCATTTGCAATTTTCACTTGTTCTTCATCTTTCATAGATACGATAACAATTCCTACCTCA
The DNA here is from genome assembly GCA_964592705.1 of uncultured Erysipelotrichaceae bacterium. Classification (GTDB taxonomy): domain Bacteria; phylum Bacillota_I; class Bacilli_A; order Erysipelotrichales; family Erysipelotrichaceae; genus CAMWMY01. The sequence continues at coordinate 6,226 of CAZQFM010000005.1, forward strand.
TAAGGCGCAATTGCTTTTGGCCAAATAATTCCATTTTCATCGTTGTTTTGTTCCACAATAGCCGCCATACAACGTTCTATCCCAATTCCATAAGAACCCATAACAACAGGTTTTAACTTATTTTCGGAATCCAGATACTCAAGCCCTAAACTCTTTGCATATTTGGTACCTAATTTAAATGTATTCCCAACTTCTATTCCCTTACTAAAAACAAGAGGATGCTGACAGTGAGGACATACATCTCCTTCTTCTACACAAGCAATATCTGCAGTTTTCATTACCTCAAAATCATGTAAATTCACGTTTATATAATGATAATCTACCTGATTAGCTCCTACTGAAAAATTCCTCATTTGAGAAACTTCAAAATCCATCACAACAGGACAATCTAATCCAATAGGTCCAGCATACCCAACTTTTGCTTTCGTCTTTTCCTCTACTTCATCAAGAGTAGCTAAACGCATCTCTTTCGCTTGTAAAAGTTTCAATACTTTAGCCTCATTTAGTTCACGATTTCCCTTTAATAAAAACGCATACAATACACCATCTACATTATACAGTAAGGTTTTTACAACATTTTGAACAGGAACTTTCAAAAAGGAAGCAACAGCATTTACCGTATTAGCTCCTGGAGTATGAACTTTTTCATAAGGTAATAATTCCTCATTAGATACTTCCTTCGAATTCATAACCTCACAAATTTCAAGGTTGCTTGAAAAGTCGCAATGTTCACATGAAACAACAACATCTTCTCCTATTTCACAGATAGCTTGAAACTCTTCTGAAAGAAGACCTCCCATTGCTCCTGTATCTGCTTTTACAATTTTATAATGTAAGCCTAGACGATCAAATATTCTTTTATACGCATGAAATACTTTCGTATAGGATATATCTAATCCTTTTTCATCAATGTCAAATGAATATGCATCTTTCATAAGAAATTCGCGGACACGAATTAATCCATAACGAGGTCTTGTTTCATCTCTAAACTTGGTTTGTATTTGGTACAGATTATAAGGAAAATCTTTATAAGACTTCCCCTTCATACAAGCGGCCATCGCAAAAAGTTCTTCATGCGTAGGTCCTAATACATAATCTTTCGCATAACGATCTTTTAGCGCAAACATGTTTGCCCCAAAAACCTCTCGACGTCCAGATTGCTCATAAACATCTTCTAGAATAAGGCTTGGCATACGTAATTCTTGTGCCCCAACCGCATCCATTTCTTCTCTTACAATATTCTCTATTTTATGCAATACTCTTTTTCCTAATGGCATAATCATATAAATACCACTACTACTTTTTTTAATCATTCCACTACGTACTAATAAATTTCCACTCTTGCTATCTTCATCTTTGGCATTCTCTCTCATTGTATAAAAGAAGCTATTGCTAAGTTTCATCGTATCTCTCCTTTAGTAAATATTACTGCGATCTTTTTTCATAACCTTTCGAATCATGGCATGTCGTTGCGCTGGTACAGGAAGTTTGGTTGTTAAAATTTGCATTGGCTTATTCGCTACATCTACTTTTTCTCCATCTTGATCATATAGATCTCCAATTACAAAAGATGTCGTTGAAATGGATGGTCCAAAAATTTCAACTTCACTATTAGGAGAAAAATTATTTCTAACTTCTATTACAGTCGTTCCATCCGCTGCATTATAATCCAAAACATAAGCTACAAACTCTTGCGTTACACCAGCACCATTCACACCATATAGCTGGCCAAATGGACTTGGTAGCCCCTCATAAAAGCCAACTCCTGTCGGTCGATTTTCAGCCTTTGACAACTCTTGATAATACCACTGCATACGAGATTCGTCAATACTTCCTTTTTCATATACTTCATCAATCAACATACGATATGTTTTAATTAAAGTTGCAATATAGTATGCACTTTTCATTCTACCTTCAATTTTCAAAGAAGCAACACCAGCTTCGATTAATTCTGGTATAAATTTAGCTGCCATTAAGTCTTTACTAGACATAGAAAATAGATTTTGTTCATCATGTAATGCTACATCCTTATCAAATAGCTGGTATTTCCATCGACAACTTTGTGCACACCCTCCACGATTGGCATCTCTTCCTGTCATATTATTACTTAACACACAACGCCCTGAATAGGCTACACACATCCCACCATGTACAAATACCTCAATAGGTAGCTCACTATTTTTCGTCGTTTGTCTAATATCTTCCATTGTTAACTCACGTGCTAACACAACACGATCCATTCCTCTTTTTTTCCAATATGCTACTGCAGCACTATTAGTAGAAGAATGTTGCGTACTAATATGTACCTCTAATTTAGGAGCATATGTTTTCGCTGTTTTCGCAATATGTGGAGAAGCACAGATAATAGCTGTTACACCAATTCTCTCTAACTCCATTAAATACTCCTTTAAACCTTCTAAGTCTTCTTCATGTGGCAACATATTCACAGTTACATGAACTTTCGCTCCATGTTCATTCGCAAAGCGGACACCTTCCGCAATATCTTCAATATCAAAATTGCTTGCACGAGAACGTAAAGAAAACTTTTTTCCTCCTAAAAACACAGCATCTGCACCATATAGAACCGCAATCTTTAAACGCTCTAAATCTCCTGCAGGGGCTAATAATTCTATTTTTTCCATTGATTTCACCTACCTAGTTTTACTTGTTTTTGTGTAATAAAAACCTTTTGTGTAATTATCTTGAGGATATGTTTCTTGATACTCATTCCATACATCAGTCCCATTTTTATTACCATTTAATATAGCACAATAATCTTGTACAACTTTACATAATGTATCAATATCTTGAAAAATACCATCAATACGTACATTGTATATACCTGCTTCATGAAGTGCTTTATATTCTTCAAAGCTAGCTAATGTAAATCCAGTAAAGACATGCGTTCCTAAATCATCTTCTAAAATAGGCATACGCTCATCTCGTGTATTTTCAATAATATATAAATCATGATTATTTTTCACATCATGTTCTTTATTGATAAATGTAAGATAGTTACTAATTAACGCTCTTTTACTATGCATCATATTCATTCTTCCATGAATCATAACTTCTACTTTTTTAGGATCACATTTCCCTGCGATTTCACATATTTCTTCTAATGTAATCTCTCTTGATAAAGAAACAGATTTCAAGCCTTCCTCTAAGTAATAATTTACATCCATTGCATTTGTAATCAATGTATCTGGATTATAAATTAGCTTATCCTCTATACCTAAAAGCTGTGCTTCTTGTAAAACAGCTTCATCTCCAAAATAAATACCATCAACATCTACTTCTTTTAAAAACCTTAAATGGGAACGAAGCTTATCTAATTCTTCCTCCATAAATAAACGGTTTACTTGAACATACAAGCTAAGTCCTAACCGTTGACATTCTTGTTTATACTTCCATAACATTTCAACTTCTTCATATGCTGCACCACGTGCACTAAAAAACGGATTGGATACAATAACTGTATGAGCACCCGCTTCTTTTAATCTCTCAAGATCTTGTATATGATAAGGAGTTGTAATAATATTCATAACTCTCATCCTTTCTAATGAATCATTTTTATTATAATATAAAATACTATATATGAACAGTTTAAAACCCTTTTGCAATATTTCCAAGAAAAAAGATGATACATGAACCATATGTATCATCCTCTTCTTATACCATTATAGTATATCTTATTTATCTAAATGATGCGATTATGCATTTATTCTTTCATCTTTACTATCTTCCATAGTTTCCCTTTATTCCCATACATCAATGTACCTCTTCGATATATTTTCGCCCCTATATAACCTATTACTCCTGTAGAAAGAACAAGTATGATGAAAGATACAATAATTTCCCACAGCATAACATTACCTGTTACAATTCTAGCAGGCATTGCTAAACAGGAACTAAACGGTACAAAACTCGCTATTTTAATTATCATACCATCTATGTTTAAAAGGTTACTAATAGTTATGACAAAAGATATTACAAAAAGTAACATAATTGGTGTTACGCTTGCATTTACGTCCTCGGTTTTATCAACTAAAGCACCAAGAGCACCAAACATAAAGCTATATAATAAATAGCCAAATAATCCCAACATAATACAGGCACGAATAATTGGTAAGGAAACATAAGCAAAGACACTACCTAACATACCCCAATATGCTATATTGACATGATAACAAACATATGCTACTGTTGCAACAATCCCAATTTGTAGTAAGCCTGCCAATGCACTTGCCAGTACTTTTCCAAAAATCAAAGCATTTGGACTTGTACTTGTCACTAAGATTTCAATAGTACGATTGCTTTTTTCACTTGCAACTTTTGTACTAATAAGAGATCCATATAACATTATCAATACATATATGCATATAATCATTGCATAAGTGAGACTATATCCACTCAAACCATCTTTCCCTAATGTAATCATACTTCCATTTGGATTAGTAGACAAAATTTGTTGTACCTTTTCTACATCGGTACCTAACAATGCTAACTCTTTATTACGATATTGTGTTATCAAAAGACTTTCAAAATACTTCTGATTTTCATCTGCTATAGAACTATTATATACATAATATTCATATTGTAAGTCATCTTTTAAATAGTACCCTGCATCAACTTCTGATTTCTCAACCTGTTGTTTTAACTGCTCTAAAGAGTCCACTTCGATAAGTGTACTATTAGGAAAGACTTGTAAGAAAGCTTCTTTTGTTAGTACATTCATCGGATCATAAAGCGCATAGGAATGATTACTTTCACTAACTGATGGACTATCTTCTACACCTTCTTGAGTACTCATAAAACGAGGAATGAAAAAGACAATACCTATTACAAGGCATAAACAAAAAGTCGAAATAATATAAACTTTCTCTTTTAAGAAACCTAAGAACTCAAACTTGAATACAGTTAGAAATTGTCTCACGATTCATCACCCGCTTTCCAAACAAAAATATCACTCAATTCCGGTTCATAATTTCGAAATTCTTCTATCTGCAGTTGTAAATCAAGTAGTTTTTGTAAGAATGTATTTCGTGTTACATTCTCCTTCAGCTCAATCATCAATAAATCACCTTTTACTTCTAGCATATTAATATCATTTGCTAGTTGCTGGGTAATGATTGCTTTTAATTCCGTCACTTGATAATTTTGTACACTCAGTAATAAACGGTTTTGACCATATTCTTTTTTTATTTGTTTCAAGCTACCTTGCAATACAATTTCTCCATGATTTAACATTACAATTTCCTCACAAAATTCCTCTACATAATTCATCTGATGAGAAGAAAAAATAACTAGTTTTTGTTGTTCAATAAGCTCTTTTACAACTTCTTTTAGTACTTGTGAATTCACAGGATCTAAACCACTGAATGGTTCATCTAAAACAATAATATCAGGATTACATATTAATGTTTGCGCTAGTTGAATTTTCTGTTGATTTCCTTTTGACAAGGTATCTAACCTTCTATTTTCATAACTTTCCATATCCAAACGCTTAAGCCAATATTTAGCACTTACCTTAGCCTCTTTCGGTTTCATACCTTTTAATTGCGCAAAATAACATAACTGTTCCATTACTTTCTTTTTTGGATACATTCCTCGCTCTTCTGGTAAATACCCTATTCGATGTTGTTTCGTATCAAAAGGTTTTCCATCGAGTAGAATTTCCCCTTTATTCGCTTTAAATACATCCATCAAGATACGAATAGTTGTTGTTTTCCCTGCACCATTTCGACCTAACAACCCTAATGCTTTACCAGATGTTACTTGAAAAGATATACCGTGTAAAACTTCTTTACCATTAAAACTCTTCACAAGATTATTGACTTCTAGCTTCATAACTTATGTCCTTTCTATCTATAAAATAAAAGATACCTTTATTTTATCATACTGTGATAACAAAAGGTATCTTTCCATTCATAAAACCATACACCAGCAACGTAATACTCTTTTTTATGCACTACGTAAAGCTTCTACTGCATCTTTTTTAGATGCCATTTTAGCTGGTATATGTCCTCCTAACATAGTCAAAACAGTACTTATAACAATCAATACAATCGCATGTGTTACTTGTAACTGTGCAACATGTTGTAACCCTGTCATGTTATAAATAACCTGATTTATCGGATATGTACATAACCATGCAATAACGATTCCAAGAACACCTGAAAAGAAACCTAGTATACATGTCTCTGCATCAAATACACGTGCAATATCCTTCTTACGTGCACCAAGTGCTCTTAAGATACCAATTTCTTTGGTTCTTTCTAATACCGAAGTATACATAATGATAGATATCATAATTAGACTTACAAGTAAAGAAATAGCGGAAAAGGCCACTAAAACAAGAGTAACCCCTGACATAATACCTCCACTCATATCCGAGATACTACTTGCTAAATCTGAATAATAAATTTTATCAGCCTCTTCTTTTCCCTCATTATATACATCTAAATAACGTAACACTTCATCTTTTGCATCAAAGCTTTGCGGATATAACATAATTCTTTGTGGAATTGTACTACCACCTAAATACCTGATGAAAGCCTCTTTCTCTTTTTCATCTATTTGTTCTAAATTCAATATATTATAGTCTACTTCCTTTTGTGCACGTACAATTTCAGAATCAATATTATCAGAAATGATACTTTGCGCTAAATCTTCACTATAAATAATACCATTTGATAAAGTTATTCTCTCTGCTCCTTCTTTCTGGCAAATAATTCCTTGAATCTTTAATGTCTTCACTCCTGATGCATCATACATTTCATCATAATGATTATTTGGCAAATACACCCCAAAGGAAGTCCTTTGATAATACACATCATTAGGAATCAATTTTAACTCTAAACCAATTATTTCATCAAAGGTAATTTTTTCATCTTGTTCAACATCAAATCCTAAACCTTTCATGATATTGTAATCTAAGCGACCTTGCATATCCACAACAAGCATCAAATCAGTTGCTTCTTTTGGATAAGATCCAGCTATAAGATTGTAATGTTCCTCAAGATAACTAACTCCTTCTTGTAGTAGTTTAGGGGATGAGATCACTCCTTGTGTATTTGATCTAGAAGATGGAACAGAAAACGATACTGGTACTACACCTTGATCAGTTCTACGTAATAAATTCATATTTAGTAATCGACTATATCCAATACTTTGGCAAATTGTAGGATCTATCTTTTCCAAATAAGCTAAATATTCATCTCCTATTTTATTTTGGTGTGCAAAACTAGAAACAGTTGAATCATAAAGAGTAAGATCTTGTGGGTATTCCACTTCTTGTTTACTATCCTCTTTATTATTTAGCTTCTCTAGTTGCTGTCTCAAAAGCTCTTCTCTATCTATATTCATTACCGTTTGTGAAATAGTAATAGGAAATTCAGACAAAGCCTCTCTTTGGTAATTATCAATTTGAACCTGAAAACCACTAGATAAACTTAAAATTAATGCTATCCCAATAATTCCTATACTAGATGCAAATCCCGTTAATAGCGTTCTTCCTTTTTTGGTCATAATATTATGAAATGATAATTTTAATGCTGTAAAAAAGCGCATATACGTCTTTTTTAAATGAAATACTCCTGTATTCTCCTCCATCTCATAAGGATGGCTATCTGATATAATTTCCCCATCCTTAAATTGAATAATACGATTTGCATACTGTTGGGCTAACTCTGGATTATGTGTAACCATGATCACAAGACGCTCTTTCGCTACTTCTTGTATCAAATTCATAATTTGTACACTCGTTGCACTATCTAATGCCCCAGTAGGTTCATCACAAAGTAAAATATCAGGGTTATTGGATAAAGCCCTTGCAATCGCAACCCTTTGCATTTGCCCTCCTGATAACTGATTTGGCTTTTTATGTAAATGATCTTTTAAACCTACTTGTGTTAGTACTTCAATAGCTCTTGCATGCTTTTGTTTTGCATGAACTCCACTTAATGTCATTCCCATTTCAACATTGTCTACAATGCTTAAATGCGGTATTAAATGGTATCCTTGAAATATAAACCCAATAGAATTATTTCGATAAGCATCCCAATCTTGCTCTTTAAAATCTTTTGTTTGCTTACCATTAATAACTAAATCACCTTCATCATAACGATCCAGTCCTCCAATAATATTCAGACATGTTGTTTTACCAGATCCACTTGTACCTAATATCGCTACAAACTCTTTTTTACGAAAGGATACACTTATATTTTTCAAAGCTTTTGTTTCTATATCTCCTACATGGTAGGTCTTACTTATATTCTTAAGTTGTAACATCGTTACCTTCCCTCCTTCATTCTACTAAAAACAGTTTCAACCTCTATATTCTACCATAAGATATGCTAAGAACATATCCCTTATTGAAAACAAAAAAACGACTTTTATAAGCCGTCATTTTACATATCACTTATACATCTTCTCTCAATAAATAGGAATTATCATCCTAATCATAGAACGTAAACATTTTTCCATAAAATTGCTTGTATCATATTCATTTTTCTTTACTTACTTCTTATTATCATTTATTTTACTTTTTCGTATGCAGAAACTCGCTTCTCATAACAAAAGAATGTCTCTACCCTTCCTACATGAGATATTTCTCCAACTTTACGATACCCTTTTGATAAGAATAATCGTTTCATATGTTCATTCATAGAACATGTATCAGATTTTATATAAGAATGTTCTCGCTCTGCCGCTATCTGTTCTGCGAACTTCAACAATGCACTTGCAATTCCACATCGTTGAACATTAGGATTTACAGCCATACGATGAATGATGGTTGCCTTATCCATACTTTCCCACTTAACATTACGATATCCTTCAGCTTCTTGTTCATTCAAACATACAAAACCCGCAACTTCACCTTGATATTCATATACATATAATGTTTGATCACTAATATCCTTAATAAAATCATCCTTACTAGGATATGTATGATCCCACTGTGTATTCTTTTCTTTTTGCATCATAGATATACATGCACAAACAATATCTAAGATAGATACTAAATCTTGTAATGTTGCTAATCGAATCATAAAAAACTCCTATTCTACTACTATATCAATACAAATGAAATACTATTTTTCTATTTCTGCTGTATGCTCTTAAGACTACCATAAATAACAAATAGATTCTACTCTCATACATAGTAATTTTAAATCTCTCCCTATATAAATGAGTTAAAATATAGTGATTCATCAAATAAAACAACATAAGTATAAGAAGATAAAAGTACGGTTATTCAACTGTATGATGAAGAACTATTAATGTACTTTTATATAGTAAAAAAATTAAAGTAAGAATAGAAAATATACGCTTACACTTAAGATTCATAATATAACCAAACTATGAAAAAAAAAAAAAAAAAAAGCTCAACTCCTTTACAAGTAAGGAATCAAGCCTTATCCTAATGATAATTGTTTCGTCTCATTTTGAATTCGCTACCAGCATATTCTCTTATCCACAAAGACAAATACTTAGTAAGTAACTATCTGTAGTATTAAGCCACTCATAGATTTCCGTTTTTATTTAACTAGCACACATCACGAAATATAGTATTATCCATACACTTGCCTTTACCAAAAATGAAATATCCTAGTTCCCCTTGAATCTCTACTGGTTGTTTAATAGCTTTAAAGTCTAATTTTGCTGTATCAACTGGTTTGCCTTTCACTCCATCTACTTCACCAATAGACACAGTAATATGTGGAATGCCACTATTTTTATAAAATGCCTTTAACTCATCAGGCAATACTACAGAAAATCCACTATTTTTACCATCAGAAGCATATCCTACTAACGTTATAGTAAATTCTTTCCCCATCATATTATCTGGATATTTTTCAATATCACCAAAGTGAAAAGTGATGTGCATATTTTCTATATTATCACACAGACCTTGTAATTGCAGTTTTATTAATTCTTGTTCTACATATTTATCAAAGAAAATTCCTTGAAACCCTTGTAATGTTTTCTCCATATTAATACCCCATCTCTTAAAATTTATTTTATTCTAAAATATTATTACTTAGATTTTATCATTTTTACACATTTCATTCAATGAATTGATATCGTCCATGAAAATATTTATGATTCAATAATGATAATGTCAAACAAGAGTGCTCAATTCACAGTACTTTTATATCACAAAAAAGTTAGAAAAACATATAACTCAAATTTTTCTAGACTTTTCTTATGTATAAATTTTGACATATGAAAATGAACCCCTGTCATTTGGTTGTCCAAACATTGAGGTTCACTTCCATATATTTTTATTATTTATTCAAAATATTTTTAATATCATTCACAATTTGTTCTACAGATATACCATTTTCTTTTAAAAGATCTTCAGCATTAAATTTATTATAAAAGTTCTTTTTAATACCGTAGTTTTTAACTTTTATATTCGATGGACCATAAAAGCTTGCGACTTTTTCTCCAAAACCACCTTCTAAAATACCATCTTCTAATGTGATTACTAATTTATGTTCTTTTTTTAGATTTTCAAGCAACACTTCATCTAGGCCTGTAATAAACTTAGGATTAATTAATGTAGGATTATAATCTGCATTATCTTTTAAATTTTCAACAACAGATTTCCCTAAGTGATAGAAATCACCGAGTGCTATGATTGCAACATCTTTTCCTTGATTAGTAACTTCATATTTATTTAAAATAGAATAATTTGTTTTATCTTCTATTCCTGTTGATATAAGACTTGTTACAGGGACTCTAATAGCAACAGGATGTTCCTTTTGATGAACTCCCCAATCTAACATTGCAAGGTATTCTTCTTTTGATGTTGGAGCTAAATATACTAAATTAGGAATATTTCCTATCATAGCTATATCAAAAAAGCCTAAGTGAGTTACATCATTAAATGAATGAACAGATGCACCAAAAACTAATAAAACAGCAGCATTATTATTGATACACAAATCATGTAATATTTGATCATATGTTCTTTGTAAAAATGTACTAAACAAGCAAAATACAGGTTTTGCACCATTTTTTGCAAGCCCAGAAGAAAATGCAACGGCATGTTCTTCTGCAATACCAACATCTACATATTGTTTGCCTGCTAAGGTTCTAACTTCTTCTGTAAAACCAAACGGAGCTGGAGTTCCTGCATTGATCATTAATACAGAAGGATCTTTTTTCATAGCATCTAATAAATAATGAGAAGTCCAAGTTGAATAATCTTCGGAATCAGAAGTAAATTTAGGTTTTCCTGTTGTTAAATCAAAAGGAGGCCCTGCATGAAAACTTTCTTTATTTTCTTCTGCGAATTTAAAGCCTTTACCTTTTATGGTAGGTACGTGTACAACAATAGGTCTATTAGTATCTTTAACTTTTTCAAACGCTTCAATTAATTGAGCAATGTTATGTCCATCTTTAACATAAATATAATCTAAACCAATGGCTTTGAAAAAGTTACATTCAGCTTTTCCTTCAGTTGCTCTTAATTCTTTAAGATTTTTATATAAACCACCATAATTTTCAGCAATTGATTGATCATTATCATTCACAACAATAATCATATTGCTATTTAATTCAAAAGCATTGTTAAGTCCTTCATATGCTTCACCACCACTTAAAGAACCATCCCCAATAATAGCAACAATATTTTCTTTATCCCCTTTTAAATCACGTGCTTTTGCCAGCCCACAAGCAAGACTAACAGATGTTGATGTATGCCCTAATAAGAAGAAATCATGTTCACTTTCTTCAGGGTTTGAATATCCTGTAACACTGTTATATTTTTCAGGATCTAAGAAAGCTTCTTTTCTTCCAGTCAACATTTTGTGTATATATGTTTGATGAGAAATATCAAAAACTAGCTTATCTTTTGGAGAATTAAAAACATAGTGAAGAGCTATCGTTAATTCTACAACACCAAGATTGGGCCCAATATGTCCTCCATTTTCACTTAGTTTTTTTAATAATACAGAGCGTATTTCATCACTTAATTCGTTTAATTCATTTAATGATAATTCTTTTAAATCTTTAGGCGAATTTACTTTTTCTAAAATCATTTTAACAGCTCCTTTAACATTTTTTTGATAAATACTACTTTTATATATTTAATAGAAATAATAGTTGCATGGAACAGCTTTTACTATTATACTAATATCATACATGTTAAAGTGAACTTTAAGTCAATACATTTTTTTAATTTTATAAACAACTATTTTAGATTATTTCATAGGAGGGAAAATAATGTCATTTACAATAGGAGAAGTTGCGAAAATGTTAAATATACCGACTTCAACCATTCGATATTATGAACAAGAGGGAATGTTAACTTTTATACAAAGATCAGATAATGGAATACGTTTGTTTGAGGAAAAAGATTTAGAAACGCTTGAATTCATAGAATGCTTGAAAAAAACAGGTATGCCTATTAAAAGTATAAAACAATTTTTAAATTATGTTTCCGAAGGAGACTCTACCATAAATGAGCGCCTTGATATGATGAAAGATCAAAAAAACATCGTTATTCAAGAAATAAAACAATTAAAAAATATGCTTGAGATGTTAGATTATAAATGTTGGTATTATGAAACTGCTAAAAAAGCAGGAACTTGCAAAATTCATGAAAACAATGATTTTGAAAATACACCAAGAAAATATAATAAATTTTTAAATAAATCTTAATAGTTATATTGAATTTACTAAAAAGATAAACTTATTTATCTATTAGTTAAAAGATAGAGAATATACAAAATACTATACTCTTTAGGAGCTGATGTGAAATCAGCTCTTCTTTTTTATTACATGTAAGCTATATCATAAAACATCAATATAACATTCACATTGATATAGAAATAATAAAAACTCTGAAAAACTAAAAAAAAGAACTATACTAGATAAGTAAGTCTTAACTTTCTTATTAGTATAGTTCGTGTTTATCTAATGGTGGAGACGGCGGGAATCGAACCCGCGTCCAAAAAGCATCCCACGTACAAACGTCTACAACTTAGTCTGACTTTATAATCAGTAGCCAGCATCAGGCAACTGGGATTACTGATGTTCCTATGAGATTTTCGTGAAGAACAGCTAGGACTATTCTTCCTTATCTTTCAGCTCTAACACGCTTACTGAGAATGGAAAGCTACACGCTCAGGGCATGGCTGCGAACCAATATTTAGGTTAATTAAGCAGCGTAAGCAACTGCTTGGTTTGCACCAAACAAGTTTGCAAATATATTTTTTACAGTTAATTTAAGTTGATGATTAACGTGAATCACACGGTTGCAGTTTGTACCAGACAACTCCCTGTCGAAACCTTGACGTCCCCAGGTTACGTAATATTATCATATTACGTTTGGTTAATCAATACTATACACTTCGTTTTAATGCTTTTTCCATTGCACGTTTAGCCGTCTTCTCTTTTTCGACATTACGCTTATCATAAAGATGCTTACCTTTTGCTAATGCAATCTTAAGCTTCGCATTTCCTTTTACAAAATAAAGAGATAAAGGTACAATCGTATACCCTTGTACTTTCACCTTTTGAAATAACTTTTTTATTTCATGTTTATGTAAAAGTAACTTACGAACTCTTGTTTCATCATGATTAAAACGATTACCATGCTCATAATGTGGAATAAACATTTCTTTAATGAACGCTTCATTGTTCACAAAAGATACATAAGCATCTTTTATTTGTACAGACATATTACGAATCGCTTTAATCTCTGTACCAACTAAGACAATTCCTGCTTCATACTCATCTTCTATAAAATAATCATGATGAGCTTTTCGGTTATACACTACTACTTTTTCTGCCATCGTTAACCTCCTCTTCCATAGAAGCGATAATCGTTTATACTGTATACTATTATGTATCCTAACAGTATATTCATACGAATATCTTTCTCATATTATGTAAGATCTACTTTTTTACGATACAAAAATCAATCTGTCTTTTATAACGATTAGCATCCATAACACGTACTCTTACCTTTTGCCCCATCTTATAAACACGTGCTGTTCTTTCCCCAATCAATGTTCTACTCATTTCATCATAATGATAATAATCATCTTTCATCTCTTTGATATGCACTAGCCCTTCTATTGTATTTTCAAGCTCTACAAACATACCAAACTTCGTAATACCACTAATAACCCCATCAAATGTACAACCAATATAACGTTCCATATACTGTGCTTTTTTCATATCTTCCACAGCACGTTCCGCATCAATAGCTTTACGTTCACGCTGTGAAGTATGTGTAGCACACTCTTCAATCCACTCTTCATCATGTACCATTTGAGAAACATCTAGGGTATTTTGAAAGCAATATTTACGTAACATACGATGTACAATCAAATCTGGATATCTTCGAATAGGGGATGTAAAATGTGTATAATTCTCTAATCCTAATCCAAAATGTCCAAGACATTTGCGATCATATCTAGCTTTCTGCATACTACGTAACATATGAGAAGATAAAACAGAATATTCTTGCGTATCTCTTGCATCTTCTAACATTTTTTGAAGTTGTCGAGGATGTACATCTTGAATTCCTCCATGAAAAGAATAGCCCAGTGTTTTTGCAAGACTAGCAAATTCACGCATTTTTTTAGGCTCTGGAGACTCATGTATTCGATAAATAGAAGGTGTTTCTAGCCAACGAACATGTGCTGCGACACATTCATTAGCACAGATCATAAAGTCTTCTATGATTCTTTCTGACTCTCCTCGCTCCCTTAACACAATGTCTTTTGGATAACCTTTTTTATCCACAATTACCTTTGCTTCTTTCGTATCAAAATCAATAGCACCTAAAGAAACTCTACGCTTACGGATAATACTTGATAACTGTTTCATATTCTTACATAGTGCTAAAATATGTATATACTCTTTTGTAACAGCTTTATCCTTTGCAAGAATAGCATTCACCTTTGTATACGTCATTCGTTCCGTAGTTTTAATAATCGAAGGGAAGAGCTGATAATTTTGAATTTCCCCATTCATATCAATATCCATCATACACGTAAGTGTTAAGCGATCAACATGAGGATTAAGTGAACAAATACCATTACTTAAGGCATGGGGTAACATAGGAACTACACGATCCACTACATAAACACTCGTACCACGTGCATACGCTTCTTGATCTAAGGCACTATTCTCTTTTACATAATGTGATACATCGGCAATATGCACACCAAGACGGAAACCTCCATCAATTTTTTCTACCGATATAGCATCATCTAAATCTTTCGCATCTTCACCATCAATTGTAATAATTGTTTGATCTCGTAAATCCACTCTTCCTTCTTCATCTGCTTTTGATACTGTACTAGCAATCTGATTCACTTCTTCCATAACAGCTAAAGGAAACTCTGGAATAATATCATGTTCATATAAGATAGAGAGAATATCAATACCTGGATCATACTTATGACCAAGTACTTTCTCAATATGACACTGTAAAACCTTCCCATAACGATCAATGCGTAAAAGTACTTTATGATCATTTACTAATTTAAATGCTTTTATATTCGTAATGTTTATCTTTCTTTGAAACATAGGTTGATCGGCAAGAAAGTAAGTTTCCTTTGGTTTTACTTTTATCGTTCCTACAATCGTCTGTACACGATGTTCTAAAACCTTAATTACCTCACATTCAACACTCATATCTTTATTCGTCCACTTTCGTGCAAATACAATATCATTTGGTAATCCTAAGTTCATATTATTTGCATGTACATAAACACTCTCATTTTCATTCTCTACAAAACCAAATCCTTTAGCATTTACTCTAAGGACTCCTTCAAAATACCCTAAATGAGAACTTAAATAATATTGTTGTTGATTATCTCTAGCAATGATTCTCTCATCTTCTAATGTATTACATAAGCGTACTAATTGCTTGAAGGATTCACTATCTTCTTTTTGTAAATGTGTAGCTAATTGCTGTATTGTCATCCCACGATATCCTGTTGATTTTATGACTTCAATAATATCTTCTTTTATCATATATGCCTCCTTTCTCATTTATAAAAAAAGACCCAAGGGTCTTGCTTATGCCATAATACGTGTAATTATAACAAGTGTGAAAAATACAATTCCTGTAACCAAAGTTAAATTTGAAATAACTTTCTCAGCACCACGCTCTTTTACATTGGCAAATAAGTTTAAACCTTCTCCACCAGTAAACGCACCACTTAAACCATCAGATTTCCCACTTTGCAATAAGGAGAGTATTATCAAAAAGACCGCTACAACCATTAATAAAATGTCTAAAAAGCCCATAATAGTCCTCCTTTCCTTAATATTACTGTATTAGTATACCAAACAATAAAAGGAATTACAACTACTTCTTTTCATATCTGTTAGAATTACCATATTATCCGTAAAAAAAAGGAATACATGATGTATTCCTCAAACATTTTTATTTTTTGTAAATGTTATAGAATGCAGAGTTACCAGGGTATACAGCAACATCTCCTAGTTCTTCTTCAATTCTAATTAATTGGTTATATTTTGCGATACGGTCTGTTCTAGATAAAGAACCTGTTTTAATTTGACCTGCATTGAATGCAACCGCAATATCAGCAATTGTAGTATCTTCTGTTTCTCCAGAACGGTGAGAAATAACAGCAGTATAACCATGTTTCTTAGCTAATTCCATCGCATCAAATGTTTCTGTTAATGTACCAATTTGGTTTACTTTGATTAAGATTGAGTTTGCTGTATCTTTTTCAATACCTTCTTGTAAAATAGCAGTGTTTGTTACGAATAAATCATCCCCAACAATTTGCACTTTTTTACCAAGTTGTTCTGTAAGTTTTTTCCATCCATCCCAGTCTCTTTCTCCAAGACCATCTTCGATAGATACGATTGGGTATTTAGCAACTAATTCTTCATACCAAGCAATCATTTCATCTGTTGTTTTTGTACCTTGTCCAGATTTTTTCAATTCATATAATTTTGTTTCTGTGTTATAGAACTCAGAAGCAGCTACATCCATTGCGATACAAATATCTTTACCAGCTACATATCCAGCAGCTTCAATAGCTTCCATAATCGCTTTTAAAGGAGCTTCATTATCTTCTAAGTTAGGTGCAAATCCACCTTCATCTCCAACAGCTGTTACATGTCCTTTTCCTTTTAATACTTTCTTAAGGTTATGGAACACTTCAGCACCCATACGGATTGCTTCTTTTACACAGCTTGCACCAACTGGCATAATCATGAACTCTTGGAAATCCACACTTGAATCTGCATGGCTACCACCATTTAATACATTCATCATAGGAACTGGTAATGTTTTAGCATTAATTCCACCTAAATAACGGTATAATGGTAATCCATAGTAATCAGCAGCAGCATGTGCAACAGCTAAAGATATACCTAAAATTGCATTTGCTCCATATTTTGATTTGTCTTTTGTACCATCTGCTTCAATCAACGCTTTATCAATAGCTGCTTGATCTGTAACATCCATTCCTAATACAACTGTTTTTAATACTTCATTTACATTTTTAACAGCAGTTAATGTTCCTTTTCCTAAATAACGGTTTTTGTCACCATCACGTAATTCTAATGCTTCACGCTCTCCAGTAGAAGCTCCACTTGGAACCATGGCACGTCCGAATGCTCCAGAATCTGTTTGAATCTCTACCTCTACAGTAGGGTTTCCACGTGAATCAAGAATTTCACGTGCAAGTACATCAATAATATATGGCATTTTATAGTCCTCCTTGCTATTTTTTTAACAATGTTAGTATAGCATACTCCATCTCATATGAAAAGACATTCCAGCATAAGATTACCAATTTTTGTATTCTTTTCTAACTTCTACACATATCAAAATATTGTATGCGATAATAACGATATGATATGTCTTCTATTAGATAATTTTATTATTATACAAATTTCATTTCCTATACACTTGCAATCGAAAGGCGATACCTTTCTTAAAGTATCGCCTCTCATCTCCATTCAAAGAATAAAATTTATGTTTATTTACCTGTTAATTTCGCAACTGTCGCAAGTACAGCATCATAGTTAGGTTCCGTTCCAACTTCACTAACATATTCTACATGGTGTACTACATTATCTGCATCTACAACAAATACAGCTCTTGTTAATAAACATAATTCTTTAATAAAAGTTCCTGTAGCTTCCGCAAAACTTTTTGTTTGATAGTCACTTGCAGTCACTACATTATCATTATTTTTTGCTTGACACCAACGATCAAGAGCGAATGGAAGATCCACAGAAATAGCATAACAGCTTACTTCTTGATTTCCTTTAAAATATTCCATAAATTTTGCTACTTCTATGGAACATACACCTGTATCTAAAGAAGGCACTGTAAGGAATACACGAACTCCCTTTGTATCTTCTCTACTAATAGCACCCAAATCATTACCTGTCACTGTAAATGCAGGTAATGTATCATTTACTTGTAATTGCTTACCTACTAATGTAACAGGATTTCCTTTAAATGTAACGTTCATTTTGTTTCCTCCTTTACGTTATATATTTATGATATAGGAAACTTATTTCCTTGTAAAATAATATGCATTAAAGGATATTCATGATAGATTTTCGCAACGTTTCATGACTTTTGCATATACTAAATTGAACACAAGTCTTCTTAGTTATGCTAAGAAACTTTCCATAAAAAGGAGGAAATGTATGTGTGGGATAGCTGGAATCTTTCATTACAACAATAAAGCTTTAGATGACAATATCAATTATGAAAATATGTTAAATACAATGCAACGTCGAGGTCCTGATCAAAAAGGGATCTATACAGAAGAGAGTATTGCTCTTTTACATGCACGTTTAAGTATTGTCGATTTGGAACATGGAAAACAACCTATGACTTTCCAAGACTATGTACTCGTTTATAATGGAGAGTTATATAATACAGATGAATTAAGAGAAGAACTTATTTCATTGGGATATACCTTTGAAGGACATAGTGATACTGAAGTATTATTAAAATGTTATGCACAGTGGAAAGAAAAATGCGTAGACAAGCTTAATGGAATCTTTGCTTTTGCTGTATGGTCAAAAACATCCAAAACACTTTTTATCGCACGTGATCGTGTAGGTGTGAAACCTTTCTTTTTTGTGAATAAAGATCAATGTTTTTATTTCGCAAGTGAAATCAAAACATTGCTTGCACACCCTAATATCCCTGCTCAAATAGATGCACATGGTATCGCAGAAATTATGTTAATTGGTCCAGGAAGAACCCCCGGGTTTGGAGTATTTAAACATATTCAAGAACTAAAACCAGGACACTATGGAATCATTCAAGATGGCTCTCTTGAAATCAAACCTTATTTCACATTACAAGATCGTGTACACACAGATAGCTTTGATGAAACGGTAGCTAAAGTATCGTATCTAGTACAAGATGCCATTGAAAAACAATTGGTTAGTGATGTTCCGATTGCGACCTTCTTATCAGGAGGGCTAGATTCTAGTATTATCTCATCTGTGGCAAGTTCTTATTTAAAAAAACAAGGAAAACGCCTTAAAACGTTTTCCGTTGGGTATAAAGAAAATGAAAAATACTTTCAAGCTAGTAAATTTCAACCAAATAGTGATGCCTATTATATCCAGTTAATGGCAGAGCACCTAGATAGTGATCATCATGAAATCTTACTCGATTCTAAAGACTTAGTAGACGCACTGTTTGCTGCTGTAGACGCAAGAGATTTACCAGGAATGGCTGATGTGGACTCTTCCTTATTACTTTTCTGTAAGAAGATTAGAGAGCATGTTACCGTAGCTCTTTCTGGAGAATGTGCTGATGAGTTGTTCGGAGGTTATCCTTGGTTTAGAGATAAAGATATTCGTATGAAAGAAGGGTTTCCTTGGGCACAATCTACAAAATATCGAAGTAGTTTTTTGAAAGAATCATGGCGTAAGAAAATTGATGCAGAAGCATATGTAAATGATCTATACCAACAAACATTGGCAGAAGTTCCTAAAATCGAAGGTATTGATGAAGAAGAAGGACGTATGCGTGAAATGTCTGTTTTAAATATGAAATGGTTTATGCAAACGCTTCTTGATCGAAAAGATCGTATGAGTATGTACAATAGTTTAGAAGTACGTGTACCATTTTGTGATATGCGTATTCTCGATTATTTATATAGTGTACCTTGGTCTTTTAAAGACTATGAAGGTAGAGAAAAAGGTCTATTAAGAGAAGCTATGAAAGATTGGCTACCGGATGAAGTATTACACCGCAAAAAAAGCCCTTATCCTAAAACCTTTCATCCAGAGTATAGAGCTGCTGTCGAAAAGTTATTAAAAGAGATTATCCAAGATGAAACCTCACCTTTACTACAAATAGTAGAAAAAGAAAAACTAGAAACGTTATTAGATGAAGATCGAGCAATCCCTTGGTATGGTCAACTCATGACAACACCTCAAACCATTGCATACTTTGTACAAATCAATTACTGGATGAAAAAATTTAACATTGAAATTGTAGACGAAATATAGTTTAACATTGATGAATAGCTACTGTACCAATAGGGTTCATGTAGCTTTTTTTCTATTATAAAAAAGATGTGCTTTCTTGCACCTCTTTCTAACCATTACACATTGGCATTCATATTCGCGTAAATGTCTTTTTCAACTTTAATAAAGACTTCTGCAATTACTTGATAAACTTTTTCCCAAGCTTGTAATACTTCATCCGTTGCAGCGTCTCCTAAATAAGTTTTAAATGCCAATAATAAATTTTTACCAACAATTGGATAATGATGAGGAAGTATCATACGTTCACAATGTACTTTCCCTATCTTTTGTACAGCAGGTAATAACTTTTCTAAATGATCAATATTTTCTGCTGCTGCTAAAAGTGTCATAGCCAATGCTTTAGGTTGTTTACCTGATACTTGATTATCCATGTTAAACAATGGTTTAACCTCTGGATTATTTTCAAACATCAATTGATAGAACAAGGTAGTAATTTCTACACCATTCTCTTTTAATACTGGAACTGTACTTTTAATAATTTCTATTGTTTTTTGATCTAACATCTTGTCATCCTCCCTCTTAAGTACATCCATATTTAATCATATTCATTTAAAATGTGCAAATATTATACTCTTTTTAAAAAGTAAATATTCATATTCCTTGTAAAATTATTTAAAGTACGCTATATTTATGTACATTACGAAATATAAAGGAGAATTGCATATGAAGTTATCTAAATTCAGTGACTATTCATTTCGAGCACTGATTTATCTTGCACATCA
>CAZQFM010000006.1:0-26994 GCA_964592705.1 uncultured Erysipelotrichaceae bacterium
ACCAGATGGTAGTGTAGTGATCATACAACCAGGAGCAACTTTTAAACCGAATGGTTTAATGGTAGAAGGGACAACTACAATATCAGGAGTACAAACAGGAGATAGCACACAAGTAGGGTTATGGACAATGCTTATAGGACTATCTACAGGAGTGATGATGTTCTTTAGAAGAAAGAATCGTAAAGAAGAAGTATAATCAAATAATTTCTAAATAAAAATATATTAAGAAGTGAGTCTCTAAACTTAAATGGAAGAACTGTTTATAGGAAAGAGATTCACTTTTTTATGAAAAGAAAGAGGCTCTTTAACATTTAGTGTTGGTGGAAGAAATCAAAATAATATAAGTATTAAGTGGTGATCGAAAGATAAACTAGTAAGATAAATGTATATGCCTAAAAAGTGTTTACATTTTTTTGTTATCATACTTTTATAGTAAAGATGAAAAGGGTGCGGGAATACCAAAAGGAGGAATAAATAAGTATTGGGTTGCAGAAGATAAATATAAAATCATTCAACCTGTATGGGATTTAGAGGAAAGTATTCATGCCATTATTAGAGAAACAGAAGGGGGGGAGTATTGGATAATCTTGTTCATAAAGTATGTAAGTGGTTAAACATGAGGAGTAAAGTTAAACATTACAGTGTCTATAAAAATAGAAGAAGAATCTATTCGCTATCCAAATCTTATATATAACCATTAGACAACGATGAGACCGTTAGAAAAAGTGGTAATGAATACAACTATGATTTGGTTCAAAAAAACAAAGATATGATTGGAGATATTATGTTGATGTATTTAATAGTGAAATCATAGGTTCAGATGTAAAATCTTTCTTATATGCTAGCAATCTAATCAATTATAAATTAATAGTAGAAAGCAAAATAAAAAGAGGATATGGAGCGATCAAAGATCTATATCCTTTTCTGTAATAGATAATCCTATAATAGAAACAAAGAATGGATGGTTAAAAAATGAAATGGATATTGATTTTCAAGAAGAAAATGGTGAAACTATAGAAGATTATGTAAAAGATATTATATACAATCATAATTACGTAAGACTTAGTTATGCTTTACAATACAAAAATTCTAATAGAATATAGAATTCAACTAGGGTTTCAATAAATGCTTTTAGTGTCTATTTTTTATTGGTAAGTTCACCTTGTGGTGTACTTAAAGTTTGAATTTAGCAAAGTGATGCTATATAACCATCGCTCTTATTAGCAATTTTGCATATTTTATAATAATATTATCATCATTTATGTTTTTATTAGCTTCATTTTTATAAAAAATTTAACTATATTGTTGATAAATAGTTAATTATGTAGTATTATAAATATGCACAAAGATAAGATCTTGTGTGACAGTACATGTGAATATTATGTATCGTGATTTCTAATTACATAGGGTACAATGGCTACTATTTTTGAAGTAGATATTGTAGAAGAGAGGACAAGAAACCATATAGTAAGCGCATCCTTATAATATGAATCCTTTGTTTCTTAGTCGAACTTACCTTTCTTCTACAAGTTTTAAAAGATGCATTCATACATTGCTAAAAAGAAAAAGAAGTAGGTTTTAGAAAGCTCGAGATACCAATATTTACGTGAATTGCATTTCTACCATCCTATCATTTGTCATTTCTACATGCAATCAATTGAGATAACAGTAATATAGAGTAAAGCATAACATTTATAAAGTTAACATATGTTCAAAAAGCTAACATATAGGTAATATTTCGAAATAAAATTCCATGTATATTCTGTTATCCTTATATGAAGCAATATTACCAGTTGAGACACCTGGTAGTACTCCCTATCTTTACAGTCGATTATAAATGTACAGGTGGTAGTTGTGTAATACAAGTATACTTGAGAATTTAAGTTCTCAATATATATTTAGAAAAGAGTCTATAACAGAATAGTTATATTTCAATATTTTGAAAACATACTATGAGGTTATGAACTCTTTTTTTATTATGATCTTTTATAGATTGAAACCTATATATATTAATAGAAGCTTCATATTTATGTTTTTATATGCTCGAATACTTTTTACGCTTTAACTCTCTTTATACTCTATAGTATTTTCTTTATTCGCTATCTAATTTTTAGATGTGGAAAGGAATCTATCTTTTCAATCGTTATTGTTGACTATCATAAAAGGCATGTTATACTTGAGGAAGAGGTGTTTGTATGAATGTAAAAAGAAATTCCAAATGTTGGTGTGGAAGTGGAAAAAAATATAAACAATGTCATGAGAATTTTGATGTGAAATGGAATTCATTAGTTGCCCAGGGTAAAATATTACCTGATCGCTCATTAATTAAAAACAAACAAGATATCCTAGCTATCAAGAGAAGTGCTGCTATTAATAATGGTGTTCTTGATCATGTTAGTAAGCATATAAAGGTAGGTATGACTACAGGAGAAATTGATCGTTTAGTATATGATTATACTGTTTCTCATGGTGCGATACCTGCACCATTAAATTATGGTGGTTTTCCAAAAAGTGTTTGTACATCTATTAATCATGAAGTATGTCATGGAATTCCTGATGATAATAGAATATTAAAAGATGGAGATATTGTGAATGTTGATGTTTCTACTATTTTTCATGGCTATTATTCGGATGCATCTCGTATGTTTTTAATAGGAGATGTAAGTGAAGAAGCAAAAAGGCTTGTACATATTACAAAAGAATGTATGGAAAAAGGGATTCAAGCAATTAAGCCTTGGGGTCATATTGGTGATATAGGAGCTGCCATTATGGAGCATGCACATAAAAACGGTTATACAGTCGTGAGAAGTTTTGCTGGGCATGGGATTGGAAAAGAATTTCATGAAGACCCAATTGTTGCACATGTAGGTTTGAAAGATACAGGAATGGTACTAGTACCGGGTATGATTATCACAGTAGAACCTATGATAAATGCAGGTGGTTATGAGGTTGTGATTGATAAGCATAACGGTTGGACGAGCTATACTGCAGATGGTTCTCTTAGTGCACAATGGGAAAATATGGTACTTATTACAGAACAAGGTGTAGAAATATTATCAAAATAAGAATATTATGCTTATTAAAGTTATAGTAGGATGATATTTACTTTTCGTCACTATGAAATATAGTTGACGTTTTTTTCTATTTACTAGGGAAAAGAATGTTTTCTTACGTATAATATAGTACCTTGATGTAAAGTTATACAAAGGGAAAAGAAAACATGTTATAGTAGGTATGTTTATCATTTATATGTTAGAATAGATACATACAATAATAGAGGTGAAGTTCATGTTGAAGAAAACAGATGAAATTAAGGTAATGAGAGATCCACTACATGGTTATATTCATGTTCAATATCAGGTTATTTGGGATTGTATTAATGCAAAAGAATTTCAAAGATTAAGAAGAATCCATCAACTAGGAGGAGATTTTCAAGTTTATCATACAGCAGAACATTCTAGGTTTGCACATTCCCTAGGTGTTTATGAAATTGTACGAAGAATGATTTATGAAGTAAAGGGGTTATCAGAATGTCTTAGTGAGTATGAAATGGTAACCGTTATGTTAGCAGGGTTACTCCATGATATTGGACATGGGGCTTTCTCTCATGCATTTGAATCCATTACTACATGTAGACATGAAGTATTTACCAGACGAATTATTTTAGAAGATTCTCAAATACATGATATTTTAATGAAAGTAGATAAGAATCTTCCTCATGATGTCGCAAGTATCATTTCTTATGAACATAAAAATGATATTTTAAATCAAATCGTTTCTGGGCAATTAGATGCTGATCGCATGGATTATTTGTTAAGAGATGCCTATTTCACAGGGACAAGTTATGGGCATTTTGATTTGGAAAGAATCTTACGTACGATGCGAGTGAAAGATCAACGTCTTGTTGTTAAACAGAGTGGGATTTATAGTGTGGAAAACTATATCATGGCACGTTATCATATGTATTGGCAAGTATATTTACACCCTATTGCAAGGAGTTATGAAGGGCTTCTTGTATGTATTTTTAAGCGAATGAAGTATTTATTTATAAATGATCCAGAGAAAGTAAAAGATGTTGAGATGTTTCATCCTTTTTTACAAGAAGGATATGAAGTTACGAATGAGGAATTGTTTTATTTAGATGAATCAGCTGCTATGTATGGTTTTATAAAGCTCTGTAAGAGTGAAGATGCTATTTTACGAGATTTAGCACATAGAATTTTGAATCGACAATTATTTGAATATAAAACAGTGGAAGATGAAAGTGAAATCAAAGAGATTATTCAGAATGTTAAGGAAGCTGGATTTGATAGTGATTATTATATATTTCAAGACGCTGTTACGCAAATTGCTTATTCCCCTTATAAGCAAAGTGAGGCACATCATAATATTTGGGTGCTTCTTGAAGATGGTAGTGTAAAAGAGTTATCACAAGTTAGTGATATTGTAAAAGCAGTATCAAAGGTAAAAAGTAAACAAGATAAGAAGATTTATTATCCATTATATTAAATTTAAATATGATAATATGGTAATATAGAAAGTATATAATATCGTTTTTTGTTATCCTTTGTGCTACTTGTGAAGGACATTATATCCTTGTCATGTATGTTGGAAGTTACTGTTCTTTTATTACAGTATAAAAGATATATTTCCATACATTTCTAGGTATTCATGAAGGGTATATTATGTTATGATTATAAAGAAAAACATATTTTATTTATATATTGCTTTATATGACTACATGTTTTGTATAAGGAGTGTAAATAGATTGTAATAATATGTATGAGCGATGTTAGAGGAGAGTTAGTATGCAAATTACAAAAAGGAATCAAAAAGTAGAAGTTTACGATGCCAATAAAATTAAGAATGCGATTCGTGCAGCTTTTCTTAGTGTAGGTTCCGATATCGAACAAATGGCTTTAAATAATATTGTATTAGAAATTGAGAAACAGATTGTGGATTTATATGAAAAAAGTCATCATATTGATGTGGAGCAAATCCAAGATCTTGTAGAAAATACATTAATGAAAGGTGGATTTTATAAAGAAGTTAAAAGCTATGTTTTATACAGGGAAGAGCGTAGTCGTCAAAGATTAGCAAGACACCAAATTGAGGCTTGTTTTAAGGTTATGAAGATGAAGCCTCTTTTAAAGAAAATTCAAAAACAATATAAACAAAGTGAATATAGTTTTCAATTTTTGTATAAAAAAATGTTTTCTTTTCAAAAAAGTGATATGCGTGATGAGGAGCAGTTACAAGCGCTTATCAAGGCAGCTGTTGAGTTGACTACACAAGAAGCTCCTAAATGGGAGTATATTGCCGCAATGATCCAAATGCAAGGGTTCTTATGGGACTTGAAAAAGGAAGAGGAAGCAAGAGGAATAAATAACTTCTATGATAAGATAGTGTATCTAACACAACAAGGTTTATATGGAACTTATATATTGGAAAACTACTCAAAAGAAGAGATTCTTGAATTTGCAGAGATGATTGATGATACACGAAATGATTTATTAACATATAGTTCTTTAGACTTATTGTTGAAACGTTATGTTATTCATACTGTAGATTTGGTTCCTTTAGAAACACCACAGGAGATGTTTATGGGGATTGCTATGCATTTAGCTATGAAAGAAAAGGACCGCAAGTTATGGGTAAAACGATTTTATGACATGTTAAGTACATGGAAAGTGACAATGGCTACACCAACTATGTCAAATGCTAGAAAACCTTATAACCAGTTATCTTCTTGCTTTATTGATACCGTAGCAGATAGCTTAGATGGTATCTATCGTAGTATTGATAATTTTGCGAAAGTTTCAAAGTTTGGTGGAGGTATGGGGCTTTACTTTGGTAAAGTACGTGCACAAGGTTCAACAATCCGTGGGTTTAAAGGAGCTGCTGGTGGTATTATTCGCTGGATCAAATTAGTGAATGATACAGCTGTTGCCGTTGATCAATTAGGTATGAGACAAGGAGCTGTTGCAGTATATTTAGATGCATGGCATAAAGATTTACCAGAGTTTTTACAACTACGTACAAACAATGGGGATGATAGAATGAAAGCACATGATGTCTTTCCAGCTGTTTGTTATCCAGACTATTTTTGGAAGATGGCGAAAGAAAATATTGATGGTATGTGGTACCTCATGTGTCCTCATGAAATAAAAACAGTAAAAGGATATCATTTAGAAGATTGTTTTGGTAGTGAATGGGAAGAGAAGTATCTTGACTGTGTTCATGATTATCGTATAAAAAAACGTGAAATTCCAATGAAAGATCTTATTCGTTTGATTCTAAAATCAGCTATTGAAACAGGAACACCATTTACATTTAATCGTGATATTGTAAATAGAATGAACCCGAATAGTCATAAGGGAATTATATATTGTAGTAACTTATGTACGGAAATAGCTCAAAATATGAGTGAAATTTCTCTTGAGAAACGTGAAATTCTTACTGATGAGCAAGATAGTGTTGTGGTTGAAGTTACAAAGCCAGGAGATTTTGTTGTTTGTAACTTAGCTTCTTTGGTTTTAGGTAATATTGATATTAATCATAAAGATGAATTACAACATACAGTTTTTTCTGTTGTACGAGCATTGGATAATGTCATTGACTTAAATTTCTATCCTTTAGAATATGCAGAAATTACAAATAAGAAATATCGTCCAATAGGATTAGGAGTAAGTGGATATCATCATATGTTAGCGAAACATGGTATTGCTTGGGAAAGTGAAGAGCATGTTGCATTTGCAGATAAAGTGTTTGAAGATATTAATTATCATGCAGTTTCTGCTAGTTGTGAATTAGCA
Organism: uncultured Erysipelotrichaceae bacterium; assembly: GCA_964592705.1. Lineage (GTDB taxonomy): Bacteria > Bacillota_I > Bacilli_A > Erysipelotrichales > Erysipelotrichaceae > CAMWMY01. Next base: position 6,816 of record CAZQFM010000006.1, read on the forward strand.
AAAGAAAGAGGAAGTTATTATCATTTTGCCAATAGTGATTGGGATAATGGTGATTATTTTACTAAGCGAAACTATGTAAGTGAGCGTTGGTGTGAATTAAAAGATAAGGTTCATATGCAAGGGATACGAAATGCTTATTTAATTGCGATAGCACCTACTAGCTCTACTTCTATCCTTGCTGGAACTACAGCTGGTTTAGATCCTATTATGAAACGATTCTTCTTAGAGGAGAAAAAAGGAAGTATTATGCCACGAGTAGCACCTGATTTAGATATGAAAACGTTTTGGTTATATAAGAATGCTCATTTAATTGATCAATCTTGGAGTATTCGTGCTGCTGGTGCTCGCCAACGTCATATTGATCAAGCACAGTCTATGAACATTTACATTACAAATGATTTTACGATGCGTCAGGTATTACAATTATTTATTCAATCTTGGGAGTGCGGAGTAAAAACTATTTATTATGTTCGAAGTAAAGCTTTAGAAGTAGAAGAGTGCGAATCATGTAGTGCATAAAGGAGGACTAGAGATGACGAATTTAGTTAAAAAGCCACTTTTTAATGAATCTGGTGATATTGATGTATTGAAACGGAGAATGATTGGTGGAAATACTACTAATTTAAATGATTTTAATAATATGAAATATACTTGGGTTAGCCAATGGTATCGTCAGGCGATGAATAATTTCTGGATACCAGAGGAAATTAATATGAATGCAGATATTTCTGATTATCGTAAATTAGATAAAGCAGAGCGTACTGCTTATGATAAAATCCTATCCTTCCTTATTTTCTTAGATAGTATTCAAACGGCTAATTTACCATCATTAAGTGAATATGTAACAGCTAATGAGATTAATCTTTGTTTATCCATTCAAACGTTTCAAGAAGCTGTACATTCACAAAGTTATAGTTATATGTTAGATACTATATGTTCACCTGAAGAGAGAACGAATATTTTATATCAGTGGAGAGATGATGAGCATTTGTTGTCTCGAAATAAATTTATAGGGGATTTATATAATGAGTTTCAGGAGAAGAAAGATTCTTTTACAATGGTAAAAACAATGATTGCCAATTATATATTAGAAGGTATTTACTTTTATAGTGGATTCATGTTCTTTTATAATTTAGGAAGAAATGGAAAAATGCCAGGAAGTGTACAGGAGATACGTTATATTAATCGTGATGAGAATACACACCTTTGGTTATTTAAAAATATGTTGCTGGAAATGCAGAAAGAAGAGCCTGATTTATTTACACCAGATAAGGTAGAGGTTTATCGAGAAATGATACGTCAAGGTGCTGAGCATGAGATAGCATGGGGGCACTATGTAATAGGAAATGAAATTGCTGGTTTAACGCAAGAAATGGTTAGTGATTATATTAAGTATTTGGCTAACTTACGTTGTACATCATTAGGATTTCCGAAGATATATGAAGGTCATGATGCTGAACCTGAAAGTATGGAGTGGGTTTCACAATATAGTAATGCCAATTTAATTAAGACAGACTTTTTTGAAGCTAAATCAACGGCTTATGCTAAATCAACAGCACTAGTAGATGATCTATAAAAGTCAGGAAATAGTATTTATTAGCTAAAGATAAGGAGCTATAGAGGTATCAAAAGGCGTCTATAGCTTTTATTTATATTATTTCCTGATAATTTTCATGTTTTAAATAAGATATATTATGAAATACTAGTTATTTTTAGGAAATGATTATATAATATGGAAGAAAAGCAAGGTGATTTTATGACAGATATAATTGTAATTGGAGGGGGACATGCTGGTGTAGAAGCTGCATTAGCTTGTGCACGTTTGAAGAAAAATACCATTCTTTACTCCTTGAATATCAATATGATTGCGTCGATGCCATGTAATCCAAGTGTAGGTGGACCTGCGAAAGGGATTGTTGTTAGGGAAATAGATGCACTTGGTGGTGAAATGGGGAAATGTGCTGACGCGACAGCATTGCAGTTTAAGATGTTGAATACGACAAAAGGTCCTGGTGTTCACTGCTTACGTGTTCAATCTGATAAGATTGCATATAAAGAGTATATGCAAAGTGTTTTACATAAACAAGAGTATCTAGAACTTCGTGAAAAGATGATACAAAAGATAATTGTAGAGGATGGGGTTGTAAAAGGTGTATTACAAGAAGATGGACATATTGAGCCATGTAAAGCAGTAATTATTACAACAGGTACATTCATGAGTTCTTTGATTATGGTGGGACATGAGGCAACACCTAGTGGGCCAGAAGATGAGCCTACAACAAACACCCTATCAAAAAGTTTACGTGATGTTGGTATACGTACTTTTCGTTTGAAGACAGGGACACCAGCTCGTATTAAAACGTCCTCTATTGACTTTAGTGAAACAGAGATACAGCCAGGTACAAATGATTTTGTGACATTTTCTTATGAAACGAAAAAGATACGCTCTTTTGATAAACAAAAAGTATGTCATTTAACATATACTACACAAGAAACACATGAAATTATACGTAATAATCTTGATAAGAGTGCTATGTACTCTGGTTTAGTTAAGGGAGTAGGTCCTCGTTATTGCCCAAGTATAGAAGATAAGCTTGTAAGATTTTCAGATAAAGAAAGACATCAAATATTTTTAGAGCCAGAGAGTGAGTCTTTAGATACAACATATGTACAAGGTTTTTCAACTTCTATGCCTTATGATGTTCAAGAACAAATGTTAAGGTCACTACCAGGATTAAAAAACTGTATCATAGACAAATATGCATATGCTATTGAATATGATGCGATTGATCCTTTGCAATGTAAGCCTACACTAGAAAATAAGATTGTTGAGTATTTATATACCGCTGGACAAATTAATGGGACAAGTGGTTATGAAGAGGCAGCTGCACAAGGTCTTATAGCTGCTATTAATGCTGTACGTAAAATAGATGGAAAAGAGCCTTTTATATTAGGAAGGGATGAAGCCTATATTGGGGTAATGATTGATGACTTAGTAACAAAAGGAACACAAGAACCTTATCGACTACTAACGTCTCGTGCAGAATATCGTTTATTATTACGTCATGATAATGCAGATGTTCGTTTGAGTACATATGGACATGAAATTGGATTAATAAGCGAAGAGCGATACCAGAATTTTATAAATAAACTTGAAGATATTGAGAAGGCACAAGAAATATTGAAAACAACAAGATTTACACCAAAATCTAATATTAATGAATATTTGATTCAACAAGGTTTTGGAGCTCTACAAGAAGGTATTTCTGCTTTTGATTTATTAAAAAGGCCGGGGATAACCTTACAGGGAATATTACCATATGTATCCCTATCTATATCTAATGAAGTAAGTAGACAAGTAGAAATTGAGATCAAGTATGAAGGTTATATCCAGAAGGCGAAACGAGATGCGAAAGCATTAAAACAAATGGATGCTGTAAAACTGCCTGTAGATATGAATTATGAAGAGCTAGAACATTTATCTTTAGAAGCGAAACAAAAGCTAAAGGAAGTTATGCCTCTCACAATGGGACAAGCATCTAGAATATCAGGAGTGAACCCTGCAGATATTGCAGTACTTGCTGTCTATCTTGAACAAAAAAAGCGAATATAAAAAAATTGTTTATACAATGAATGAAGATTTGTATAAACTTTTTTATTGTTTGGGAATAATTTTCATGAAGAAAGTAAAATAAATGTCAAAAAAGATTGTAATTCTATATAAGAACTGATACTTTTATATAGGGGGGAGGGAGAAAGAAGGGATGATAAGTAGAGCAAGATAGAAGTATTCTTTTATATTTATATATTAGGAGGGAGATAAAATGGAATTTGTTGAAAATGAAAGATTTACGGAAGAAGAGTTAGTAGAAGAAATGATGAGTCATATCCAGATGAAGTATGGACGTGAGTTTATAAATAAAGATATATCTTATCCAGATTGTACATGGGATCGACCTGTTCTATATTTATATCCAAAAGATGGTCATTCTCAAAAAGATGCTTTTGCTGTTCAGCGTTTATTAAAGGGTGAAAAATTTTTTCTCCAAGATACATATCATGGCGTATATTATAAAGAAGCTATTATAGAAGATGCTAAGAAGGAAATTGATAAGCATTTAGAATCCTATATTTTATGTGTTCATTCTAACTGTGAGTTTAAGAATGATATTGATTATACAAAAGATGTGTTTACAGCAGCATCTAAAGGAGCTCTAGTTCCCGATATACGTATTTATCTTACAAGAGGTATATATGATAAACAGTTTATAAAAGGAATATTTGATGAATTAGTACAAATTTTTAGTGATAAATATTATGGAGGTATACTTCGTGTATATACTCTATCAGAAACGATGTTTAAGCAAGTGAATAATTTTAACTTTGAAGAGCGATTACCTAGCCACTATGATAAAGAATATAAGGAAAAAGATGATTTTTCTGTATCAAAAATGTGGATAAATAAAGAGATACTTATTGAAGAATAATAAAAGGTTAGCATAGCTGTATTTTTATAGGAGTAATACAGCTTTTTATATGGTAAAATGTATTCTTCATTCACAATATGATAAAAGAATGATATAATGCACGTATTACATTAGGAGGTTATTATGATACAAGCAACAAATGTTAGTGTTAGATTTGGTTCGAGAACATTATATCAAGATGTTAATATAAAGTTTACAGATGGAAATTGTTATGGGTTAATTGGTGCGAATGGTGCAGGGAAGTCTACTTTTCTTAAAGTATTAAATGGGGAATTAGAACCTGATACAGGAACAGTATCAACAAATCCTGGAGAAACTGTTTTCACACTAAAACAAGATCAATTTGCTTTTGATGATTATAAGGTATTAGAAACTGTTTTAATGGGAAATGCTAAGCTTTATGAAATTATGAAAGAAAAAGATGCATTGTATGCGAAAGCAGATTTTACAGAGGAAGATGGAGTAAAAGCTGGAGAACTAGAAGCAGAATTTGCGAACATGGATGGTTGGAATGCGGAAAGTGATGCTGCCATGTTGTTGAATGGGTTAGGAATTGAGGTAGAGCTTCATGACGCTTATATGAGAGAGTTAAGTGGGGCAGAAAAAGTGAAAGTACTACTTGCGCAAGCATTATTTGGAAAACCAAATAATTTGTTGTTAGATGAGCCTACTAATAACTTGGATATTAAGGCGATTGCTTGGTTAGAAGACTTTTTAATCAATTATGAAAATACAGTTATTGTTGTTAGCCATGATCGTCATTTTTTAAATAAAGTTTGTACACATATTGCGGATGTAGATTATGGTAAAATAAAAATATTTACTGGGAATTATGATTTTTGGTATGAATCCAGTCAATTGATTAGTAAGCAGTTAAAAGATAGTAATAAGAAAAAAGAAGAAAAAATAAAAGAGTTGGAAGAGTTTATTGCACGTTTCTCAGCGAATGCATCTAAGTCTAAACAAGCAACATCACGTAAAAAAATATTAGATAAGATTACATTAGATGATTTACAACCATCTACAAGAAAGTATCCTTTTGTAGATTTTAAACCTAATCGTGAGTCTGGGAAATCGATATTATTTGTAGAGGATGTTGAAAAAACAATAGAAGGTGAGAAGCTCCTAAATAAAGTAAACTTCTCTGTGATGAAAGGAGATAAAATAGCTTTATTAGGAGATCCATTAGCTACAACAGCTCTTTTAAAATTGATTGTGAAAGAAATAGAGCCAGATGCTGGAACAGTTACATTAGGACAAACAATTACACCATCATACATACCAAGAGATAATAATGAATACTTTACTTCTCAGGATGATATTTGTACATGGTTATCACAATATACCGATATTGATGATATGGGCTTTATAAGAGGTTTTCTAGGTAGAATGTTATTTAGTGGAGAAGAAGCATTAAAACATGTCAATGTATTATCAGGGGGAGAAAAAGCACGTTGTATGTTAAGTAAGAGTATGCTGGAAGCTCCTAATTTATTGTTATTAGATGATCCAACAAACCATTTGGATTTAGAGTCTATACAAGCACTAAACAATGGGTTAATTAGTTTTAAAGGCGAAGTTATTTTCGTTTCACATGATCATCAGTTTATTTCCACAATTGCGAATCGTATTATAGAGATAACGAAAGATGGAATTATAGATCGCAAAATGTCATATGACGAATACTTAGAAAAAGAGTATGGTATTGCGGATTAATTAATAGAGAAAGTTGAGGACATTTCCTCAACTTTTTCACAATGTATCAAAAGCAAGCGCAAATATTGAAAATGTAAGCGATTTATTATAATAAATCATATAATATTGTGGTAATGTTGCTAAAATATGTGAAATTTTAACAAAAAAATCACAATGTGAAAGAATGATTAAACTATTTGTTTATTCATATATATGCCTTAAATACACTGTTTTTCATTTATATGTTAACTGTTTTATCTAAATTTATATCAGTTTTACATGTGCAAATATATGTTAATTTGACAAGTGAAAATAGCATATGTTAAAATAGCAACATCTTAGTGTATAGGAGGAAATGGAATGAATAAAGAGCGAACGTATGTAGCATTCTTCATCATTATTTTCGCTTTAACTGGATGTATGAGTACAGCAATGTTTGATTATAACCAAGCTATCTTGCAATCGTATACAGATTCGATGCGAGTTGCTAGAGGTGAATATACAGTAGAGGTAGAGAGTACGGAAACAGTACTTGCTCAACCGGATACCATTGTTATTAATGAATATAGTGGAAGTGGTTTATCTTGGATTATTAATAAGGTAAGCGATGGAACACCACAAACAAGTGTGGAAGAATATCATATTGTAAAAGATACTGAAGGAAATATAGTATCCAAAACATTGAATATAGAAAGCACTGCAGATTATGATGCACAGCCTGTTGTCTATCAATATGGTGGTAGTGTTCAAGAAGGAAGTTATTTTTATCCTAAAATGACAACGTATGGTGTGGACTGTGTCGGTTGTGGTGGAGAAACAACAGGTACAGGAGGAACAGCTGGTGGTATAAAGCTTAGTGTTTCCCAAGGAGTCTTACAGCCTAATGGAACGTGGAGAAGTGGTATTCAGTATGGTGGCTATTATTTGTTGGCTGCCGATAAAAATTTACCAATGTGTTCTATATTAGAAATAAGTGATCATGGCTATAGTGGTGCTGGATTAGTTCCAGGAGTTCCTTTTAAGGCAATGGTTGTAGATCGTGGAGGTGGTGTTAATGGTGCACACCTTGACTTGTATGGTGGTAGTGAAAAATCACCAGTTGTCCAAAGAGCTAATGGTTATAGAACGAAAGCTACTGTTATTCGAGTAGGTGGTAGATCTGGTAATAGTTGCGCTTTATAATAAAATCTCAATGGTAAGTAGAGATTGTCATGAAAGGTAGAAGCGCTATTATCTTACTTCTAACTTTTGTTAAGGATATTCTGTATTTTTAAAAATGAGAATAGAAAGTTGATTAAGCAATGTGATGATTCGTAAATAGGATCCATTGCTTTTTTTATTTTTGTACTATGCATGTAGCTAGTATAAAGGAGTTACAACGACTTAAAAAGAACTGTGTTTCTTTTTCTTTAGTGAAATCTATTGAATTACATGATTATTAGATACGGAAGTAAAAGGATTAGAGAAAGATAAATCGCCTTATCATTTTTGTATCTTAAGCATCATGATTCACTAGTAATTCATAGTTATTATCTTAGCTAAGCAAGAGTTAAATTTATATTATAATTATAAATAGATAATTATGTGATGGTGTGTACTGGAAAGCACCTTAATATTTTATGAATAAAATTTGTAATATTTATAAAATTAAAGTAGAATATAGTTGATATATAAAGCTATAAGAAGTTATATACAGAAAATATAATCTTATCATTAGTGAAAGACTACGCAATCTCATCGAATAATGTAAATATATATTCGTATTATTACCAATAAAAAATGTATTAGTATTAAAAAAAGATTATGATAAGTAGTAGTTGAGGAAATGCGAGGTGTAGGCATGAAAGCAGATATCCAAATTGCACAAGAATGTGTATTAGAGTCAATCCAAGATATTGCCAAGAAAGCTAACATTGATTTAAATGATATAGAGTGTTATGGAAAATATAAGGCTAAATTATCATTAGACATTTTAGAGAAACAAAAGGAAAAAAAGGATGGAAATCTTATTTTAGTAACCTCTATTAATCCAACAAGTGCTGGAGAAGGAAAATCTACAACGATGATTGGCCTTGGGGATGCATTACAGAAATTAGAATACAAGGCAATGATTGCTATGCGAGAACCATCGTTAGGTCCTGTTTTTGGGTTAAAAGGAGGAGCTGCAGGTGGAGGATATGCACAAGTCGTACCAATGGAAGATATTAATTTACATTTTACAGGAGATATTCATGCTGTGACAACTGCTAATAATTTTATTAGTTCTTGTTTAGATAATCATATCTTTCAAGGGAATATATTACGTATTGATGTGAATCAAATTGTATGGAAACGTTGTATGGACTTGAATGATCGAAGTTTACGTTCTATTGAAATTGGTTTAGGAGATAAAAATGGTGTACAACGTAGAGATGGATTTATTATTAGTGTTGCATCAGAAGTTATGGCAGTACTTTGTTTAGCTACTTCTTTACAAGATTTAAAAAAGAGACTATCAAACATACTCATAGCTTACGATGTAGATGGAAAGCCAATATTTGTGAAGGATTTAGAAATTGAAGGTGCCTTAACATGTATATTAAAAGATGCAATAAAGCCTAATTTAGTACAAACTTTGGAGAAAACACCAGTTATTATACATGGAGGTCCCTTTGCCAATATTGCACATGGATGTAATAGTATACTAGCGACTAAAATGTGTTTGAAACTTGCTGATTATACGATTACAGAAGCTGGGTTTGGTGCAGACTTAGGAGCTGAAAAATTTTTTAATATTAAGTGTCGATTAGCATCTTTACAGCCTAATGCTGTTGTGATTGTTGTTACGGTTCGTGCCTTGAAGCAACATGGTTATATTCCTTTTGAAGAGTTACACAAAGAGAATGTTGATGCTATGTTGAAAGGGTGTGAAAATTTAGAAAGACATATAGATATTGTAAAAAGCTTTGGATTACCCTATGTTGTGGCCATTAATACTTTCTCTTCTGATACAAAGAAGGAACATCAAGAGTTACAGAAATGGTGTTGTGAGCATAAGCACCCTGTTTCCTTTTCTAATGCTTGGGAAACAGGAAGTGAAGGAGCTATTGAATTAGCAAAACAAGTAGTATCTTTATGTAAGAGTAAAGTGTCTTTTACACCAACTTATCATGAACATATGAGTATAGAAGATAAGATAGAGAGAATTACAAAAGGTTGTTATGGCGCTAAGGAAATTCAGTATAGTATAAAAGCACAAGAGCAATTACAAAAATATAAACAATTAGGGTGGAATAATATGCTTATTTGTATGGCTAAAACTCCAAAATCGTTAAGTGATGATAGTACCCAAATAGGTGTGCCTAAAAACTTTACATTAAGGATTGAGAATATACAACCATGTCTTGGTGCAGGGTTTATGGTTGTTAAGGCAGGTAACATATTAACAATGCCAGGTTTACCAAAAAATCCTGCTGCGACAAAAATAGACATAAATGATGTTGGAAATATTGAAGGATTATTCTAAGTTGTGTTATTATTTAACTAGTGAGGGGTGAAGAGATGTACCACATAGCTATTTTAGACGATGATTATGGATCGGCAAAATTATTGGAGTACAAAATTAAGAAATTAACGAATGATTTTATCATTCACGTATATCAAAAACCAGAAGATTTACTAGGAAATATGATTTATGATGCATATTTTGTTGATATTGAAATGCCAATAGTAAATGGTTTTAATGTCGCTAAACAGATTCATAAGGATCAAAATGTTCCTATCATCTTTGTTACAGCTCATGAGCATTATGCAATTGAAGGATATGAGTATAATGCTTTTCGATTTGTATCAAAGATTGATGCTGATAAACAACTTCCAAGAATAGTTTATGACTTAAATAAAGAGATTACGAATAACAAAGTATATTTGATTGGAAGAAGTGAAGGATGTTATTCAAAAGTTTGTATTAAAGATATTTTATATTTGTACTCAGAAGGTAACTATGTTTATGTCGTATCACAAGGTAAAAAAGAGAAGGTTACAAGAATTCGATCATCTATTAAGAAGTTAGCAGATCAATTACCACAGGGTGAATTTTTTATGCCTTGCTCAGGTTGGATTGTTCATTTAGATTACATAGTAGAAATTCATATACGTACAAATGAAATACGGATGAGTAATGATTGTAAAATTAAGTTTACTAGATTGAGAAAGAAAGGTCTTATTCAAGCATATAAGAAACGTTTAGGGAAATGATTCAATTTTTATCTTTTTTAACAGGGTGTTTTGAAAATGTGGTATTAGTTAATTTTCTTGATGAATACTTACATTGTAAGAACACATATGTCAAATATCTATTCATAGGATTACTCATTATTGGGCAACATATGATCGATACTTTTGATAATCCATTATTACTAGTGACACCATTAATAAGTTTTATAGTATATTCCTTTCTCAATTATGAGGGAACATTATTAAAAAAGTTTTATTATCCTTTATTTATATTTGTGACATTTTTATTAACCAACTTAATTGTTTTAGTATTTTATAATTATACGGGAGCAGGAGTATATGTAGAATTATTACGAGATACAAATGATCAACTTATGCTTTCCTTGCTTTCTAAATTTATATTCTTTTTAGTTTATTTAATTTTTAAAAGAAGCAAAGCCAACAGGGAATTAAACTTAGCTAAAGAAGGGCTCGTTTTTTGTTTTGCATCATTATTGACAATATTTTCGTTATTGCTGATATCTTTTTTAGTTCTTAAAGAAGATTCTTTATCAAGAAATAAATCCATCTATATTATTATAACTATTTTGATAATGTATTGTTTCTTTTATTACTTTTATTTAAATTCAGAAAAACGGAATAAAGAGTTAGTAACGAAAAGTATACATTTAAACATATTAGAGAATAACGTAATATTTGTGAATGAGCTCCAACAAGTTTATGAACAAAACAGGCGATTGAATCATGATATGAAAAATCATTTAGTAACGATTAAAGGAAGTATAGAAGACAATAGATATAAAGAAGCTATAGAATATATAGATAGTTTATATGAACGTATTATTAGTGTTCCTTTTGTTAATACTGGTAATGAAGCTTTTAATTATATAGTAAATTCTAAAGTGGCTATTATGCAGGAAGCTTTTATTGAATTTTATTATAATATCGCTGATTCTCTAAGTTTTATGGATGCGATAGATACTTCTAGTATTATAGGAAACTTATTAGATAATGCGATTGAGGCTCAAACATATGTAACGGGTAAAAAGTATATTTATTTAACTACTATTCGAAAAGGAAATGTTATCCTCTTGGAAGTGAAAAATAGTTTTCATAAAGAAAGTCTTAAAATTTCTAATGGTTCATTTCTTACTAGGAAAAAAGATCGTTTGAATCATGGATTAGGGTTAGAGAATATTCGTTCGCATCTATATAAATATAATGGTGAAATAGAAGTAATTATGGAAGATAATGATTTCATTGTAAATATTATGTTAATTATATAAATATATAATACCGAATATGCGCAATTAAAAACCATGTTTTTTATAGAAATAGCTAAAATGATATATTTTTATATGGGAGGTAGAAATATATGAAAAATACAGTAAAAAAGGTTGTAACATTAACTGCAAAAGCAGCTTCAGCGCCTAATTCATGGATGAATATGTTTGAACCACAAAAGCCTAAAGCACTGCGTAAGGATAAAACTAAGTAATGATTGAGAATCTGATTAATCGTATAACTGCTAAGTTTTATGATGATTCAGATGATGAAGAAGAGATTGAGGTATTTAAGTATGGTCTAGAGGCTATTATATCCTCTATAATGGGCTTAAGCCTCGCTCTTTTTTTATGTTTCATCGTAAACGAAGCTAAACTAGGCGCAATGTTTATATTAATTTTAACCCCAATTAAATTAGTATTTACTAGCTATCATTGTAATCATCGATATACATGTTTTATGACGTATTCAGCTGTGGTTCTGGCGAATGTATATTTGTGTTACTATATAGACTTTAGTATGTTATTGACAATAGGGGCATTACTTGTGATGTGTATTTTAAGACAAAAAGAGATGACTCCCAAAGCATGTTTTGTCATTATGGCATATCTTATTTGTATATTCTTATTTAATGAAGATTGGAAGCGAATTCTTTCGTTAGCAATTTATACAGAATTGTTGCTAATTATAATGTGTGAAATAAAAAAGGCGTATTATAACCGAAAAAGGTCGGTTACTAACCAATCATATTGACATTTATTACATATATGAATATCATGTAGGTGTAAATAATCGGAATATGGTTATTAAGGTATATGGAGCTATATTTAGATATTTACTACATGGTTGAGCTTAAGTGTTTCTTTACTGTTACTTCTCTGATATTGCTCTATATTTACAGATTTGATATTTTATGTATAACAGTTATTCATTTTACATTATATTCCTTAAGTTCACAATGATATTTTGTAATAGGATTTTTTGTTCGTAGTCATTGGGTGGTAAATGAAATATCTGGTACAAAATAAAATATTATAATATGAATAATCATAGCTTTGAAAGAGGAATCATTATTTTAGGGGAGATCATAGAAGTAGTAAACCTTTATGATAATGTGATTTCAAAGTTAATCTATGCATTTATTAAGGTGTGTAGGTTCGGCTGTAAAGGGGTGTCTCAATGATATACTATGTATAGTCACTTTTACATAGTGTATTAAGAAGTGAGAGCGTTACATATTTATATTGTTATACAATATAAAGAGAGAGGTGCAATCACTTCTTTTTTATTTAAGAATAGAAATATAGTATTTCCAGAGAAATAATGACTCTGGAATTTTTATAATCTTTATTAAATATCTTATGTTGAGTGACTACTATCGAGTATGTTATACTAACCATAGATATTAAGGAGGATATCATATGATTCGATTAATTGTGACAGATATGGATGGAACACTGCTTAATAATAAGAAGCAATTATCTGATGGCATGATTCCATTGATGAAGGAATTGCATGGAAAAGGTATCCAATGGGTGATTGCTAGTGGTAGACAATATTATAATATGATTGAGTATTTCGAAGAGATTCAGGATGATATTATTTTTGTTTCAGAAAATGGAACCTATGTTGTCCAAGGTACAGAAGAGTTATGTGTACATGAGTTAGATAAACAAGACGTTTATCATTTTATAAAAATATGTAATACGATAGAGGGTGCATACCCTGTTATTTGTGGGAAGAAAAGTGCTTATATATTACATGATGATGTTGCCTTTATAAATGAAGTGCAAAAATATTATAAGAAATGTGAACGAATCAGTAGTGTAGAGGAATTGCAGAAGCTAGATGATCAAATTTTAAAAGTGGCTATTTGTTGTATGCAAGGAGCAGAAGAGTTTGTTTATCCACATTATAAGGCGTTTAAAAATGATTATATGGTATCAGTATCAGCCTTTGTATGGATGGACATTATGCAAAAAGATGTTCATAAAGGTACTGCAATTAAGTTTCTTCAAGAAAAGTTTTCTATAGCTCATAGTGAAACTATGCTATTTGGAGATTATATGAATGACTATGAAATGATGCAATGTGGTCATTATAGTTATGCGATGAAGAATGCTCATCCAGATTTAAAAAAGGTTTGTAACTTTGAAACATCTTTTTCTAATGATGAAGACGGTTTTAAAAAAGAGATTGAGAAGCTACTTATTATGAAGTAATTATAAATGAGGAAATTACTTATTCCGATAGATTATACTATGATAGAAGCTATATGATCGATGTTACGAATTATTTAAGTAAAGAAATACCAATGAATGCTATTCAAAAATATGACCTTTACGGCGCAGCAAATAATGTAGTAGGAATTGTAAATAGTAAAAAGGCATAGAGCATTACTATTTTTACAGATCTAGGAGAAGATGGAAATAGTGTTATCGGTGAATTAAGTGAAATTTGTTATAGATATAATCTAGTTATATAAATTATTCCATTTCATTAGGTAACATGATGGCAGAAATCAAAGGAAAGATAGAAATAGCTATAGGTAAGAAGAGGTGTATCATTGCTTATGTTTCCTCTTCTTTTTATTTCTTTATATTCTAACTTTTCTAACGAGTTATGAGTTATATAAGGTCTTATATATTTGCGCAAGATGGAAGAATAAAAATTTTTCATAAATGATTTGACATATAGATGAAAGATGTTATAATAATATTGTAGTTAGTTTAAGCTAACTTTAGAGTTGTAACATCACACTTTACCATAATTTCATGTAATGTTACGGCATAATAATTTATATATTTTTTTATTCCTATAGTTAGATATTTCTAACTTAATACGAAAGAAATTCTTGCAAATATCAAAACCAAATGCTAAAAAGGCTATAAATACATCGTAGGAATGATCATTTGTACTCTCATTCTTTTCCTCCATATTATTATTATTATGTTGAGAGTAATATTCTTATATGTTATTTCAAGCTTTATTCTTTTAGAAGGTATCTTAATCGTTACTGGCAAACTTCTAAAAGGATCGTGCAGATGGGAAGATATGAAATATATGTGAGAATTTTTTTATTTTTGTTTGTGTTTTTATCTTACTTATGTAAGAGCTTGATCCTATATAAAATTTGGTTATTAAGTTAGAAAGAATAATAAACGATAAATGAATAGGCTTCTCAACTTGTGAATTGAAAAGCAGTTGCATAGTGTATAAAAGAAAGGAGGATATTATGTTTTATACAGTGTTTAGCTTTACAAATGCAAATACAACACCAAAGTATGGTTGTGAAGATTTTAGAAATGATCAGAATTTATTTATTCCCTTATTTCAACCCTGTGGACAGATAGTATCTTATGGGCGTGGTGATTATAAGACAATATATGATTATCCAACAAGTTATCGAAATTCACCAATTGATTTGAATTTATTGTAGTTCGTAATTTATATTCACTATCTTGGTGAATATATTACATATTATAATAGTATAAAATGACAATAATATAGAATGGAGGATAAAAAATAGAACTTATCGAATGGAAAATATATACAAATAGAGATAATGTAGTATAATGGAAACGTACAATTACAATAAATGTTATTTATAGAAAATGGGATGAGGTGACTGTATGACAGTACAGACGAAAAACTATACATCAATTCAAAAGTTAACGGTATATTTTAAAAAGCGTTCACGAAATTATGAAAAAGACGGTTATCGTCATGCGACCTTTATAAATAATCGTTATTTAGTAGATAGATTTCTTGCCTTTTGCTTAGATATATCAGTAATGTTATCTACTATACTTATATGGCAGTTATTAATGTTATTTATTATCTCTAATATGTTATCGATTCAATTTTTAAATATCATACAGCTATTAACATTTGGTCTTTTAATTATCAGTTCATTTTTATTTAATCCACTGGTAATTACGAAAACGAATGGACAAACGATTGGAAAATATATTTATGGCTTTAAAGTTGTTGGTAAAGATAAGCATGAAGTTTCTAGTAGTAAGCTTGCCATGCGAGAATTATTTGGGTTTGCAGTACCATTTATCGTATTAAGCTTCTTTTATGGTATTTTAGGAGTTATTGGTTATTGGTTATTGAATTTGTTATGTATTATTGTTCATCCTAAACATGTGAGTTTTATTGATATATTATTAGGTACTCGTGTCATTGTTTTAAAGAAAGCTGAAGAAACACAAGATATAGAAGTGAAACAAGAGGAAGCTGCTCATAATGCAATAGATTTACATATACATTCTAATTTTAGTGATGGTGGAGAATTGAATGTAGAAGAGCTTTTTCAAAAAGCAAAGGCGAATGGTGTAAAGGTTATATCAATAACGGATCATAATAGTGCAAAAGCTAATTTTATTGCGGAAAGAATGAGTAAGTTATACAATATTTCTTATATACCAGGGATTGAAATTGATTGTGAATATGAGGGGAAACAGCTTCGTATTCTGGGTTATTTTATTAATTATAATTCTGAACTATATGCACATATTGAAAATGAGAATTTAATAAAAGAGAAAAGAGCTTCCTTGGAAAGAGTAGCATTATTTGAAAAGTTTTCAGGAATGAAACTTGATGTGGATGCGCTATTAAAAAATAATCGTTCACAATTAATTAGTGCAGAGAGAATTGCTAAACAAGTATTAAATAATCCTGCTTATCAAGATGAACCTTTGTTGCAACCTTATTTACATGGTAGCCGAAGTGATATGCCGTATGTCAATTTTTATTGGGATTTATTTGCGAAAGGAAAACCTTGTTACGTAGAAATGAATTATCCTTCACTAGAAGATATTATTGATGTTATTAAACTTACTAATGGTATACCAGTACTCGCTCATGCTTATCAAACATTAGACGATGATATAAGTTTTATTCATAAATTAATAGATAAAGGTGTGGAAGGTATTGAGGTATTTAATACATATCACTCAAAAAAACAAATGGTTGAATTATTACGTATTGCGAAGGAGCGCCAAGTATTTGTGACAGCAGGAAGTGGTTTTCATGGTAAAAATAAACCACAAATAGACTTAGGTGATACGCAATGTCCATTAGGAGCAGAATATTTAATTGAACAATTTATTGAATATGCTAAAAAAGCAAATAAATAATATTTATGAAAAAGGCTCATATATTAAAAAATTGAACTAGTAAGATAAATGTAGACACCTAAAAAGTGTTTACATTTTTTTAGTTATGATACTTTTATAGTGAAGATGCATAAATAAGAATTGAGTTGCAGAAGATAAATATAGAATTATTAAACCTACATTGGCTTTAGAGAAAAGTACTCATTCTATTACTAGAGAAACAGGATTAAGTAAGGGGAGGGTTAAAATATGCAGTTAAGAATAGAGAATGAACGATTTAAAAAAGGTATCTATCTAGACTACATAAAATCGGTTTATGCTTTACAATACAAAAAAACAATAGAATATAGAATTCAACTATTGGTTTAGTAAATATTGTTACTGTTTATCTTTTATTGACAAGTTTAATAGTAATTAGATAGGATATCTTATGAAAAGAAGCTTATTATAATAATCATTACAGATATGAGAAAATATGGAAAGTTTAAGGTAAGTTTTCTTACAGTGCTTACAGATTGTCATTTATAAGTATCTCGAAATATAATAAATGATATCTCTAATTTGTATTATTTAAATAAAATGATGTTTTTTTTTTTTTTTTTTTGGATGTGGTAATTAATGGTTTCGGTTGCATAATAATAGTTTATATCGTATATTAATTATGTAGCATTAAAAGTATGAATGAAATCGAATATATATTAAGACAAGAATATAAGGGAGAGGGAGATGAATAATGAACAAAAAGTGTAAAGTAGCGATGGCTGTTGCTTTTGTTACAACATCTATAGCATACTCTATAGGTGGTCTGTTTGCACAGAGTGAAGAGACAATAAGTGAAAATACTCCTATAGTTACAACAGATGAAAATATAGTAACAGAGGTCCTAGAAAATCAGGAAAGCGTACAAAATGTTGACGAAGCAGTAGGAGATATAGAAATAAATGAAATAAACTTTCCAGATCCAATATTTAGGGAGCATATAAGAACGGGTAGTTGGACTAATACAGTTGGACAGAGTATCAGGCTCATTGATCAGAATAAAGACGGTATCTTATCCAGTAGTGAGAGGAATTATGCAAATGGAACGATGTTCCCTCCAAGGGAACAGGAAATGAAAAGTTTACAAGGGATTGAATATTTTCCTAACCTTATGCGATTAAGATGTAATTCCACAGGAATCACAAGCTTAGATGTGAGCAAGAATCTTAAGTTAGAGTTTCTAGATTTCTCTTATACAACAGGAATCACAAGCATAGATTTAAGCAATAATACAGCATTGACTCATTTGGATTGTAGTAACACAGGGATCACGAGCATAGATTTAAGCAATAATACAGCATTGGATGTACTGCGGTGCTATAACACAGGAATTACAGAATTGGATTTAAGCAATAATACAGCATTGACTAATTTGGAATGTAGTAACACAGGAATCACAAGCATAGATTTAAGTAATAATACGGCATTAACTAATTTGAATTGCTATAACACAGGGATCACAAGCATAGATTTAAGCAATAATACAGCATTGACTAATTTGAATTGTAGAAACACAGGGATCACAAGCATAGATTTAAGTAATAATACGGCATTGACTAATTTAGATTGTAGTAACACAGGAATCATAGGCCTAGATTTAAGTATGAATACTAACTTGAAAGTTTTGAGTATTAGAAATACTCGTTTAGGATGGATGAAAGTAAATTCTCAGTATAAGATTAGTATGGGTACGACGTCAGTCACAATTAATGTAGGTGGTGTTGATAATACATTTAATATTCAAGAAGTATTGCCTGGTATTGATCCTACTAAAATTTCGTTTCTAATGGGAGGTAGATTAGATAAGACTACAGGTATTATGAGTGGATATACATTTGGAACTCCTATTACCTATTCTTATGATTGTGGGTATAATAATGGTTCTAAGCTGAGTTTATCTTATCAATTAAACTTTAAAGAGAAAAGCTATATTACCATCAATGATGACTTAAATAAGGTATACGATGGAAAAGAAGTTGTAGAGCCAGGTGTTAGTACGGCAGGAAGTACAGGTATAGTAAACTTTGAATGGTATGTAGTAGATGGAACCCCATTACCAAGTGCACCAGTGAATGCAGGAAGCTATAAGGTAAAAGCCATTCTTGCTGAAGATAGAAACTATGGTAGTGCAGAATCAGAAACGTCATTTGAGATAACAAAAGCAAGTAGTACGATCGATATCCATGATGATTTGAATAAGGTACATGATGGAACAGCAGTTGTCAATCCAATCAATATCACAACAACAGGAAGTACAGGAGTGGTAAGTTTTGAGTGGTACACAGCAAATGGTACAAAACTACAAACAGCACCAGTAGAAGTAGGAAGTTATAAAGTAAAAGCCATTCTTGCAGGAGATACGAACTATGCTGGTGCAGAAGTAGAGAAAACATTTGAAATAACAAAGGCAATAAGTACGATTATTATTCATGATGATTTGAATAAGGTATATGATGGAATAGCAGTTGTCAATCCAATCAATATCACAACAACAGGAAGTACAGGAGTGGTAAGTTTTGAGTGGTACACAGCAAATGGTACAAAACTACAAACAGCACCAGTAGAAGTAGGAAGTTATAAAGTAAAAGCCATTCTTGCAGGAGATACGAACTATGCTGGTGCAGAAGTAGAGAAAACATTTGAAATAACAAAGGCAATAAGTACGATTATTATTCATGATGATTTGAATAAGGTATATGATGGAATAGCTATTGCAGAGCCAACCAATATCACAACGACAGGAAGTACAGGATCAATAAACGTTGAATGGTATGAAGCATCTGGTACAAAATTACAAACAGCACCAACAGATGCAGGAAGTTATAAAATAAAAGCTATTCTTGCAGGAGATACAAACTATGCAGGTGCAGAAGTAGAGAAAGAGTTTACGATTTCTCAAGCAACAAGTAATATTGTGATAACTGTAGAATTAAACAAAATATATGATGGACAACCAGTAGTAGAACCACAAATTACTGTAACAGGAAGTACAGGTACTATAACATATGAATGGTACAAAAAAGAAGAAAGTACAACAAGAGCAGTTACATGGACAAAGTTAGCTACAGCACCAAGTGAGGTAGGAAACTATAAGGTAGTAGTAACAGTAGCAGGAGATGGAAACTTTGAAGCTGTAACAGTGGAGAAAGAATTTTCTATCCTAGGTAAAGAAGTAGTACCAACCCCAGGAACAGGAGGAGGTATTACTAATCCAGATGGGACAGAAGGACCAGAAATAAATCTAGGTGATAAAGTAGAGTCCAATGGACCAGTGATAACGAATCCAGATGGAAGTATAACATTCCCTAATGGAGGAACAATTATAAAACCAGATGG
>CAZQFM010000007.1:0-9001 GCA_964592705.1 uncultured Erysipelotrichaceae bacterium
CGGAAAAAAAGAAAAGGTGTTGTTTTCACCAACACCAAATGTTGTAGAACCATAAAAAGAAGCGATAGGAAGTTTAATCTTCATTCATCGCTTCTTTTTTCATTTGTATTAATAACTCTCTAATTTCATATGTGTGATTTACTTGATAATTCGCTTTCTTTGCATCTACACCAAAACGCTCATCTCTACGTGCAATTACACAAACACCTGCTCGTTTTGCAGCCTCAATACCAGCCCTAGAATCTTCGATAATAACACAATCATGAGCTGATAATCCTAATTGAGAAAGTGTTTCTATATAAATTTGTGGGTCTGGTTTACTTCGCAAAAACATTTCTCCACTCGAATAGACATCAAAGTATTCATAAATATCACATGCTTTTAATACCTTTTCTATTGTCTGCATCGTAGAACTAGAAGCTAATGCAAGTGCATATCCTTTTTGTTTTAGCCATTGTAATAATTCTATTACACCAGGAAAAAGAGCTTGTTTATACATTTCAGAAGAAATGGGAAAGTCTTTTAATCGCTCTTGGTATTGGGATAAAGATACATTCCCACCTAATCTTCGTGCGGTTTCATCCCAAGTATCATGGAACGATCTTCCTACTAGCGAGTACAAATACTCATCATCTAACGTTTTTCCAAAAGATGTACTTACATCCTTAATCTGCATTAAATGTAAAGGTTCACTATCTAATAATACACCATCCATATCAAATATAACTGCTTTCACATTCATATGTTTCTTCCTCTCTTATTTTTTGTATAGCTAGAATATACGGTGCTTTATCCTTATTCCACATTTCCATTCTCATTACATGATAATATCTTGATGGCAATTGCTTAGTCCAATCATCAAAATATTCTCCTTCCTCATACCCTGCAGGATGCCCTGGATAAAGAACTAAAACAAGAATACCTTTCACTTCTAACATTGCCAAAGCTTTCTTTACCGCAATACTACTTGTTGTAACTGTTGTTGTAATCTGTTGATCAGATTGTGGTAAATATCCAAAATTAAAAATTCCTGCATGTATTTTTTCCGATATATAATTATCAGCATCTGCATGGGAAGCACAAATTAATTTTACATTATGAAGATTATACATATGCAACTTTGCCCTTGTTTCTTCTATACACTCTAGTTGAATATCAAAAGCATAGACATAACGACTATACTTAGCCAATAATAAAGTATCATTTCCTCTTCCCATTGTAAAATCAACACTTATCATATCTTTAGGTGCATATTCTAAAATAAGATCATGTGCTATTTCGACGATTTTCTTCATGCCATCACCTATTTTTATTATACACTACTTTCAATCTCAAAGGAATAAAATCATATACATCACATAAAAAGTTAAGTATAATATCTTTAGGTGATATTCATGAAATATAAAGTCCCTCACTATATACAAGCCATTTTAGATATCTTAAACCATGCACAAGAAGAAGCCTTTCTTGTAGGAGGATGTGTACGAGATATGTTTTTACATCGTCCTATCCATGATTATGATATTACCACTAGCATGCCTCCCGAAGATGTAATGAAACTCTTTCAACAAAAAAACTATATGGTTATACAAACAGGAATCATACATGGTACCGTGACTGTCATTGTCGAACAACATTTAGTAGAAATTACAACCTATCGCATTGAATTATCTTATCAAAATCATCGCACACCTTCCCAAATAATTTATACTAAATGCTTAGAAGATGACTTAAAAAGGCGAGATTTTACAATAAATGCCATTGCATATCATCCAAACATTGGATATGTAGACCCTTACCAGGGTCTAAAGGATATAAAAGAACAATCTATTCGATGCGTAGAAGATGCAAATCAACGCTTTCAAGAGGATTCCTTACGCATATTACGTGCTTTACGATTTTCTTGTACATTATCTTTTCACATCGAAGATTCTACAGCAAAAGCGATCCAAAATCACGCTCACCTTCTACAACATATATCAAGAGAGAGAATTCGTAATGAATTTTCTAAAATATTAACAGCAAAGAAACAATATTTACTAACATTCTTAAAGGATCATAATGTTTTGTATTATCTACTTCCCGATATACATATCCTTTACCCTAATACCAAACAATTTTCTAATTGTTTTCAGAATATATTCTCTCAAACAGATAATATATTAAACCATGCTCAACAAGAACCACTAACAACAAAACTAGCACTTATTCTATATCCTTATTGCACATTATTATCAAAATATCATAAGGATACGCTCTCGTTAAACAATATATGCAAAGATATATTGAAAAAAATGAAATATGATAAAAAAACGATACTACATGTATGTACACTTTTAACATTCTATAACTATCTAATTACCACACAAAAATATTCACTACGCCGTTTCTTATCTGACTTAGAACATAATATAGATATTGCTTTTCAAATTTTACGTATGCGACAATGTATTCTGTCTGTAAACCAAATAAATACTATAGAAATCGAAAATGTAAGCCAAGCTATGTCTTTACTAAAAGCTATGATAAGAGATAAAGACTACATCAAAAAAAAGGAATTACAAATCAATGGTCATGACCTTATACAATTAGGATATCAAGGTCAAAACATCGGTATTTTATTACAATATGCATACGAACAAGTTTTAGAAGATCCATCACTCAATACGAAGTATCATCTACTCTCTATTATACAAAAGTATCAAAAGAATGAATCATAAGAATAACGTTCTACAAGAGAAATTCCTCCATTACGTTTTTTAGATCTCAAAATGTTTAAGTTTATACTTGCAGTCAATGTTTTCTACTATACGATAATCTAAATCTTTTCAATGAGTCTATTCAATGCTTCCTAACATATCCATCATCGCATAAAAAAGTATCCTAGGATGCATAATACCTTAGACTCTAATACATCGTTATCCATTTCTTATTTACATCATTTGTAAAGATACTTCTATAAAATGTATAACCTTCTTTCTTACCATCATACATATCTAAAAAAGTAAGACTCTTTTCATCAACTGATTTTCAGTTGATTTTTTTGAACTCATTTTAACTCTAAGAAATGATACCTTTTTAATATATTTACAAATGATGAAATACATCTATTCTATAATAATCTCTTTCTATTGAAAGAATCACACAGAGTAAAGTTCATCTTTATATTTCTTTTTCGCAAAAAATGCCATCAATCCTGTAGATAATCCAACCAATAACATCCATAAGCCTACTTTTGTATGATCCTCTGTTTATACTCCCGCAATTGGACTCTCACTTATATTAGTACTACTTTCATCTTTGATAGGTGGATTTCCTGCCCTTGTGGTATATATCTATCTGTATCTATCAGCACATTAAACTCTAATGTAACATCTAACTTCCTCAACAAAGTATTCTTACTTGCATCTAATTCCATATGATAACCATATAACTTTTGGTTTATGTACATATATGCATTTTAGCATAATAAAAAAGTAGTACCTTATGAAAGATACTACTCAAACAACCTGACACCTTCTATCAGATCTTTTACCTTACTTAAATGCTTTTTTGAATTTCTCAAATGGTGATTCATGTTCTTTCTTCTCTTTTATTTTTTCATAAAGTTCTTTTTCAGCTTTACTTAATTTTGTAGGTATTTCTACTGTAATCGTCACAAACTGATCACCTTGTGCTCCTCTTGGTGATTTAACACCTTTCCCACGTAATCTAAATTGTTGGCCATATTGTGTTCCAGCCGGAATTGTTAACTCTACATCACCATAAACAGTTGGTACATCTATCTTCGTACCTAAAACAGCATCTACAGCACTAATTGGTACAGTAATACGAATATCATTTCCATCACGTACAAACAGTTTATGACGGCTTACTAATATTTCGATATACAGATCACCATTTGGACCTCCGTTAACACCTCGTTCCCCTTTATTTGGAACACGTACTTGCTGTCCAGATTGAATTCCTGCCGGAATCTTAATATCTAATTTTACACGTTTATGTTCATATCCACGCCCATAACATTTAGGACATTTATTCGCTACCTTTTTTCCTGTCCCATTACAGTCTAGACATACAGATTGTGATTGAAAAACACCAAATGGTGTACGTTGTTGCTGTAAAACGGTACCTGATCCATTACATCTTGAACAAACATGGATATCGTTTTTACTTTTAGCACCACTACCTAAACATTCACTACACTGCTCATCCACTTCAATAGTAATTTCTTCACTTTTTCCAAAAATAGCATCCATAAAGTCAATGCGCATTTGCATAAAGCGATCATTTCCTTTACGAGGACCATTGCTTTGACGACGTTGTCCACCACCAAAGCCTCCACCAAAGAAAGAACCAAAAATATCTCCAAAATCTTCGAAGCCACCAAATCCTTGGCCACCACCAAAGTTTGCGCCATCCATCCCTGCATGTCCAAACTGGTCATATGTCGCTTTTTTCTGTGGATCTGATAAAACTTCATATGCTTCATTTATTTCTTTAAACTTCTCTTCTGCACCTGCTTCTTTATTTACATCTGGATGATACTTTTTCGCCATTTTACGAAAAGCTTTTTTTATTTCACTCTCACTGGCCCCTTTTTGTATACCCAAAACCTCATAATAATCTCTTTTTGATGCCATATACTCATCACCTTTCACATCCTAGATCTTATCATCTATCGATCTTATACCTATACGATAGAATTCTAGCCATTGGCTAGAATTCTTGTTTCATGATATTATTAGTTCTTTTCTTCAAACTCTGCATCTACAACATTATCATTATTCGTACCACTAGCATCAGTAGCTGCATCTTGCCCTTGTTGCTGTTGATACATTGCAGCACTAGCTGCATGTGCTGCTTGTTCCAATGCTTCTAATTTTGTTTTCACAGCTTCCATGTCATTTTCATCTAATGATTTTTTCAAATCATCACGAAGTTTTGTTGTTTCTTCTTTTTGTGCTGCATCTATTTTATCTCCAGCTTCTGCTAATGTTGTATCTATTTGATTAATAAAGGCTTCTGCTTTATTACGTAATTCAACTTCTTCTTTACGTTTCTCATCTTCTGCCTTATGCTCTTCTGCATCTTTCACCATACGTTCGATTTCTTCTTCACTTAATCCACTAGAGTTTTGAATTGTAATCGATTGTTCTTTTCCTGTTCCTTTATCTTTCGCAGAAACATGTACAATACCATTTACGTCAATATCAAATGTAACTTCAATTTGTGGTACACCACGAGGTGCAGGTGCAATTCCATCCAATTTAAATGTTCCTAATTCTTTATTATCATTTGCCATTGGACGCTCCCCTTGTAATACACGGATATCTACTGCTGGTTGATTATCTGCAGCTGTAGAGAAAACTTGTGATTTACTAGTAGGAATTGTTGTATTTCTAGGAATTAATGTAGTCATAACACCACCCATTGTTTCAATACCTAAGCTCAATGGTGTAACATCTAATAATAAGACATCTTTTACATCACCAGCAATAACTCCACCTTGAATAGCAGCACCCATCGCAACAACTTCATCAGGGTTTACTGAACGGTTTGGCTCTTTTCCTAATTCATGTTTCACTGCTTCTTGTACAGCAAGAATACGTGTAGAACCACCTACTAATAATACTTGATGTATATCATTTTTTGTTAATCCAGCATCTTGTAATGCACGGCGTACTGGTTCAATTGTACGATCTACTAAATGTTTTGTCATTTCATCAAATTTAGCACGTGTTAAACTAGCTTCAAAGTGTAATGGTCCACTAGCTCCTGCTGAAATAAATGGTAATGAAATTTGTGTTTGTGCCATAGAAGAAACATCTTTTTTCGCTTTTTCTGCAGCTTCTTTTAAACGTTGCATAGCCATTTTATCATTTCTTAAGTCAACACCATTTTCTTTTTGGAAAGTATCTACCATCCAGTCTACAATAACAAGGTCAAAGTCATCTCCACCTAATTTGTTATCACCTGCTGTAGATAATACTTCAAATGTACCATCTGCTAGTTCTAATATACTAACATCAAATGTACCTCCACCTAGGTCATAAACAAGTACTTTTTGTTCCTTATCTGTTTTATCAATACCATAAGCTAATGCTGCTGCTGTTGGTTCGTTAATAATACGTTCTACTTCTAAACCTGCAATCTTCCCAGCATCTTTTGTTGCTTGACGTTGTGCATCATTAAAATACGCTGGAACAGTAATAACCGCTTTTTCTACTTTTTCTCCTAAGTAATCTTCTGCATATCCTTTTAAATATTGTAGAATCATTGCACTTACTTCTTGTGGTGTATAAGCTTTTCCTTCTAATGTAACTTTTTCATTTGTACCAATTAAACGTTTTACAGAAGAACAAGTTTCTTTATTTGTAACAACCTGACGCTTCGCTGCATCCCCTACAATACGTTCTCCATTTTTAAATGCTACTACAGATGGTGTTGTACGATTTCCTTCAGGGTTCGTAATAACTTTCATTTCTCCCCCTTCCATAACACTCACACAAGAGTTTGTAGTACCTAAGTCAATACCAATAATTTTACTCATTTTCATTTCCTCCTTAATATTACTCACTAACTTTTACTAATGTGGCACGTAGCACACGATCTTTTAACATATAACCTTTCTGCAATACTTCAATGACAATTCCCGGCTCAACACCTTCTTTAGTCTCTTGCATTAAGGCTTGATGTACATTTCCATCAAATGGTTTATGAAGTGCTTCAATTTCTTTCACACCTTCTTTTTCCAAAGTCGCTACAAGTTGTTGATAAATCATTTCAAAACCTTTCACAAAGTTTTTAATTCCTTCATCTTCCACTTCTACTTGTAATGCTCTTTCTAAAGAATCTAAAACCGGAAGTACTTCACTTGCAAAACTTTGAATACGATACTTACGTGTAAGCTCAGCTTCACTTTGTAATCTCTTCTTCAAGTTTTCAGTATCTGCATATGCTTTAAAATATGCATTCTTACTCGCTTCTAACTCTTCTTGTAATTTGGCAACCTCTGCTTCTAACTCTTCTATTGTTTTTGTTTCATGAGCCTTCTTACATTGCTTACCTTCTTGATTATTTTCTTCTATTTCAACTTGTTCACAAGTTTCTTCTTGTGTACTTGTCATCTCTTCCTTCACTTCTGACATATTAACCTCCTCCTTGCTCTTCTCGATACATATCTTCGATTACTTTACTCATATATTCCATTAAAGCAACCACTCGATTGTATTGCATTCTTGTTGGTCCAACAATCATCAGTTGTCCTTCCTCATCTCCATGTAGCTTAAACTTACTTGTTATGACAGCTACATCATCATCTAGCTGTAAAACCTCATTATTACTTTCCTTTCCTATTCGGATCGTAATATTCCCTTCATGTCTTGCTAATTGCCTCCATAAAGAAGAATCTTCCAACATTTTCATCATACGCTTCAATTTTTCAATATCTGCAAATTCAGGCTGATAAAGCATATTACTTTGTCCACTACAATATACATTATCACTTGCAAACTTCATAAACGCATGTATAAAAGCTTCAAATAACACCTCATGGCGAGAAATATGTGCTGCAAGTAATGGCTGTATTTCTTGCATACGCTCTACAATATTACTAATCGGCGTCCCTGCTAGCTTATCATTTAACAAATGACAACATGTCTGAATATCTTCAACACTAACATTCGCATCAAATTGAAATGTTTTATTTTCTGTATGACCATGGTCTGTAATAAACACTGCTACAGCACTTCTTTGTGATATTGGAAATACTTGAATATGCTGTAATGTTTGACATTTACTATCAGGTCCTAATACAACAGAAGTAAGGCTTGTCATTTGTGATAAAATATCACAGCTTTTCTTTACAACTTCATCCATGGAATAATGACGCTCACGGAAAACTTCTTGTAACGAGTGCTTTACTCCTTCATCTAGTTGCTTTTCCATTAAATTCTCCACATAGAAACGATAACCATAACTACTTGGAATACGACCGCTACTCGTATGTGTTTTCTCTAATAGACCTAGCTCTTCAAGTGTCGCCATTTCATTACGTATGGTAGCACTTGAGCAACTAAAATCGAGAAGATCCATCAACGTTTTTGAGCCTACAGGTTCAGCCGTTTTCGTAAACTCATCAACAATCGTTTTAAAAATAATAATCTGACGATTTGTCAACATGATGAACACTCCTTTCTAGCACTCCTACCTTACGTCTGCTAATAGTATATGCTATTTATTTAGCACTGTCAATAGTTTAGTGCTAAATATTCAAAAAGATTGCAACTTCACAAGATTTCCTTTATACTCTTAGATACTCCTCTTTCTTTCCTTCATTTTATCATTTATATACAATATCGTGAATAATCATATCACGACACCCATACATTTAGTATGAACCAAAAGAAGAAAGGAATGCTTATGAAATTTATAACTTGGAAAAATGATAAAGATATTCTTGCAGGTACATCTCTTCGTATTAATCACGAAAAAGAGGCAAATAACCTTGCTTTACACGTTAGTAAGAATATCGATGATGTTTTAGAGAACAGAAAAAAGTTTAGTGATGCATTAGGAATTTCAATGGATGATTGGGTATATCCTCAACAAACCCATAGTGACCATATCAAAGAAGTGACGAAACAAGATTGTGGAAAGGGTGTTTATACGTATACAAGTGGAATCCCTGATTGTGATGCTATTTACACAAAGGATAAGCTTGTCGCATTAGGAGTCTTTCATGCGGATTGTGTACCTGTTTTACTATACGATCCAATTCAACAAATTATTTGTGCAATCCATTCAGGTTGGCAAGGAACTGTAAAAGAAATTACCGCAAAAGCACTTGATCACCTGATAGAAAAAGAAGGGTGTAATCCTCAAAATATGCTTGCTTATATTGGTCCTGCTATTGGATTTAACAGCTTTGAAGTAGGTAAAGATGTTATTGATCAAGTACAAACGATGAGCTTTCCTACAGAGGCGTATATCACCTATA
>CAZQFM010000007.1:9011-16648 GCA_964592705.1 uncultured Erysipelotrichaceae bacterium
GATTGTAAAGGTCTCAATAAACAAATGTTATTAAATAAAGGATTATTGAATGCTCATATCACAGTAGATAAAAATGATACATTCCAACATAACGATGCACTATTCTCTTATCGCAGAGATCCATCTTGTGGAAGACATGTTTCCTTTATTATCAGAAAATAAATACCGATGGAAATTTCCATCGGTATTTATTTATGAAGATATATAAGCACGATCAAAGGTAATAACGACATAATACGTATGATTATACTCATTCACAAGCGTTTGAATTTTCTCTTGTAACTGAGCATTCGTTTCTTTGATATGATGAGGTACTGTAATATCAAAAATGAGATTTGTATGCGTATCACCACTCACAATTCGAAAATCATGTATCGACAATGTTGTATCTACACGTTTCACAATATTCTCTGTAAACAATTTTAATTCATTAGTGAGTACATCATCCGTATTAATAGGATCCATATGAACAACAAGACTCATATGAAACTCTTTTTGAAAATCACGTTCAATATTATCAACGATATCATGAGAAGAAAATATATCATCGCGTCCATCCACTTCTACATGCACACTTGCAAACGTTCGCTGAGGTCCATAATTATGAATGATCAGATCATGCATACCTAATACCCCTTCATAACTATAAATTTTTTCCTCTAATTGCTTTACCAATAAAGGATCTGGTGCCTTTCCTAATAATTCGTCAAGAGCCTTACGAATAATCTCAGCACCTGCACGCAAGATAAAAATAGCAACTAAAACTCCCATATATCCATCTAATGGAATATGAAAAAGATAAGAGAGCACAGTAGAAATCAATACCGATGTTGTTGCCATGACATCGGATAAAGAATCCATAGCCGTTGCCTCCATAACACTTGATTTCAATAACTTTCCATATTTCCTGTTATAACGATACATCCAAAATTTCACAGCAATAGATAATAACAAAATACCGACACTTATCATCGAAAAGTGTACTTCATCGGATGAAAAAATTTTAACAACAGATGATTGCACAAGATCCAATCCTAACATTAATATAAAGGCCGCAACAATAAAGGAAGCAATTGTCTCATAGCGTGCATGTCCAAATGGATGCTCTTCATCTGCGGGTTTACTAGCTAACTTAAAACTAATAAAAGAAATAAAAGAACTTCCTGCATCTGATAAATTATTGATAGCATCTGCACGAATAGATACACTATTCACTAATACACCTATAAAAAATTTTGCCACAAACAAGCAAACATTCGCTAAAATACCAACAATACTCATTAACTTTCCATATCGTTCTCTTACCTCTAAGTTATCCAACTGTTCGTAATTTTTTACAAATAGTTTTACAAGCATTGACATCCTATATTCACCCCTTTTACCATGATTAAGTGTACCATAAAATCACTTTTTCAACAAAGTATTTCATTTTTCACTACTCTATATCATACCCTCTATTAGGTGATACTATGAAAAAGATAAGTTCTTTTTTTCTTCTTGTAATATTCTTTCTCTCATTATGTATGGGGCAACTAACGTTCACTTATACAAAAGATGCACTTATACTATGGTTTGAAAAACTAGTTCCCTCTTTGTTTATTAGTATGGTGTTGGTTCGTATCCTCTTTGAACAACAAGTTTTACAAATCATTTGTAAACCATTTCATATGATTATTGAGAAAATATTTCGAATAGATGAAAATAGCTTTACACTAGTCGTAAGCAGTATTTTTTTAGGCTATCCCACAGGCTCTATCCTTATAGACCAACAAGTTCAACAAGGATCTCTTAGCCATCAAAGCGCAAAACGTTTACTCTATACTTGTAGTTTTGCGACTCCAGGCTTTATTATCATGTCCTGCGGTGTTGTGCTATTTCATTCACCCAGTATTGGGTGGAAGCTTTTATTCATCCAACTTCTATGTGGCTTTATCTTGCTTTTCTTCACACGCTCCGTTCCTGTTATATCAAGACCTACTCAACAAAAAATACCAACATTTATGCAAAGTCTTAGTAAAGCCCTTTTAGAAAGTGGAAAAACACTTTATCTTATAGGTGGTTACCTCATGCTATTTATGACACTTACTTCCCTTATCTTCCATTTTCTCCCAGAACCGCTATCTTTCTTTCTTCGTTCGCTTTCAGAATTTAGTAGCGGAATTATATCTATTGCATCTACATCTCTACCACAAGCATGCAAGCTAATCTTTATAAGCATGTTGTTAGGATTTGGTGGCTGTTGTGTGCATATGCAAGTGATGAATATGCTAGAAGCTATTCATATACCATATTATAAATATTTCTTATATCGTCTTGCACAAGCAATATTATCCGGTATTTTTGCTTATTTTATATTCACATAATACAATAGATAGCCTGACATACACTATAAGAATAAAAAAAAGCGTTACTGGATGATTCCAATAACGCTCTTTATGAACTCATATCTACTTTTAGAATTTCTAAAGGAAAATCAAAACTACGATTCAAAGAGTCAAATATCCATCGAATAGTCACTTTACTAGATGCCTGGGCATAACGTGTATCAATTTCATATGTTGTCTCTTCTACTATAAAATTTCCTTCTTCTGTTTTTATGTTATCTTTATAGGAAAAGCGATAATCATAAGATGTAGTATTTACCGCAATTCTAGGAACACTTACAGCTAAACCTTTCTCATAGCGATAAGATAGTGTCACAAGCATTCCCTCTTCACTCTCTTTGGATGTACAATTCACAGATGTTAAATAATCTAACGTAACAGTTGTTGCCGCATAAAGCATTTCTTCATCTTTCAATTGTACATGCAAAGCAAAAGTATTTTCTCCTCCTGGAAATTGGTATACACTTTGTGGTAGTGTATAATGATTAAGATTCGATACATCCGCAATCATCGTATCTTGATGATATAACTGAACCGATGTGATAGTAGACTGATAAGGAACAATACTCCAAGATAAATAGACTTGTTTATCATTTCCATAATAACCTTTAAAATCTTGAACCTTTGCTATCTTGCTTTCTTCTATAAGAAGACTTGATTCTAAGCTATTATTTGGTGTTTTTACAAACAATGCATAATAAACAGATAAACCGATCGTAATGGCTACAATGACGAACAATAGCATGATGAACACGATATTTTTTCTTAGATATAACCTAAACTTACTCATCATAGTTCCTCCTCATCCTTCATCTTATTATACATATTCTTATTATCAAAAACTACTTTGCACAAGCAATTATATCAAATACATACTGTATATTGTCAACCATTTCTCACAATTTCCAAAAAACATCGGATACTTAATCATGTATTTTTATATTATATGATCCATCTATAATAATATACATAAAACCGTATCTTTGGGATTCTTCCTTGTATATTGTAATGAAATTAGAAACTTGGCACAACAAGATATCCGAATGTCTCTTCCATAAATATACGTGTTTTATCACTCTGCAATACTTCAAGGAGTACTTTTATTTTCTCACTCTCTTCACTCCCTTTTTTAACTGCAATAATGTTCGCAAATGTTTTTGCCCCCTCACTATCTTTCTTTTCTGTGAGCAGTACTTTATTTTCTATATTTCCATCCAAAGCATAATTTCCATTAATTACTGCATAATCAACATCTGATAAAGATCTTGAAAGGTTTGCTGCTTCTATTTCCCTAATCTTAACATTCTTTATATTTTCTACGATATCTGATTTTGTAGCTTTTAACCCTACTCCTTCCTTTAATGTAAGGATTCCATGCTCTTGTAATAACTGTAGTGCTCTTGCTTCATTCGTTGGATCGTTAGGGATTGCAATCGTCGCACCTTCTTTTATCGTATCTAGTGTAAAAGGCGTAGATGCATGCTGATCAGTATATATCCCTAGTGGCTCAAAATGAATAGCTGCTAAACTTACCAAATCTGTTTTATTATCTTGATTAAATTGTTCTAAATAAGGAAGATGTTGAAAATAGTTTGCATCTAATTCCCCTTGTGCTAATGCTGTATTTGGTAATACATAATCTGCAAACTCTTTAATGTCTAAAGTAAACCCTCTTTTTTCTAATTCTGGTTTCACAAACTGTAAAATAGCTGCATGAGGAGATGTACTTGCACCTATTCGTATCGTTTTCTCATCACTTTGTTGCTGGCTAACACTACATCCTACTAATACTAAAATTGCTAATAAACTTATTATATATTTTTTCATAATGTTACTCCTTTAATGTGTAAATTTCTTAACAAAATAATTTCCAATCCATTGGATACTACTAACTAGTAATAAAATAATGATAACAACGACATATGTTACATCCATTTGTGATCGTTGAAATCCATAACGTATAGCAAAATCACCAAGCCCTCCTCCTGCTACAACTCCTACCATAGCTATAAGACCAATTAAATTAATAAACATTGTCGTTGTAGCACGTAAAATACCAGCTATACTCTCTTTCAAATAAACACGAAATATGATTTGCATCGGTGTTGATCCCATTGCTTCACTTGCTTCAATAAGTCCTTTACTCACTTCAGCTAATACACTTTCTATTTGTCTTGCAAAAAAGGGTGTTGTAGCAAATACTAAAGGTACTAGCGCACCTTGTGTTCCAATAAAGGTCCCAACAATTGCCTTTGTTACATATATAAGCAAAGAAACAAGAATAATAAATGGAATCGAACGTATTAAATTCATTGTCTTATCGAGGACTGCATATATAAAGGTATTTTGTAAAATATGATTCTTCTTTGTTACCGTTAATATAACACCTAAACATAAACCAAGTACTATGGATATACATCCAGCTACAAACAGCATATATAATGTTTCAATGATGCTATTCTGTAATTCTGGAAGCTTATTCATCACATTTGGTATTACTTGTAATAACCACTCTCTCATCTCTTAATTACCTCTACTTTCACTTGACTTTCTCTCAGAGTGCATATTGCCTCTTCTATTTTTTCACAATCCCCTTTTAAAATAACAACCAAAGAACCTACCGGTTGATTTTGCAACACTTCTACTGTTCCACAAATAATATTTACTTCTAATGCAAATAACTTTGAAACAGTAGAAATAATCGATGCTCCTGTATTCGTAGTAGAATATTGTAATTTAACTAGTACATCCCCTTTTTGTAATTGGACAACAGGTGAATCTTGTTTTAAAAGATCATATACCTTAGAAACCGCAGACGTAGCATTTATAAAATCTTTTGTAATCGGTTGCTGTGGATTGGCAAATACTTCTAAGACACTTCCTTGTTCTACTACTTCCCCATCTTTCATAACTGCTACTCTATCACACACTTCTTTAATAACTTCCATTTCATGTGTGATAAGGACAATCGTTAACCCCATTTTCTGATTAACTTCTTTTAATAACCTTAAAATCGATATTGTCGTTTGTGGATCCAAAGCAGATGTAGCTTCATCACATAATAATACCTTCGGATTATTAGCGAGTGCTCTAGCTATCGCAACTCTTTGCTTTTGACCACCACTTAATTGGGAAGGATACATATCTCTTTTATCACTTAAATCTACAAGTTCTAAAAGAAAGTTTACTTTCTCCTGTATCTCTTTTTTCGTATATCGTTCCACATCCATATTAGATGTATTCTTTTTTAATTTCAACTTCTCTATCATACTTGTGAACAACCTTTTCCTTTTTAAAGGAAAAGCGATATTTTGTGCTACTGTTCTTGCATTCATAAGATTAAAATGTTGAAATATCATGCCTACTTTTCTACGAACACTTCGCAGTCTAGAAGGTTTTAAACACAAAAGTTCCTCACCATCAATAAAAACACTACCTTCACTAGGCCGCTCTAACCCATTGATACAACGCAGTAATGTTGACTTTCCAGCACCACTACTTCCTATAATACCAAAAATTTCTCCCTTACCAACTTCGATTGATACTCCCTTTAGTGCCTCTACCTTTTTCTTTTTTGATCCATACTCTTTTCTTACATTTTGTAAGGTTATCATCCTATTCCCTCCTATCATAAAAAAAGCTTTCATCCAAAAGGACGAAAGCTAGCTTCGTGTTACCACCTTAGTTCATGAATACTTTACAATATTCACCTCATCAAGTACGTCTACAAGTAGATTATACTCTATCGCTTTAACGGGCGAACCCGATATAGTCTACATATGAATTTCAACTATATAACTCCCAGGCCATGTTCAATAGTTACTCCTTTTATCCTCTTTCACCACACAAGGACTCTCTATAAAACCTTTCACTATTTACTCTTTCTGTTCATCGTTTTTGTATATGTTTGTATCATACCTTACTTTATCGTATTCGTCAATCACTTTTACATAAAAATCATCATATAGTATATCGCTTACTGAATTTTATATTTTAAGCGATAAGTCTTTCCTTCACTTTCATCATCAAAATATTCCGTATACTGAAAACATATTTTTTGTGCAGAACGTGCAATAATAAACACAAGACAACCATGCATTTCCTCATTGGGTTTCAACGCATACTCATTGGGAAATTGCTTCTCCACATGAAAATACTCTTCTGCAGGAAAAGGTCCTTCTTTATCAAATAAGATACTGAAATCTTCATTATACATACTTAAAATTTCATTTGTTAAGTTTTGTATGGACACATGTAATTTGATAAATTGTGCTTCCTCATCTACTGCATACCCTTGTAGATCTTCCGTAATAATTTCTATTCTTTTTAATTTTAAAAGAAAGAAAATGGTTTGGAATTCATTTATCATAGCATGGTTCGGACTATAATCATTCGTTAGTAATACATTTTGTTTTCCATTTTCATAAACATTAATTTCCATGCGTTTCCCTCCTTATACTCATACTATATGAATCTATTCGTGAAAACTGTCATTTTTACCAAGGAAAGGCAAGAATATCCAATTTATTTACGCAAAACGAAAGTATCACTAGAAAATGTATACTCATGATGATAAGTCAAGGTACGAATACAAACTATTTTCTTATTTTATGATATAATGCATACAGAAAGAAGGTGTTTATATGTTAAAATGGATTACCTCCCTTTTTCAAAAGAAACAAAAAACTACACAAACACAAAAACCGGTTGTTATTACTATTCATGGCTATGGAAAAAGAAGAAAACATGAAATGGATAATCTAGTACTATGGGATAAGCAACAAGAATTCGAGATTGTACAATTCCATATGTATGATATTTTCGATGAGAAAGATTGTGATTGGATGTTATGGGTATCACGTGCAAAAGAAGTCGTTGATTCCTATGTTATGCAAAATCGTGAAATATACTTAATTGGTTTTTCTATGGGAGGTGTTATTGCCTCTTATCTAGCAACCTTATGTCCTGTCAAAAAACTAGTATTACTTGCGCCAGCCTTTCAATATATAAATCTTGAAAACATCGCAAACATGATTACACGAAGTGCTGCATCCTTATTATCTTTAGATAAAAAAGAAGCAGGCCAAATTGAAATTCCAAAACCTTTCTATGGGGCATTTATCGATCTTGTAAAATCATTAAAAAAATATATTGCACATGTAGAATGTCCTGTCTTATTTATTCATGGAGATGCAGATGAAGTTATTCCCTTAAAGAGCTCTATCAATGCTTTTGAAAAAGTAAAACACAACC
>CAZQFM010000007.1:16658-16904 GCA_964592705.1 uncultured Erysipelotrichaceae bacterium
TAACAGATGAAAACGTGAATTGGGAATGTTTTCAAATCATTATGCTTTTCTTCCATCATAAGATTTTACATGGCGAAACCATTGAACAAGCAGATGACATTTTAGAAGTTATGAAAAGAGATCATCAACAACAAAGGGAAAAAGAGCTAGGATGAACTAGCTTTTTATTATACACTAGCAATTTGCTTAACCAACTTATACGATTTCTCACTACTCTATGATTCGAAAATGATAATGTCTTAATGT
>CAZQFM010000007.1:16914-26557 GCA_964592705.1 uncultured Erysipelotrichaceae bacterium
AAATTGATTTTGTCCCCAATACGTATGATGATTCTTTCTATAAAGAAAAACAAAAAAGCCGATTATTCAGCTTTCTCTATATTCTTTCGATAAAATTTTTCATATATATTTGTAACGAAGTTTGCTTTCCCTGTCTTATATGCATGCATAATACATACGGTAATTAACAATCCTGCAAGTGTTGCACACAACATGTCTGTCATAGAATCATGTACCCCTTGTGAATAATGCTTAATCGCATCATACTTAAAGAAGACAAGCATAGCATATTCATAATATTCCCATATAACAGCTATCGCAATATTACATGCATTAATAAAAACTAACATCACATGATAATCCCTTCGATTATCAGGACGTTGTACTTTTTTTAGAAGTTGAAATAAAATAACCGCAAGGATTGTCGCAAAAATACCACTAGAAAAGTGTACTGCTTTATCAAACCCTGGTAATGCATATCCTTTTAAACAACTTCCGATCAGAGATGCAAAATACATAAAAACTGTAGATATAATATACATTTCATAAACTGGCTTCCAACGAAATAGTTTAAATAACATAGGTACAATCAAGGGAGTAAACATGGCGACAACTCCCATTCCAAGTATCACTTGATTACCTTCTTTTCCATTTATATAAAAACTATATAACAATGTCACCGCATATAGAATATTACAAATATAGAAAAAAGAACGAAGATGACGCTCTTGATAGCGATCTTTTTTCATAAACCTTCCTCCTTACTCACAATTTTTTGCACAATCTTAATACCACTAGCTTCCATAAGCTGGATACTATATTCATTCATCCTTATCGCATCATGTTTACCTTCCACATGATATGTATCAATACAATCTAAAGGAATAATAATACGATGGTGTTTTTTATTATATTCATTCATCCAACAGTTTAGACATAATGCAAATTGTGAAATACAAATATCCGTACAACAACCCGTAATGATGATATCTTCATATCTATCAAGAGTAGGTAATATTTCTTGAAATTGTTTTGAGATAAAGGTATTCGTACTATTCTTTTTTATAATGTTTGTCACAAAGGGAGATAACTCA
The DNA here is from genome assembly GCA_964592705.1 of uncultured Erysipelotrichaceae bacterium. Lineage (GTDB taxonomy): Bacteria > Bacillota_I > Bacilli_A > Erysipelotrichales > Erysipelotrichaceae > CAMWMY01. The sequence continues at coordinate 17,988 of CAZQFM010000007.1, forward strand.
TCAATAATAGAACTCTCTTGAGTACCAGCAATACAATGTACAGGAAACGTTATAAATTCTCTTGAATCTTGTTCATGTTCATCCACAATAAATACCCTTTCCATATGGTAGTTCTCTAATAACGTTTGTATAGGTTTAATAATTTTAGATATTTCTTTATCATGAAGCTTCCCTAACTTCAAAAAACCATTCATCATATCCACTACAAACACAAGAGGTTTGCGTAAGGATGTGCCTTCAAGATTGGGATACTGTGTTAAAAAAGCATGATTCACTCTAGCCATGATATATTCCCTCCTTTTCCATCACTTATTATATCGTGTTTATATAATTGTGAAAAGAAAGAATTCATAACTATATCCTACTTAGTGAAAAGAAAGGAAAAAAATTGAAATATAAAAAGGCATACAACATACGGTACTACTATCATAGTACTAATAGATAACAAGCATAATCCCTTTCCAAACTCCCTATAAATAGCTTGTAAAGTCATAATACAAGGAATGGTTAATAAGACATACACCATAAAGCTAAAGGCTCTCAAAGGTGCTAAAGAATCTGTCCATAAGGAAGATACTGCACTTACTAAAGATGTATTCATCTCCTCTTTTTCTTCTTGAGGAAATGGAAGAAAAGACCTCACACTATCTCGACAAGCTAAGCCAAATGCATATGCAGTTTCTTTTATATCTTCTTTCCAGTTCAGATTGCTGTATTCTACTTCCTCATCATGAAGCAGAATTTGGTCAAAGAAACCAACAACTGTTTCTTTCGCTACAATACTTCCTGGTAAGGAAGCTATCGCTTCCCACCTTGTCCCAAAACCGAGAGGTTCATATAGAAAACTTGTTTGTTTAGAGAATTGTGCTATATAACTATCTTCTATTCTTCCATTAGGAAAGTAAGATAACCCCCATAAGATAATCATTGCCCATAATACAATCCCAGTAGCTTTTCGAACATATGCACATACTTCTAACTTCACTTTTTGAAAGATAATTTTAAAAGAAGGAAAACGATAAGGTGGTAACTCCATGATGAACATCTCATGATCTTGAAAAGCATGCATCTTAGAATATATAAAAGCTAATAAAAAGGCTAATAAAATCCCTATACCATATATCGATAAAATCATCCATGCAGCCTTCCTTTGAAAAAAAGCTGCCGCAAACAAGGCATAAACAGGTAATCGTGCACCACATGACATAAAAGGAACAAGTAATGCTGTAAGTTTCTTTTGTTTTTCATTATCTAATGTTCTCGTTGCATAAATAGCAGGTACATTACAACCAAAGCCTAATAATAAAGACACAAAACTTTTTCCACTAAGATGAAAAGGACGCATGATTCGATCAAGTAGAAAAGCAATCCTTGCCATATAACCACTTTCTTCAAGAATAGCTAACATCAAATATAAGCACGCCATTAAAGGTACAAACGTTAAAATACCACCTACACCTGCAAGAATACCTTTTAATATCAACCCTTGTGCACTTACTGGTAAAAAAGAAATACCTGCAGATACGTACTTCGCAAGCATTTGATTAATAAAAAAGTCAATAAAGTCATTGAATGGAGCACTAGCACGAAAAACAAAAAACAATACAAATGAAAAAATAATCATAAACATAGGAAGACCAAAAACCTTATGCAACAATAAAGCATCTATTTTCTTCGTCGTTTGATAACGAATCTTATCTTCTTGTTTTACATATTTCATAAGAGAGTTTACTGCTTGTATATAGGATATTTGCATATGTTCTTCATCAAAATACGTTTGAAATTTCTTGCACTCATCTTCTGATAAATGCCAAGATGCATATTGTTTTTTAGCATGTTCCTCTTGTCTTATTAATTGATGAAGATACTGGTGTAAAGCCGTATTTTTTAATGTTACATGAGGAGGCAAGTGACTACTTAGATACATACACATGGATGCATACACTTTTCCATCTTCTTCATTAAATAAAGGTAAATAACAAGGTGTTTCATGTAAATAACTACTTATTTTCTGAAAGACAATATCTTTTGCGCAAGAATCAAAAGCACTATAAGGAAGAATGGGTACTTGTAATCGATGAGATAATGAATCGACATCTATCTCAATATGATATTTCTTCACCTCATCCATAAAATTGAAAATCAGAACCATAGGAATTTGAAGTTCACGTAAACGCAACGTTAAAAATAAATTTCTTGATAAATTCGTCGCATCTATAACATTGACAATACAATCAATAGCTGTTTCTTGCAAATATGTTGTTGTAATACGCTCTTCATTTTGTTGATTCCCTAAAGCATATATACCTGGAAGATCAATTAGATGATATGTATTTCCTTCCCATTCCACAATCGCTTCTTTCTTTTCAATCGTTACCCCAGGCCAGTTCCCCACTTTGAACTCTGCATTAGATAATTGGTTAATCCAAGCACTCTTTCCAACATTGGGATTTCCTACAAACGCAATACGATAAGTACTCATACAATCTCCTCCACCTCTATATCAATAGCACTTGCCTCTTGTTTTCGAAGCACAACTTGATTCCCACAAACAAAGTAAATACTAGGATCTTGTAAAGGTGCTCTAGACTCTAGCCGTATCGTTGCACCTACATATATCCCTAAACAAAATAAACGCTTTTTATGATTTTTATTCAAATGAATAAAACGTATAGTTGCTTTTTGATTAGGTTGTAGTTCATTTAATGTCATCTTTATCACCTGCATATAGTATATAAGTATCTCGATTCGAAAAACGTCAAAATAATTCTATGAAAAGTTCATAAAGTTCGTTCTAAATGCATACTATTTTGCATAGAAGCAAAATTTCATTATAATGAAGAAAGTATCTATTTAGGATATAATAAAAGTATTAGATAGATCATCAAAGGAGGAATGGAAATGAGTGTATTAGATACAATAAAACAACAAGTAATCACACGTAATGCGAATGATCAAGAATTTTTACAAGCGGTTGAAGAAGTCTTTACATCTCTAGAAATGGTTGTACAAAAACATCCAGAATATATCGAACAAGGAATCTTTGAAAGAATAGTAGAACCCGAACGACAAATTATGTTTCGTGTCCCTTGGGTAGATGATCAAGGGAATGTTCAAGTGAACCGTGGCTATCGCGTAGAGTTCAATTCTGCTATTGGACCATACAAAGGTGGTTTACGCTTTCATCCATCTGTCAATGCAAGTATTATTAAATTTCTTGGTTTTGAACAATGTTTTAAAAATGCATTAACAGGTTTACCAATGGGAGGAGGAAAAGGAGGATCTGATTTTGATCCTAAAGGCAAAAGTGATGGTGAAATTATGCGTTTCTGTCAAAGCTTTATGTCTGAATTATATCGTCACATTGGTCCTAATACAGATGTTCCAGCAGGAGATATAGGTGTTGGTGCTCGTGAAATTGGATATTTATTTGGTCAATATAAACGATTAAAAAATGAATTTACAGGCACATTAACTGGTAAAGGATTATCTTGGGGAGGTTCTCTTGTACGTAAAGAAGCAACTGGATATGGACTCTGTTACTTCACACAAGCTATGTTACAAGATAAAGGGTTATCATTTCAAGGTAAGCGCGTAGTCATTTCTGGATCTGGAAATGTTGCTATTTATGCTGCACAAAAAGCTACTCAACTAGGTGGTCGTGTCATTGCGATGAGTGATTCTGCCGGTTATATTTATGATGAAGAAGGTATTCAATTAGAAACGATACAACAAATAAAAGAAATACGTAGAGCACGTATTAAAGAATATGTACAATCACACCCTAAGGCACAATATGTAGAAGGAGAAAGCATTTGGAATATCCCATGCGATATCGCTTTGCCTTGTGCCACACAAAATGAGTTACAGGAAGAAGATGCAAAACAGCTCATCAATCATGGTGTAATCGCTGTATGTGAAGGAGCTAATATGCCTTGTACTCCTGAAGCTATTCATCTTTTCCAAGCTAATCATGTTCTATATGCACCTGGAAAAGCTAGTAATGCCGGTGGTGTTGCCGTAAGTGGATTAGAAATGACACAAAACTCATTACGCCTTTCATGGACATTTGAGGAAGTAGATAAGCAACTCCAAGACATTATGTATCAAATTTATCGTACTGTATCCCAAACAGCGAAGGCATATGGTGTAGAAGATAACTTTATGGCCGGTGCTAATATTGCAGGGTTTATTAAAGTAGCAGATGCTATGCTAGCCCAAGGTATTGTTTAATAACATAAAAACACAGCAATTTTTTTTTTGATTCCTGTGTTTTTATTTTTTATTATTTTTCAATATGCATCCATTTACATTGCATAATAAATAATGCCACATATATACTAACAGCTGGTGCTACAAGAACATGACCTGCAATAAAGGAAATTGCCAATGCAACTCCTAAACTTATGAATGTAAGAAAAGATATTTCATCAAATACAAATGTTCTCTTCATAATATTACGGAAAATATTCACTATAAAGTACAATGTCAAGGAAAAAATTAAGAAAAATCCAATAAAACCTTGGGTAACAAGTATATCCGCAAAATCCATCTCGATTAACTTATATTCCCCTTCATTATGATAATAACCAATTCCAAATGCTTTTCCCATTATATTTTGTTCTGTAAATATACCCATATTTTCTTTTAAATATATATTACGATCACTTAGAACTAAACTCGTTAATTTATCAGAATTACTAATTTGTTCATTAGAAGTTTCCTCTTTTGTTTGTAGAATATTCACATGAATTCCTAGGTTTTTTGCTAAGTTAGAAAATGGTGCAAATGCTAAAACAGTTACCAATGCACATACCAATAAAAGTACATTCTTCTTTTCCTTTAAAAATATTTGATAAATAATTAATACTACAAATGCAATACATACACCAAAGAAAGGAACCTTAGTACCTATTAATAAACTTACATAGCCATATAAAATAAGAAGAAAATAACTCAATAATTTATTTTTTAAATTACCTAAAGCATGAAAAACAAGAGGACTTAATATAGCAATAACAGCTCCAATTTCATTTGTAGCATAAAACCATCCTACATTACCTAGCTTGTCATATGCATAACTAAAAAAGGATGAATTCGTTAAATCTGCAAGGAAGATAACGGTAATATAAGTCATTGCGCATACTACTAAATATTTACAATCAACCTTTACTTTAAAATAGAGATAAAGATCATAAAGGAATACTACTATATAAGGTAAAAAAATGTTTGCATAAACCCTTTCGCTCCCATAAACGTCCCCATTGTTCCAAAGTTTACTGCTATATAACCTATTCCATATAAAATACTTAGGAACACAAAGAGGAGTGATAGTTTCTTTTGTTTCCAAGGTATATAAAAAATAACGATACATCCTAATACAATTAAAAATAAAAATCGTAAGACAACACCTATCGTTACAGCAGAGTCACTAAAGCGCACCATAAAGGATGTTAAAAATCAATAATTGGTTGTAAGATAAGATAGATTCCTATCCACTTACCAAGCGATTCACCTGTAATTTTATCTTTCATATAATCCATATGTAATCTCTCTACTTCATACTTTCTATTATATCTACAATGCGTTTACTAGCATACCCATCACCATATGGGTTACTTGCATGTGCCATAATATTATAAATTTCCTTATTATTCAATAATTCCTTCATCATAGCATAAATATCGTTTTCTTTCGTCCCTGCAAGTTTCAATGTTCCTGCTTCTATACCTTCAGGACGCTCAGTCGTATCTCTTAACACTAAGACTGGTTTTCCAAGTGATGGTGCTTCTTCTTGAATACCTCCACTATCTGTTAAAATCATATAAGCTTTGTTCATAAAATTATGAAAATCAATAACTTCTAAAGGTTCAATGATACGTACACGATCATGATCTCCAAAGATTTCACGAGCTGTATCTCGTACAATAGGATTCATATGAATAGGATATACAACTTTTACATCCTCATGCTCCTTTACAATTCGATGAATAGCCCGAAACATATGTTTCATCGGTTCTCCTAAATTTTCTCTTCTATGAGCTGTTAATAAGATTAACTTATCATCTTTCACCCAATCAAAAATAGGATGTTCATACTCTTTCTTTACCGTTGTAGATAGAGCATCAATGGCTGTATTCCCTGTCACAAATATCGTGTCTTCTTTTTTCCCTTCTGCTAAGAGATTTTGTTTACTAACCTGTGTTGGCGCAAAATGATAATCTGCCAATACACCTACCATTTGTCGATTCATTTCTTCAGGAAAAGGAGAATACTTCTGATACGTCCTAAGACCTGCCTCAACATGTCCAATTTTCACTTGATGATAATATGCTGCTAGAGCACTTGCATAAGTGGTTGTTGTATCACCATGAACAAGTATTAAATCTGGTTGTTCCTGCTTAATGATTTCTTCTAATCCAGTTAATACCTTTGTTGTAATTAAAGATAAACTCTGCCCTGTTTTCATAATATCCAAATCATAATCAGGCTGTATATCAAAAACCTGTAATACTTGATCTAGCATTTGACGATGTTGTGCCGTTACACAAACAATCGTTTGAATATGATCTCTTGTCTTTAACTCTTTCACAAGTGGTGCCATTTTGATTGCCTCTGGACGTGTACCGAATATTGTCATCACTTTTTTCATCGCTTGTTCTCCTTCACCAATTTCTTTATATAAAAGATAAATTTCACATGACTATTATAAAAACGCTTTATTCTTTTTGGTTCTTTTAATAATCGATAGAGCCATTCTAACTTACATGTAATCCATATTTTAGGTGCTCTTTTTTTGGTTCCACTAAGAACATCAAGACTACCTCCAACACCGACAAAGATACCTTTTTTAAATTTATGAAAATGCTTATAAATAACAAGTTCTTGTTTAGGAACACCTAAAGCTACAAGAATAACATCTGGTTGTTTCTCAAGCATATCTTCAAATACGTCTTCTTCTTGATTAGTATAACCATTCTTTAACCCAACAATCCTAAGATTAGGATACTTCACTTTGAGCTTTTCGTATAAGGCATCTAACACTTCTTGTTTGGACCCATATATATATAACGATAATTGTTCCTCATGAGCAGCTTGTAAAAGTTGTTCAACCGTATCTACACCTGCAATCTTTCCCCACAATGAAAATCCAAGCATTTTTGCAGCTTTAACGATACCTTCTCCATCAGGGGTAATAATCGTATCTTTATCTAATAATGCTTCTTTTAGCTTTGGCTCATGTAAGCTATGCATAAAAGCTTCTGGATTAGCTGTAATCACAAAGGCTTTTTCTTTCGCCACCATTTTATGATGCAAATCTTGAAAGAGCTCTTGCTTACTTTTTTTATAAAGTTTTTCAAATAACGCAATCATCGTTTCACACCCTTCTACTTCGCTTTTTCAAATACATTATACCATATTTTTTGTACTTCCCTTTTAGAAAACATTTTTGCTTTCTCATAGGCTTCTTCCCCTATACGCTCACACAACTCTTTATCTTGCATAAGTTCTTCTACCCTATTTATAAAATCTTGTTCATCGGTTACTAAAAAGCCATTCTTATGATCATCAAGAATACTGCTAGGACCTACCCGTACATCAAATGCTACACTAGCCATTTTACAAGACATCGCTTCCACAAGTACAATTCCAAATCCTTCACTATAAGAAGTCATACAGTATATAGTTGCTTTTTTCATAAGTTGTTGAATCTCTTCACTATTTTTCCTACCTAACAAAAGAATATGATCTTCCATACGATACTCTTGTATAAGCGATCGTAAAGCTGCTTCTTGTTCTCCATCTCCAACAATTTCAAACTTCCAATCAGGATACTTCTCTACTATCTGAGCTGCCATTTTAATCAAGCGATCAAACCCTTTAATAGGATCCAGTATACCTACCGCTAGACATACGGACTCTTTTTTATGCACATCCACATCTTCTGGAAAATCATCAATAAAATTCGGTATTACTACACAGGAAGTCTTTGTATAACCTCTCATTATACTTTGAACTTCTTCACACATCTGCTCATTCAATAACGCAAAAACATCTATGTTTCGATATTTTTTGAAAAGCACGAATATAACGTTTCTCAAAATTATGATCATGATGCAATTGTGCAATTTTATAAACTCCTTTAGCTGCATATTTCGACACAAGAATACTATCTTCATTTCGTGTAGAAATCAAAATTCCTTCTTTTATCATTTTTATCTTTTTCACTAACAGATACTTTTTATTAAACAAAATCTTAAGGCTTTTCAGCCCTTCTTTTAATGTTTTATGTCTTTTTTGTATACTTTCTTTAAAAGCCTTACGATTAGGTATATCCTTCATAAGATAGGTAATCTTTACTCTCTCATCTAGAGGATATACAAGTGTATGAGGCAAACAATAAGTACAAATGATTTCTACTTCATATGTATCTACAAAAATATTCGCCATATTCGTAATCGCTTTTTCAACTCCTCCATAAGATAAGTGTAAGGTAAGTATGGTAATTTTTTTCATAGACTACCTCACAAATGCTCGTTTACAACTAACATATAAACGGCAAATCTAAG
>CAZQFM010000008.1:0-25442 GCA_964592705.1 uncultured Erysipelotrichaceae bacterium
TATCTACAGGAATGATGATGTTCTTTAGAAGAAAGAATCGTAAAGAAGAAGTATAGGCATATACTTTCTTATTAAAAAAAATATATATCATGAGAAGTGGGCTTCTGAACTTAAGTTGAAAAACAGTTCATAGAAAAGAAGCTCATTTTTCTTATGATAAGGGTTATGTGGAATAGATGGAAAGAAAAATGATATGTTATTTGGTAATAAAAAGGATATTTAGTAGTGCTGTTTTATCTACTGGGTATTATTTATTGCCTAGGAAATAAATGAAAAATAAGATGCGTGTGAGAGAGGAATGTGTTAAAATAAAAGACAATTAAAAGGAGAGTGCAAAAAATGAGGTATACTGCACTAGTTGTGGCAGCTGGTAGTGGCTCTAGAGTAGGACTTGGATATAATAAAATGTTATATACATTAAAGAATGGAAATACGATATTAGAGGAAACAGTTCAAATCTTTCAAAAAGATGCGAATTGTACACAAATTATTGTGACTGCTAGTAAAGAGGATATGCAAGAATATATGCGTTTGATATCTTGTGGGAAGGTATTATTAGTAGCTGGTGGAGAAACAAGGCAACAATCTGTATATCAAGGATTATTAGCTGTAAAAGAAGATTATGTTTTGATACATGATGGTGCAAGACCATGGTTACCTGCGTCTTGTATTCAAAGTCTTTTGGATACTTTGAGGGAATATCAAGCATGTCTTTTAATGGTAAAAGCTAAAGATACAGTTAAAGAGGTGGAGCATGGTGTTGTGAAGAATACTTTGAAAAGAGAACAGCTTTACCTGGCGCAAACACCACAAGCTTTTCATACATCGCTTGTATTGGAATGTTATCAAAAAGCGCAGAAAGATGCTTTTGTAGCAACTGATGATGCACAAATTGTTGAGTATTATAGTAATGAACCTGTACTTGTAATAGAGGGGAGTTATGAAAATATTAAGGTAACGACGATTGAAGATTTACAAGGAAGATAGTGGCAAGTAGTTATATTTTATAAACTTTATGAACAAGTATTTGCATATCGCTATGAACAGTGGTATAATTTAAGAACGAGTAGATATATTTCTGCTCCTTGTTTCATACGAGTGTATGAGACCAAAAGACCATAAGGAGGTGTACAAAAATGAAAAAATACGAAATCATGTACATCGTGAATGCATCATTAGAAGGTGCTGCACGCCAAGAAGTGATGGACAGTATGCACAAAATCATTACTGACCACAACGGAACAGTTGACAAAGTTGACGAGTGGGGTGTAAAAGAATTCGCGTATGAAATTAACCACATGACAAAAGGTTACTATGTTGTAATTAATGTAACTGCAAATAACGAAGGAATTAAAGAATTTGATCGTTTAACTCGCATTAACAACAACATTGTTCGTTATTTAGTAATTAAAACAGAAGTTGAAGAATAAGAAAGGGCGGATGAGAAATGATAAATCGTGTTGTCTTAGTAGGGCGTCTAACAAAAGATCCTCTTCTGAAAAAAACGCAATCAGGAACATCTGTTGTTTCTTTTACACTTGCTGTTAACCGCCGTATACAAAATCAGATGCAACAAGCAGATTTTATTAACTGTGTCGCATGGAATAAAACAGCTGATTTAATGGCACAGTATCTTGCAAAAGGGGCACTGATAGGTGTAGAAGGTAGAATACAATCACGTAGTTATGATGATGCAACTGGGAAACGTGTATATGTAACAGAGGTTGTGACGGATAGTGTACAATTCTTAGAAAGCAAAGGAGCTGGTTCTGCTGCAGGAAGAGAGTATGTACCAGAGCCTCAACCAATGTTTGATAATAATCCAATGGGTTATGAAGCAGATGATTCTGCTCCTCAGGATTTTGCATCTGACTTCTCAAGTGGCGCTACATTGGATATCGCCAGCGATGATTTACCATTCTAGATGGTAGAAAGGAGATTAACATGGCTTTCAAAAAACAACGTATGGGTCGCAGTAAAAAAGTTTGCTACTTTACGAAAAATAAAATCGAAACAATCGATTACAAAGATGTTGAATTATTAAAACGTTTCATTTCAGCTAATGGAAAAATTATTCCTAGACGTGTAACTGGAACGCGTGCTAAATATCAACGTATGTTGGCGACTGCTATTAAACGTGCTCGTCAAATGGCTTTATTACCATACGTAAGTGAATAAGATATATAACCTCCATCTTTGCGATGGAGGTTTTCACATGGAAAGGGTGATCGTATGCAAAAGCAAGTAAGAGTTCTAACAGAAGGTGCACTTATGTGTGCACTTGTCGGTATGTTGTTGTTTTTGAATCGACAACTAGGGGGTGTGATAGAGTACTCACTGTATTGGATTATGATATTTCCAATCCTGATATATACTGTAAAATATGGTGTGAAGCATGCTATTGGAGTCGCTTTCAGTATGTTGCTTATTAGTGTTTTTTTATCGACTCCAACAATGATTTTTTATTTGTTTTCCTGTATTGTACTAGGAATCATATATGGTGGTGGTATAAGAAAGCGGTGGCCACATATTTTGTTACTAACGGCAACCGGTGTCGTTACACTGTTTTCTTACATTATCACAATGGTACTTTTTGCGCATATATTTGGATATAATCTAGGTGATGATTTAACTTTCTTCTTAAATATGTTTCAAGAACTGCAACTTTCTATAGGGAATGTAGAAGTGTTCACAAAAGTATTATTCATAATCGTATTCTGTGTAACAACTTTTCTTCAGACCATTTGTGTACATATGTTGTCGATGGTGTTGTTAAAAAGGTTGAAATTATATGATTATCGTATGAAAAGTCTTTATGATATTCGTTTACCCAAAATGATTGGTTATATATGTTTCATTATTTGGATACTCTTTTTATATGGAAATGTGGTAAAATTAGAGGGTACACTCTTTTCCTATATACTAGGGCTATGGATGATTAGTAGTGTTATTAGTATAGGATATGGAGTGATGACTTGTTTGTTGTGGTTAATCATGAATAAGAAGCGGAAATGGATTGTTTTCGTTGTGGTGGGAGTATTTCTTCCAATAATACAATTGGTTATTGCCAGCATTGGTATGATTGATATGTGTTTTGATATTCGAGGAAAGTGGAAAAGAGGTGTTCTTAATGGATCGTTTAGAGAACTTTAAGGTACAAGTGGGAATTATTGTATTTGCACAAATTATTGCTTTAATTGCACTTTATTTAGCAAATTTTCATCAATTTGCTATTGTACTTTCTGTTTTTTTAGCTATTAACGTGACATTAATTATTTGGATTATGTATCGTTTTCAAAATGATAAACAGAAACGCGATATTGATATTTCTAGAATTTTAGGTAGTGATGCGAAAGATGCACTTGTATTTGGTGAAATTGGAATTATTACGTATGATGATCAATATATGGCTACATGGATGAATGACTTTTTAGAAACACGTAATATTGGTGTATTAGGAAAGAAAGTTACTAGTTGGATACCAGAAATATCAGAGTTATTTCAGGGAGAAGTAGATACCATTATTGGGAAACATGAACAATATATATATGAAGTGACACGTAAAGAAAATGCACAAGTTTTATATGTGCGTGATATTACAGAATATCAGACGCTTTCACTAAATTATCAAAAAGAACATGTTGTAGCTGGTTTGTTACATTTAGATAATTATTTGGAAACTCAACAGTATGAAGATGAGGCTAAAATGGCTCTTATTAATACGAATTTACGTCAACCACTTGTTAATTGGGCAACTAAATATGGTATGTTTATTCGCCGTTTACGTTCGGATCGTTTCTTAGTAATTTTAAATGAGGATATATTTGCGCAAATTGTAAAAGATCGTTTTTCTATTTTAAATGAGATTCGAAGTGCTGCTGATGCAATTGATGTTTCAATAACATTAAGTATGTCTTTTGCAAGAGGTACGAGTGATTATCACCTTATGGATACGATGGTAAATGATTTATTGGAGCTTGCACAGAGTCGTGGTGGTGATCAAGTTGCGGTGAAGCGTTATGGAGAAAATGTGAAGTATTTTGGGGGGAATAGTGAAGCGAAAGAAAAAAGAAGTAAAGTGCGTGTGCGTGTGATGGCACAAGCTATTAAAGAAGCTATTTCAGAGGCTGATCGAGTGTTTATTATAGGACATAAAGAAATGGACTTTGATTGTATGGCTGCTGCTCTATGTGTAAGCCGCATATGTGCATCTTATAAAAAAACATGTTATGTTGTATCGGAAAGTGGTGGTGTAGAACCACAATTGAAAGAAGCTTTACAGATCTATCATGATAAGTTAAAAGAGCGTCACCAATTTATTTCAGATGCAGAGGCTAGTAAACTCATTACTAAGAAAGATTTAATCATTGTTGTAGATCATCACGACCCTACGATAAGTGGTGGTGTAGAAACACTGAAAAAAGGAAATAAAATTATTGTCATTGATCATCATCGCCGAGGAGAAACATTCATTGATAATCCATTACTTGTTTATATTGAATCGAGCGCTAGTTCTTCTTGTGAGCTAATTACGGAATTATTGCCTTATCAAGCAAATAAAGTAGACTTGAGTGAAGAAGAAGCAACTCTTATGTATCTTGGTATTTTAGTGGATACGAATCGCTTTAAAATGCGAACAGGAAGTCGTACCTTTGAAGCAGCTGCTTATTTGCGTAAGGTTGGAATTGATCCAATGGCTGCTGAAAATATGTTAAAAGAGACATTTGATGAGTTTGAAGCAAAAACCAATATCTTGAAATACAGTGAGGAATATAAAGGGAATATGGTTATTTCTGCTGTTGACGATGAACATATACTAAATAGAACATTAATGGCACAGAGTGCTGATTCCTTATTGAATATTAAAGGGATTGAAGCAAGTTTTGTTATTGCGAAAACAGCTAGTGATATGGTAAATGTTTCAGCACGTAGTAAAGGGATTGTCAATGTACAGGTTATTATGGAGAAGATGAAGGGTGGAGGTCACTTTAGTGCTGCAGCTCTTCAGCGAGAAGGTGCCAGTGTATATGAAATTTATGATGAACTGAAAAAGACAATCGATCAATATTTAGAAGAGGAGGGTAAAGAAGATGAAAGTGATTCTAACAAGTGATGTAAAGAAGTTAGGGAAAAAAGGTGACGTAGTGGAAGTTGCCGATGGATATGGAAGAAATTTTTTAGTGAAACAAAAATTGGGTGTGGAAGCTACTAAAAGAAGTATGGAGATATTGGATAGACAAAATTTACAACATGAGCTTGAGGAAAAAGAGTTAGAAGCAAAAGCAGAAGATATCGCAAAACAACTAGAAAAAATTACATTAACCTTTAAGCTAAAAACAGGAGAAGGTGGAAAAGTGTTTGGCGGTGTGTCGACAAAGCAAATTATTGAACAGTTGCATAAACAGCACAATATTCATGTAGACAAGAGAAAAGTGTTAGATACAGGACATCTTTCATGTTTAGGTTTTAGTAATGTTCGTATTGATTTATATAAGAATAAAGTTATTGGGACAATAAAAGTTCATATTCAAGAGCAGTAGGAGGTTACCATGAGAAGAGAGTTACCACATAGTAATGAAGCAGATCAATCGATTTTAGGTGCGATGCTTTTATATACCCTAGAGTTACACAAGTCGTATATGATCATGGGTTAGAGAAAACAGATTTTTATTTAGATATTCATCAGCGTATTTTCTCTGCTATGATGGAGCTTTTGGAGGGCAATAAACCGATTGATGTGACAGGGTTAATTACACGTTTAAATGATACTGAACAACTTCATCTAGTAGGTGGGGCAGATTATATTGTGAAATTAGCAGATACAGCAGTTTCATCAGCTAATGCACATCATTATGTGGAATTGATTCGTAGTCGTGCACATTTGCGTCGTTTAATTGAGACAGCAGAGAAAATTGCGGAAGAAGGTTTTGATGCGAGTAATGAGTTAGATAACGTTATGGATAAAGCAGAACGTGATATTTTACAAGTTACACGCAGTAGACGAGCAACTGAGTTTAAAAGTAGTAAAGAAGTAATTAGTAATGTTATGGAAGAAATCCGTAATTTACGAAATGCGGATTCACGAGTTACAGGTGTGAAAACAGGGTACAGTGCATTAGATAATATGACGAATGGTTTTCAAAAAGGTGATTTGATTATTCTAGCTGCTCGTCCTGCCATGGGAAAAACAGCATTTGCGTTAAATTTAGGGTTGAATGCCTCCTTTTATAACCCTGGTGCAGTTGCGATTTTTTCTTTGGAGATGCCTGCAGAATCGTTGATGAAGCGTATTTTAAGTGCAAAATCGGAAGTGGAATCAGGGAAGTTACGTAGTGGTGCCATAACCGATATGGAATATAATAAGCTTTGTGAGAGCGCAAATGAGTTAAACGCAAGTAAAATTTTTATTGATGATAGTGCCAATGTGAAAGTCTCTGAAATTTTTTCAAAATGTCGTAAGTTACATTCGGAGCATGGTTTGGCTATGGTGATTATAGACTATCTTCAATTGATTAGTAGTGGAGGCAGAGCTAGTGGAGATAACAGACAACAGGAAGTATCTGAAATTTCACGTTCTTTAAAAGGTTTAGCTAGAGAGATGGAATGTCCTGTTATTGCCCTTTCACAGCTTTCACGTTCTGTGGAAACGAGAACAGAGAAGCGACCGATGTTATCAGACTTACGTGAGTCTGGAGCGATTGAGCAGGATGCGGATATCGTTATGTTTTTATATCGTGAAGATTATTATGATAAAGATGAACCAGAAGAGGAAAAGGACAAAGACAAGATTGCGGATTTGGAATTAGCTAAACATCGTAATGGATCTACTGGTCGTGTACAATTAGTATTTAGAAAGTCTATATCAGCCTTTTTTAATCTGGCATCTGAGTTTTAAGAAAGAAGGAAGTTCATGAAAAAGCTTTATATTATTGTAATCGCATGTGTGTTCAGTATTGTGATAACTTATTTATCACAACGTTTTCAAATATTGGATGTTGTGGGAAATCCTGCAGAAAGTTTGGTAACACAAAATCCAATTATTGAACAGCGTGTTATACAGACGAATCATGAAGCGAAAGAAGTACATAATCTATATTATAAAGATCGTAAAGTTGGTGTTTTATATGATAGAGAAAAGTTAGATGCATTCTTATCGAATGTTTATATGGAGCGATATGAAGCTGATTTTCCAGATACGAAACTTGGCCTTGGAGAAGATGTATATATTGTAAACTCTTTAAGTTATGTAGAATATGAAAATAAAGATGATGAAATATTGTCCTATATAAATGATCATGATTTATTTTCTGTCGAGACACATAAGATCGCTTTTTCGAATGGTGCTATCTTATATGTGAAAAGCTTAGAGGATTTTAAGGATGCAAGAGATGAGTATGTATTAAACTTTGTGTCAAAAGATGTTTATGATCTGTTACAGGCTAATAAAACGACACCTGAGCTTGGAAATGGAGAATATGGAGAACGTGTATTAAGTGCACGTTTTACAGATAATGTTACGATTACAAAAGGACTTGCGTCACAAAGTAACATTGCGAAAAATAAAGAAGAGGTTCTTAATTACTTGAATTATGGTTATGATACAGAGCCAAAGAGTTATGTTACACAAGAATTTGATACAGTGGCAGGGATTGCATGGATTAGGAATATAACGGTTCAGCACTTGTTGTCGATTAATCATGATAAGCTACGTTCAGCAGATCAGTTATTACCAGCAGGGTTAACATTAAATGTAACAGCACTAAATTCACCGATTAATTTTGAAGTAGTAAAAGAGTATCAAGAAGAAAGAATAGTATCTCCTGGAGAACCTGAATATATTTATGATGATACGCTACAAGAAGGAAGAAGAGTTATTGTTCAGGATGCACAGTTAGGGCTTGAGAATGTGAAGTTTCGTGAGCGCTATATCAATGGTGTTTCTATAGGCGGGGAAGAAATTGCATCTTATCGTACAAAAGAGCCGATACGAGAGGTTATCAAGTTAGGTACGATGATTTTACCTAATGTTGGTAGTGGTAACTTTATATGGCCTGTTAGAAATCCGATTGTGACTTGTGGTTGGGGATGTTATGCAGGGCATCAAGCACTTGATATTCAGAATCGTTTGAATAAGTATGGCAAGATATTAGCAGCAGACCGTGGAGTTGTTACGATTAATAGTTACCATAGTATTAATGGGTATTATTATGTAATTGATCATAATAATGGTTATACGACATATTATGGGCATATGGCGAATCCTGGATTTTTCCCAGTAGGTTCTACTGTTGCCCAAGGGGAAGAAATAGGAAATATAGGAGAGACAGGATTAGCGTTTGGAGCTCATGTTCACTTTGAAATTAGAAGAAATGGAGTGAAACTAAATCCAGCTCTTCTGCTTCCTTAGAAGGGAATAAAGATATGAAGTTTGCGATTTTAGCGAGTGGATCAAAAGGGAATTGTACACTTATTCGTCATAAAGATACTGTCTTGATTGTAGATTGTGGAAGTACGAAAAAATATCTAACACAATGTTTTGAGAAGCTACAATATGATTATCAAACAGCGACGGCACTATTGCTTACCCATACACATTCAGATCATATATCACAATTAAAAATGTTCCAACACTTACCTGTTTATGCAACACAAAATGTGGAGGTAGAATGTCATAAAAAAATATCTCCATATGAAGAGATTTATATTGATGATTTAGTGATTACACCTATACCTATGTCTCATGATTGTAAAGATACGGTTGGTTTTGTGATTGCATCAGAAACAGAAAAAGTTGTATATATTACGGATACAGGTTACATAAAGCATGAAATAAAAAAATATATTAGAAATGCAGACTATTATATTATGGAAAGTAATCATGATGTAGAGATGCTTATGCAGACATCACGCCCTCTATATTTAAAACAGCGTATTATGAATGATAGTGGACATTTGTGTAATGAAGATAGTGCTCATTTGTTATGTGAAGTTATAGGAGAGAATACAAAAGAAATTGTATTAGCTCATATTTCTCAAGAAGGGAATACACGAGAATTAGCTATGAGAACGTTAATAGAGCATCTCCATCAAAAAGACAAGTTTGATAAGAAATTAAGATTACATGCGGCTGCACAATTTGAAATTTATATTGGTGGTAACAGAGAGTGAAATACTTCATGAGGTTATCACCTCTTTTTTTATTTGTTAGTAATCATTTCATTAAATTATTTTCATAAATAGGAATTTTATGTTGATGAAATAAAAAAGTTATATTGGTAATGTAAAGAAGTGGACCCAAAGATATGAGTACCACTTCTCTTGAAAATGAAAGATTAATCTATTTTATTAAAAAGCATTATATTTGATAATAATAAAATAGCAACGATACCCTTGTGTGATACGTTGCCAATGTGTTATAAATTTATGGAGGCACTAATGAAACAGAGGGGCTGTACATAAACCTCCATAAATAACAGGATGAGGGGGTCATCCTTTATATAGTTAGGAAATATCCGTAACTATATTATAATAGTACATTAATTTTTGAAAAAAATCAATAATTTATTGTAAAAAAATTGACTTTTATGTAGAATTTATGCAGAAGTATACTGAATTAAGATATAAAAAATAGTAAGAAAGGTGTTTTATGATAAAGTTGGTTGTTGTTGGAAAGTTAAAGGAAAAAGCGCTACTCATGCTTGTGGAGGAGTATGCCAAGAGGTTGAAATCTTATACAAAATTAGAAATTGTAGAAGTAGCTGATGAACAAGCACCTCAAACAAATTCAGATGCGCAAAATGAACAAGTAAAAGAAAAAGAAGGGAATCGTATTCTTTCGAAAGTGAAAGATCATGATTATATGATATTACTTGATGTAAGAGGAGAGATGCTGAGTAGTGAGGGATTGGCACAAAAGCTACAACATATTCAATTATATCAAAGTCCTAATATTGTCTTTGTTATTGGAGGTTCTTTAGGGTTGAGTAAAGCTGTCATACAGAGGGCAAACTTTCGTTGGAAAATGTCAGATTTAACGTTTACGCATCAAATGGTTAGAGTATTATTGTTAGAACAAATTTATCGTGCATATAAAATTAATCATCATGAACCTTATCATAAGTAAGGAGAGAATAGGAAGGGAATGGTTGATGTGATGAATAGTATGATTCGTAAATTAGGAAAAGAAGATTTAGATTGTGTTATGAATATTTGGTTATCAAGTACTTGTAAAGCACATTCGTTTATAAACAAAGAATATTGGATACAGCATTATGATACTGTAAAAGATATTTATCTTCCTATGTCAGAGACTTTTGTATACGATGATGGGCATAGAATAAGAGGGTTTATCAGTATTATTGATCATGAATATATTGGAGCTTTATTCATTGATGTAGATTATCAAGGATTTGGAGTGGGAAGTTTATTATTGGACTATGTAGGTGATCGATATAAAAAATTACGATTAGCAGTTTATAAAGAGAATATACAGGCTATGAACTTTTATTTAAAGAAAGGTTTTGTCATACAGAAAGAGCAGGTAAATGAAGATTCTGGTCATATAGAATATATCATGGAAAAGCTTATAGGAAGTGAAAGTTTATAGGAAAAGGTAGTAATAAATAGATAACTAAGTTTATATTTGTATCATCCTGTGATACAATAAAAGAGAAAGAAGTGATAAACAATATGATGCGATTCGTAAAAACGTTTATGTATGTGGAGAGGACAAGCTTCCTAAGATCGAATCTTTTAAAATATTTACCTTCTTATGAAGTAGATAGGATAATGGAGGAAGGTACTAAGCTATTGGATGAAGAAGTTATTGAATATATAGCGAAAAAGAGAATTCATAAATATTGTGTTCAAACAGGAACCTTTTCCTTTGTGTTAGGAAGTGTAGGGGCTTGGTTATGGCCATTAGATTATTTGCAATTTTATATTCATAGTGCATTATTAGCTCAAGAACTATATTATTTGTATGCCCCAACAAACTTTTTACGATTATCCAGTAAATCTGATGTACAAATGATACTTATGATGTTATTGGGAGCTACGAGTTCCGTGAAAACCGCTGGATCTGGTATGAGTAGTTTTTCTAAGTATCTGTTAAAGAAAACAGGGAAGAAAATAGCTGTGAATGCTGTAGCGGCTACAGGGGGAACTGTGAACAGTTGTATGAGTTATGTATTATTGCAGTCTTTAGCAGAAGAATTGATAAAACAAATGAAGAGTATAAAAGAAGCTCCTTTACAACATACGACAGCTGATTATGAGGTAAAAGAAATAGTAGAACTTCCTTATGAAGAGCCTAAAAAACAAACAGCATTTTGTAATTTAGAAAAGCTTCATGAACTTTATGCCTATGTAGATGCAGGATATATAACGCAGGAAGAATTTCGATATTTAAAAAATCAAATATAACTTTATGAAGAGTCTAGTGGTGTACTAGATTTTTTTATGTTAAAAGGAGAATAGTAGAAATTCTTTTTTTAATTCTTTATAATAGTACATAAAGGATGTGAAAAAGATGTTATTTATGTTATCACCTACGAAAAATATGAAATTAGAGGATCATACGTACATGTTAACGTTACCTACCTATTTAGAAGATACGAAACAGATTGTAAATGTTTTAAAAACATATACAGCTTCTGATATAGCAAAACTTATGAAAGTGAATGAAAAGATTGCCTCTCTTACTGCAGAGAGATTTCAATCATTTCAATATCATATAGATGGTTATCCTGCTATTTTTACATATGATGGTTTACAATTTAAGTCTATGCACACAGAAATGTTTCATGAAGAAGATTTGGCTTATGCACAGAAGCATGTGCGTATTTTATCTGGGCTTTATGGAATTGTAAAACCTATGGATAGTATTTATCCATATCGTTTAGAAATGTTGACTAAATTAGCAGTTGATGAGGTAGAAGATTTATATGCTTTTTGGGGGCAAAAGTTAATTGAAGGGCTTAGAGATGAATTATGTACACATGAACATCCATACATCATTGACCTTGCTAGTAAAGAGTACAGTAAATGTGTGACTCCTTATTTACGAAGGGAAGATACCTATATATGTATTACTTTTAAAATTCGTAAAGAGGGGAAATTAAAGACGATTTCAACACAAGCAAAAATGGCTCGTGGAAAAATGATTCACTATATAGTAAAAAATAAAATTGATACATTAGCTGGAATACGTGCTTTTAGAGAAGATGGCTATGAGTATATAGAGGAATTATCATCCATTAGTGAATATGTATTTGTGAAAGAAAATGAAAATTGATGATAAAACACTTTCGTCTATTCTGAAAATTTGTTAGAATGAACGAAAGAGAGAGAGGAGATAGTATATGGAGTATTTAAAACTCATTGGGATTGTAATTATTATAATTGGTTTTATATGCAAATTTGATGTATTTGCGGTTGTACTTGTTTCAGGACTTGTGACAGGTCTTGTATCTGGCTTAAATATTGTCGAAATATTAGCTATTATTGGAGAGGCTTTTGTTAAACAGCGTGTGATGTCTATTTTTCTTATTATGTTTCCTGTACTTGCTATGATAGAGAGATATGGTTTAAAAGAGCGGGCAAGTGAACTAATAGGGAATATTAAGCAGGCGACTGCAGGAAAGATATTATCGATTTATATGGTTATTCGATCTATTGCGGCTGCATTGAATATACGTGTAGGAGGGCATGTACAGTTTGTACGTCCTTTGATTTTACCTATGACACAAGCAGCAGGAGAAACAGCGAAGGGAAGTGCTCTTAGTGAAGAGCAGGATTGTGAAATAAAAGCACAGTCAGCTGCTGTAGAAAATTTTGGAAACTTTTTTGCGCAAAATTGTTTTCCAGCCGCAAGTGGTGTTTTACTTATTCAAGGTACATTAGCAAGTCTTGGATATAGTGAAGTGACATTAGGTAGTATTGCATTAGCATCGATACCTGTTGCATTGATTACCGTTGTATTGACGCTTATACAAGTTTTACTTTATGATCGTAAGTTAAAGAGAGAAGGAGGCAAGTAATATGGATCAATTTTTATCATTTGCGCCTGAAATTTTCTTTATATTGTGTGGTATTGTATGTTATGATGCAGCTTATCGTAGCTTACAAAATAAACAAGCACGTTTAGGAACGTTTCTATTTTGGTTATTATTAGGTGTCATTTTTATGTTTGGTAATGTTTTACCTGCAGAGGTTACAGGAGGACTTCTCTGTGTTATGGGGCTTTTAACAGCTACTAAACAAGTTCAAATGGGAAGCTTTCAAGAAGCTCCTGTACAAGAACGTAAGGAAGCAAGTAAACGATTAGGGAATAAGATTTTTATTCCTGCTGTAACAATCGGAGCTATTGCTTTATTGTTATCGTTTGTGAAAATAAATGGAAAAGAATTAAATAGTGCGATTATGGTAGGAGTTGCTTGTCTAGTAGCTACTATTCTTGCAGTTGTTATTTGTAAACCAAAGATGAAAGATACAAGAGAGGATACAAGTAAGTTGCTTATGCAAGTTGGAGCAGCTAGTCTTTTACCACAACTATTAGCTGCATTAGGTAGTGTGTTTTCTAAAGTAGGTATGGGGGATCTTATTTCCAATATCATTTTACAAATGGTTCCATCTCCTAATATCGTATTAGGTGTTATTATTTATGTATTAGGTATGGTCATTTTTACGATGATTATGGGAAATGGGTTTACAGCCTTTAGTGTTATTACAGCTGGAATTGGAGTACCATTCGTGATTATGCAAGGAGGAGACCCTGCTATTGTTGGTGCTCTTGGTATGACGGCAGGTTTTTGTGGTACGTTAATGACGCCAATGGCAGCTAATTTCAATATAGTTCCATGTGCCTTATTAGACATAAAAGATAAATGGGCTGTAATAAAAGCACAAGTACCGATGGCACTTATCCTAATTGTTGTACATGTTATATTAATGCTTATATGGGCATTTTAGAAAGAGGAAACAATATGAAAATTTTAGTTACAGGATTTGATCCTTTTGGTGGAGAATCTATTAATCCAGCAATTGAGTCTGTAAAGAGGCTTCCAGATGTTATTCAAGGAGCTACCATTATAAAACTGGAAA
Source organism: uncultured Erysipelotrichaceae bacterium (assembly GCA_964592705.1). Lineage (GTDB taxonomy): Bacteria > Bacillota_I > Bacilli_A > Erysipelotrichales > Erysipelotrichaceae > CAMWMY01. Next base: position 14,104 of record CAZQFM010000008.1, read on the forward strand.
TTCCAACAGTATGTCATAAATCATTAACTGCTATTGAAGAAGCAATAACACTGCATAATCCAGATGTTATTGTGTCCATTGGTCAGGCTGGTGGTAGAAGTGATATTAGTATTGAACGTATCGGAATCAATATAGATGATTATCGTATACCGGATAATGAGGGAAATCAAATGGTTGACGAACCTGTATATGCAGATGGACCAGCTGCTTATTTTGTGAATTTACCTATTAAGGCAATGGTAGAGCATATACGAAAACAAAAGATACCAGCATCTATATCTAACACGGCAGGAACATTTGTGTGTAATCATGTTACTTATGGTGTACGTTATTTGATTGATAAAAAATTTCCTGGGAAAAAAAGTGGCTTTATTCACATTCCTTTTTTACCTCAACAAGTATTATTAAAATCAACAGGTACACCATCTATGCCATTGGATATGATTGTTGATGGATTGTGTGCAGCTATCGAAGCTATTGTATTATATGATGAAGACATTAAAGTAACTGGAGGTACAACGCATTAATATGAAAATTTTTGTATATGGAACTTTACGTGAAGGACAATATAATTATGATAAGTATTTTAAAGGACATGTTTTACACAAAGAAGAGGGATATGTGAAAGGTTCTTTGTATACGATTAAAGGAGTTGTTTATCCTGCACTTATTGATGGTGATGATATGGTATTAGGAGAGATACTTACATTGAATGAACATGTGTGTATGCAAGATGTAGATGAAATGGAAAGATATTATGGTGAAGGTTGTATTGAAAATGAATATAATAAAATACCATGTATGATCTATGATAAGGATTTGAATCCTCTAACATATCTTCCTGTTTATAAGTATAATTTAGATAACCCAAAACAAAGAAATTTATTAGAAGATAAAATTGAAGAAAATGATTATGTTGCTTATCGTAAGAAAATAGAAACATTGGTACGTTAATAAGTACTAGATACGTTTATAATATGTGATTTCGTGATATTTTATAAAAGATAGAATATCACTTTTCTTTTTTTGACTATGGGAATTAATGGTTTTTATTGCATCTCATGGAAATATTATGATTGATATTGTATATTGATTAGTGAATAGAAAGGAAAATAAATTATGAAAAGAACGCATAAAGAAAAAGGGTTAAATATTTTTGTAAATAGGTTCTTAGGAAGTATAAAAAGAATTCAATGTGTTGGACAAACAGGATATATAAAAATTAAGAAAGCAAATTTTCCTGATAGATATTTTAGGAAGTATATAAAAGAGAATTTTGATAAAGATAGAGATGGTATATTATCTAGTGATGAGATTAATAATATAACAGATATATGGGTAGTTCGTAACCAAAATATAACAAGTTTGCAAGGAATTGAACATTTTCCTAATCTTATGTCTTTAACTTGTTTTCAGACAGGAATCACAGAATTAGATGTAAGTAACAATCCTGAATTAACAGAGTTAAATTGTAGTTACACAGGAATCACAGAATTAGATATAACTAAGAATACAGCATTGACAGAGTTGTTGTGTTATGGAGCAGGAATCACAGAATTAGATGTAAGTAATAATACAGCATTGACAAAGTTGTGGTTGGATAGCACAGGAATTACAAGTTTAGATGTAAGTAATAATACAGCATTGACATGGTTGAGTTGTAGTAATACAGGAATTACAAGTTTAGATGTAAGTAATAATACAGCATTGACATATTTAGATTGTAGAAGCACAGGAATTACAGAATTAGATGTAAGTAACAATCCTGAATTAACAGAGTTAAATTGTAGTAGAATAGGAATTACAGAATTAGATGTAAGTAATAATACAGCATTGACAAAGTTGTGGTTGGATAGCACAGGAATTACAAGTTTAGATGTAAGTAATAATACAGCATTGACATGGTTGAGTTGTAGTAATACAGGAATTACAAGTTTAGATGTAAGTAAGAATACAGCATTGACATATTTGTATTGTTATAGCACAGGAATCACATAATTAGATGTAAGTAACAATCCTGAATTAACAGAGTTAAATTGTAGTGGAATAGGAATTACAGAATTAGATGTAAGTAAGAATACAGCATTGACAGAGTTGTGGTTGGATAACACAGGAATTACAAGTTTAGATGTAAGTAAGAATACAGAATTGAAATTGTTGATTGCCGAAAATAATGATTTAGCATGGTTTAATATTGGAGATAATCAAAATTTATATGTATCTATAGATGATAGTAATATTGATTTAGGAGAAGTTGTGGGTACATTTAATATTACAGAAGTATTCCCTGGTATTGATATTGATAAAATCACAATTACTGGTGGTGCTAGTTTAGATAAAGATACAGGTGTTGTAAATGGATATGTCAATGGAATACCTATTACTTATACTTATGATTGTGGTACATCTATGCATGGAGCAGAAACCTTATCGGTTATCTTACATTTTAATAAAAAGTAACAAGCAAGTTCTATTATCGTCAATGATGATTTAAATAAAGTATATGATGGACAAGCTGTTGCGGAGCCACAAGTAACAGTAATAGGAAGTACAGGAACTGAGTGGTATCAAAAAGAAGAAACGATAATCAAAGCTATTACATGGAAGAAATTAGAAACAGCCCCAAGTGCAGTAGGCAGTAGGAGACTATAAAGTAGTAGTAACAGTAGCGGAAGATGAAAATTATACTGGATTAACTGTTGAACAAGAGTTCTCGATCTTAGAAAATAAGGTAGTGGTACCAACACCAGCACAAGGAGTAACAGGAGTACAAACGGGAGATAGTACGCAAGTGGGACTATGGACGATACTAGCTGGATTATCTACAGGGTTGATGATGTGCTTTAGAAAGAAAAATAGAAAAGAGGAAGTATAATACTTTTGATAAAATAGAAACATTATTAAACAGTATTCATTCTTCTTATAATAAGTAGTGAGCCTTAGAAATTAACTGAACATCAGTTAATAAAAGAGGTTCACTTTTTTATAAAAGAGTGTAAATACAAAGAAGATGTCGATTGATGAAGTTTAAGGAAAGTTTGCTTTTTATATGTATTAAGTATCTATATAATAGAGCTATAGATAGGGTAAATATGAAAGTGTTGTGGATAAGATGAACTACATAAATAATAAAAAGAGAATCATAGAAAAATATTTTTGATAAAGCTATGAAGAAAAGTAGGTTAGAACTTTTTATTTAGATGGAAAACAGGAAATATATTGTTTTCATTTCAAATACTTAATACTGTAGATTCTCTTTTTTATTTATTAGAATTTTAGATATATTTTAATATTTCTTTTGATGCTATGATATGAAGAAAATAGTATGGTTATAAAGAAGTTATGAAAAAAGAATAAAATGTATACATATGAAAGAGGGATTATGTGTATATTATAATAATGTGGGGAAGAAGATTATGCATATCTTGATAAGTGAAAATTGCATAATATTTCAAAAAATATGAATTTAACGTTGTAAGTGTTATTAAAATGGTTTAAAATAAAGAATGTAAACATAATACTAAATTAGGAGGAATTTTGAATATGAAAACAATAACAGTATCGGTAGTCGATCCAGTTGGGTTACATGCTCGTCCAGCAACAGTAGCTGTTAATGCAGCTAGTAAGTTTAAAAGCGAAATAAATGTTTCATTTAAAGGTCGTGAAGTGAACATGAAATCTATTATGGGTGTAATGTCATTAGGTATTCCTACACAATCAGAAATTACAATTACATGTAATGGTGAAGATGAAGAAGCTGCTATCGCAGCAATTGAGGAAGTATTACGCGCTCAAAAAATTATTGGTTAGTAAATAGGAGGTAGCAGTTGCTATCTTTTTTATAGGGAAGAAAAGGAGAAATAATCATGGTGAAGCAAGAATATGAACGTTGGTTGCAACATCCTAATGTAGATCCATTGGATAAGGAAATATTAAAGAATATGGATGAGGCTACTAAAAAGGACAGTTTTTATCAAACACTTGTATTTGGGACAGCAGGTATGCGAGGTGTATTAGGCCCAGGTACGAATCGTATGAATGTGTATATGCTACGTAAAGCTAATATGGGATTTATCCAGTATGTGTTACAGGCTGGAGAAGATGCTAAGCAAAGAGGTATTGCGATAGGATATGATAATCGTCACATGTCTTATGAATTTGCGATGGATAGTGCTAAGTTATTCGCAACATATGGTATTCGTACGTATGTATTTGATGCTTTACGTCCTACACCACAGTTATCCTTTGCCGTACGTTATTATCACTGTTTTGGTGGTATCATGATAACTGCTTCTCATAATCCTAAAGAATATAATGGATATAAATTATATGATGAACAGGGTTGTCAACTTATACCAGAACTTGCGCAAAAAGTAGTAAGCTATGTTGAAGCAGTAGAGGATGAGTTGGCTATTCAAGTGCAACCGACAAAAGAACAATTAGAGCTAATTACAATTATTGGAAAAGAAGTAGATGAGGCCTATTATAAAGAAGTTTTAGCTATGCAGTTTTATCCTGAAGTGGATAAAACGAAACTAAAGATTATTTTTTCACCTGAACATGGAACAGGGAATGTACCTATTCAAGAATTATTTCAACGTGCTGGCTATCATGTAATACCAGTACAAGAACAATGTAATCCTGATCCTGATTTTACCTATACCGCTTCTGCAAATCCAGAGGAAGGAGAAGCTTATGTGTTAGGAATTGAATATGCAAAGAAAGAAAATGCAGATCTTGTACTTGTATGTGATCCTGATGCGGATAGAATGGGAGTAGCTGTAAAGCACCAAGAAGATTATGTACTGTTAACAGGAAATCAGTGTGGAGCTATTCTTATGGAGTATATCTTTTCTCAAATGATGAAGAAAGAACAGCTAAAGGAAAAATCCATTATGCTTAATACAATTGTAACGAGTGATTTAGGAGAAAAGGTTGCGCAGAAATATGGTGTTATATGTGAAAAAACATTAACAGGATTCAAGTTTATTGGTGATAAGATTGAGACATATGAAAAAAGAGGAGATTATCAATATGTATTCGGCTATGAAGAAAGCTATGGTTATTTATTGAAGTCTTTTGTTCGTGATAAGGATGCACCACAAGCATGTTTAATGTTGGCAGAAGCTGCAAACTATTATAAACAACAAGGAAAAGATTTGATAGATGTCCTTTATGAACTTTATGAAACACTAGGATATTATGTAGATACAACTATTTCTGTAACTTTTGCTGGACAAGAAGGAGCAGAAAAGATGAATACTCTTCTTCAAACATTACGTGATCATCCTTTACAAGAGATTGCTGGTATGAGAGTAGTATGTATCGAAGATTATCATAAAAGGAAACGTTTGGAAGTGGGTAAAGAAGTTGAAATAGTGGAGATACCAAAAGCCAATGTATTAAAATATTATTTAGATGATGGTAGTTGGATTGCAATTCGTCCTAGTGGAACAGAACCAAAATGTAAGTTTTATTATTGTGTGAGAGGGAAAAGTGAGGAAGAAGCACAAGAAAAGGCTAATCACCTTCAAAAAAGTATGGCACAATATTTAAATGTATAGAGCTGAATATATTAGCTCTTTTTCTTTTTTACGTTTTTGTAATAAAAGTTAAGATTTAGATGAGTATAACTATATTAAAAATAATAAAATGTGTGTTAATACCCCCTAAAATCTTTCTAATAATATCATTAATGGAAATATGAAGGTAAATAATTGTATCTCTAAATCAAAGGTGAGAAAAAGCTATGAGTTGAATAAGTTTACTAGTGCAAGTACAAAAAATACCTTTTTTTATCATCATTTTAATAAATATTTTTTATTGGTAATAATTGGTTTATTATTGTGTTATTATTATGGTTGATAGTATATATATTTGAACTTGGGAGAAAGGGGTATAAATTATGTATAAACAGAAAGTGAAAGTAGCCATGGTGATTGGCTTGATTATATCATCTGTATCACATTCTATAGAAAGTGTATTTGCACAGAGTGAATCTATAGCAAAGGAATATTCTCTTACAGATGAAAAGATAGAAATGGAAGTATTAGAAAATAAGGGAAGCATTCAACATGTTGAAAAAGTAGTAGGTGATGTGGAATTAAATGAACAAAACTTTCCAGATCCAGTATTTAGAGAATATATAAGTAATAATTATGATAGTGATAATGATGGTACCTTATCTAGTGATGAAATTAATAAAGTAACTAATATATATCTATATGGTAAAAAAGATATCAAAAGTATTAAAGGAATTGAGTATTTTTTGAATCTTATGTATTTGAGTTGTTGTTACACAGGAATCACAAGTTTAGATGTAAGTAAGAATCCTGCATTGAAGAATCTGCGCTGTGATAATACCAATATTACAAGCTTGGATGTAAGTAAGAATCTTGCATTGGAGAATTTGGAATGTAACAATACAAATATTACAAGCATAGATGTAAGTAACAATTCTGTATTGAAGGAGTTAAACTGTAATTATACTGGAATCACAAGCATAGATGTAAGTAATAATCTTATGTTGGAAAGTTTGTGGTGCTATACTGTTGGAATTACTAGTATCGATGTAAGTAATAATCTTGCATTAAAGGATTTAGATTGTGGTAATACAGGAGTTACAAGCATAGATGTAAGCAACAACTCTGCATTGGAGTCGTTGTGTTTTGATGAGACAGGTATTATCAGTATAGATGTAAGTAAGAATCCTGCATTGTGGTATTTGGACTGTAATAGTACAAAAATCACAAGCTTAGATATTAGCCAAAACCCTGATTTGAAGACATTACTCCTTGATAACACGAATATAACAAGTATAGATGTAAGTAAGAATCTTGCATTGCGGTACTTGACCTGTAATAATACTAATATTACAAGCTTGGATATAAGTAATAATCTTGCATTGGAGAACTTGGAATGCAAAAATACAAAGATTATAGGTTTAGATATAAGTAGCAATACTGCTTTGAGTAGTTTAAGGATTGAATCTACCAATTTAGCATGGTTGAATATTGGAAATAATTCAAAATTGTCTCAAATATCTAGAATTACAAGTATGATTCATTTAGGAGAAGTTGAGGAAACATTTAATATAGTAGATACATTACCTGGTATTGACCTTAATAAAATCACAATTACTAGTGGTGCTAGCTTAGATAAGAATACAGGTATAGTAAGTGGATATACAAATGGAACTCCTATTACTTATACATATGATTGTGGTACAATTAGAGGGAGTACGCTGCCTTTGTATGTTACATTAAATTTTGCAAAAAAGAAAGAAGAAAGTACAATTATTATTCATGATGATTTGAATAAAATATATGATGGAACAGCTGTTGGAAATCCAACAGATTTTGAAACAGTTGGAAGTACAGGAGAAGTAATCTTTGAATGGTATACAGCAAATGGTATAAGACTACAGGAAGCTCCAGTCCATGTAGGAAACTATAAAGTAAAAGCTATTCTTGTAGAAGATGCTAACTATAAAAGTGCAGAAGCAGAGAAAGATTTTACGATAACAAAAGCAAATAATGAATGGATAGTGGATTTGGCTATTCAAGATTGGGTATATGGAGAAAGTGCAAAAGAACCAAGTGCGGATGCGCAATTTGGGTTAGTCGAATTTACGTATAGTGGCTCAAAGGATGGAGTGTATACGGCAGAAATTCCAAGAGATGCAGGTACATATTGGGTAAAGGCAACTGTTAGACATACAAATGATTATGAAGGATTAGAAGTAAAGAAAGCATTCACAATAGAAAAAGCAAATAGTATGATTACGATTGATAGTAATTTAAATAGATTATTTGATGGAATAGAAGTAGATAACCCTCAAGTTAGTGTAATAGGAAGTACAGGAGAAGTAATCTTTGAATGGTATACAGCAGATGGTATAAAATTACAAACACCTCCAATGAATGTAGGTAGCTATAAAGTGAAAGCTATTCTTGCAGGAGATGAAAACCATGAAGGTGCAGAAGTAGAGAAAACATTTGAGATAACAAAAGCAACGAACCAATGGAAACAAGAGTTGGATATTCAAGGTTGGGTATATGGAGAAATAGCGAATAATCCAAGTGTAGAAGTACAGTTTGGAACAATAGAATTTACATATAGCACATTAGAAGACGGGGTATATACAACAGAGATTCCAACAGATGCAGGGGCATATTGGATCAAAGCAACGGTTATAGGTACAAATGATTATGAAGGAATAGAAGTAAAGAAAGCATTCACAATAGCAAAAGCAAGTAGTATGATTACCATTCATCATGACTTGAATAAAATATATGATGGACAAGCTGTTATAGAACCAAGTATTACACAAATAGGAAGTCAGAGTGTGCCAGTATATGAATGGTATGTGAAGAATGAAGAAGTAACAAGAAATACTATATGGACGAAATTAACAGGAGCACCAAGTGAAGTAGGAAATTATAAATTAGTAATAACAGTAAGTGAAGATAAGAACTATCATGGCGTGACAAAAGAAGTAGAGTTTTGTATTAAAGAAGCACAACAAGATATTCCATCAGTATCAGAGGATATCATTGATAATGAAGAATCTCATGTGATAACAGGAAATCAAGTGCAAACAGGAGATGGAACACAAGTAGGGTTATGGACAATGCTTGTAGGACTATCAACAGGATTGATGATATACTTTAGAAGAAAGAATCATAAAGAAGAAAGATAAAGCATAGGTTTTATATAGGCTGTTGATTAAGTAGTCAGCAGCTTTTTTTATTATCATAGTAAATTCTTATTTGTAGAAGGGTTAGTATCATATGCTATGAGGTTAAAATATAGTTTGTTAGTGTAAGACATGATTGCTTTTGAATCCTAGTGGGCATAACTCTATCTAAAATTTTGCTTTTGATATATTATAATTTAGGGTATAATAATACTATTGACTTAGAAGGTGACTTATGAAAAATCTAACACTAGAAAATGCAAAAGAATTACAGCCATATATTGAGATGGCAGGTTATCATGAGTATAATTCTAATATCGTCACAATGTTGATGTGGAATAATGCTTATCATATTATGTTTGATACCTTTCCAGATTATGCATTAGTATTATGGAAAAATGGAAATGAGCATATGTGGATGATGCCACTATGTAAAAAAGAACATCGTAAAATAGCAATTGAAGCAATGATAGCTTATAGTGAGAAACTAGATGTTCCTTTTTGTATGACATCTCTTATTGAAGAGTTTAAAGAGTGGTGTGTAGATACATATGGAGATAAGTATATTTATAAGGATCTTATTTCTGCACAAGATTATGTATATGATGTAGCGCAACAACGAGACTTATCTGGAAAGAAGATGCAGAAAAGAAGGAATCATTATAATGCTTTTTTGAAAGAATATGAAGGTAGGTTTATGTTTAAACCTTTAGGACCTGAAGATTTTGAAGCTGTTTATGAACTTATGGATATATGGAAACAAGAACATGATGAGTATGATTCTGTTGAGCGTGAAAATGTTGGAATGCGTTTTTTATTAGAGCATTTTGAAGAATTATCGCTTATAGGTGGATGTATTTATATTGATGGGAAATTAGAAGCTTTTAATATTGCGTCTCATTTATCAGATGATACATTACAAATGCATGTGGAAAAAGCAAATAAACAAATTCGTGGATTGTATGTAGCAGTATTAAAACATTTCTTACAACATACTCCTGATCACTATACATTGATTAACCGTGAAGATGACATGGGGTTAGCATACCTTCGTAAAGCAAAAACAGATATGAAGCCATGTTTCAAAATTCGTAAGTATGGTATGCAAATACGAGATATTAAGATACGTAAGGCTCAAGAAGCAGATAAAGAAGCATTATCCCAATTATGGATGCAAAGTTTTCGTGATGAGACAGTATCTAGTACAGCATTCTTTTTTGATCATATGTGGAAAAGTGATGAGACCTATGTCATAACAAATGGGAATGATTTAGTAACGATGTTACAGCGTAGGAGAGTAGAAATTTCATTGCATAATAAAGTTTATCCTGTATCGTTTATTGTTGGGGTAGCGACTAATGAGATGTATCAGCATCAAGGGTTTATGCGACAATTATTACAATATGCACTAGAAGATTGTAAAGAAGAAGCGTTTACAATCTTACAAGCATATGATTGGGAGCTATATAAGCCGTATGGATTTGTGGAATCCCATTATCAAAGAAAGACAATAGTAGATGTTGATAGATATACATATAGCGCACAATATTATACAGTCAATAATCGTGAAGCTGAAGAACTTCTTCATCTTTATGAAGCATATATTACGAATAAAACAGGATATCGTGTACGTGATATATCTTATTACAAAGACTATTACATACCTTATACGTATCAAGAAGGTGGTATGATAAAGGTTTTATATAATGAATGTAAACAGCCTTTAGGCTATGCTATTGTGTATGAAAGTGATGAGCAAATCGTTGTGACAGAATTTATTGCTTATTCACAAAAAGGGATTGATGCAATGATTGCATCTTTAAAGAAGCCCGATAAGAAAATGATTATCTATCATGCATGTGATCTTACGATTGATGGAGAAAGCGAAGTACAGCCATGTATGATGATAAATACGTATGGAAAAGAAATAGAAATAGATGAATCGATGTTTATAAATGAGGTATTATAAGAGGAGAAAAGTTTATGCAATTTACGATAAGACATTGCAATATTAATGTAACAAATCTTGAAAAAAGTATACAATTTTATAAAGAAGCTCTTGGTCTTGATATTGTAAGAGAAAAAGAAGCTAGTGATGGTAGTTTTCGTTTAGTGTATTTAGGAGATGGTGTTACACCATTTGAATTAGAATTAACTTGGTTACAAGCACATCCACAACCATATGATTTAGGTGAGAATGAAAGTCATATTTGTTTCTCTGTTGAAGATTATGAGAAATCCTATGCACATCATAAAGAAATGGGTTGTATTTGTTATGAGAATGTAGAGATGGGGCTATATTTTATTCATGATCCAGATAATTACTGGATTGAAATTATCCCTGCTAAAAGATAATAAAAGAAGTGAAGAATAGTTAGAGATAAATCGGCAGCTAATGTTATACATTAGCTGTTTTTTTATTTGTGATAATAAACTTTTGACTATGGTTATTGGATCTTTATTAGGATAAGCTGTTTATTACACAAATTCATTTTTAAGCTTTTTGAATAAGGAATGAGGTAAGAGAAAAGAAGGTGACATGTAATATCTAAAAATAGATTATTTAAAATTAGCTAATAAACGGTGTTTCCAAGGAAATAAAAGGAGAGTTAATAGTACAAAAAAGAAGAAGAGAGAAAAG
>CAZQFM010000009.1:0-9849 GCA_964592705.1 uncultured Erysipelotrichaceae bacterium
TAATCGATTTTTTTTGTTTATGTTGATCATTTTGTAGAAAAGGATAATAGATGATTTTATAAATGAGGAATTTAAGTAGATAAGAAAAGAGGTTATAAATAACATTTACAAAGCTTATATAACTGTTTTATGATGATAGAAAGAATAAAGGAGGAAAGCTATGAAACCAGTATTAGTAGAAATTCATTGTCCTAATTGTCAATGGCATACTCATATAACATGTGAAACACTTATTATGGAAGAGTTAGAACCACGTTATAAACAATTGATCTTGGAAGATAAGATGTTTCATTATTCATGTTCACGTTGTGGTTGTGATATTGAATATGTATTAGAAGTAACTTATATTAGTAAAAAAGGGGCATATATTCTTGTTTTAAAGCCAAATGCATGCTTTTCTGGTTTTACTCTTCATCACACAGATGTATATAAACATAAGCGATTGGTAAGCACAGTTTCACAACTAAAGGAAAAGATTCGTATTTTTGATGATCAGTTACATGATTATGCAATAGAGCTTTTAAAATATAAGATAAATAAAAAAATGGAGACAGATGCCATCTTCTATCATGATATAGATAAAGATACGAATACGCTATGGTTTCAAATGGAAAGGGAAGAAGTTTCACAGATAATAGGTATAGAAGGTAGTTATTACACTCAATGTTTAAAACAAGTGCCTGAGTTAAAAAATGACTTTTTAGAAGTTGATGTAAATTTTATATTATAAAATTTACAAAAGGATAAGAAGTAATAATATCGTAAACTTTAATAAAATTTACAAATTATGTAAAAAATATAGTATAATACATGTATGGATACATGGAGGATGTTAGATGGAAGTAAGTAAAAAACGGTGTGAAATGATAGGGTCTATTATACGTATTTATCGAAAAGAGCAGCTGAGTGGCTCAAAAGGTGCGAGATGGACACAAGCATCATTTTGTAAAGATATTTGTTCAATAGGGACTTTATCAAGTATTGAAAAAGGAAATATTTGTCGTTTTATGGATGTCTATCCAGCACTCTTAGCTAAGTTTAACCTTGAATTTGGTGAATTTCCAATTGTAGACACTGCTTTAGATCAATTAATTGATGAGCTGTATGTTGCAGTTGAATATTATAGAAAAGAAGATATTGTGAAAATAATACAAAAAGCTCTTAAAATATTATCTAATATAAAAGAATTCGTTTACTATGCTGATTTACATAATATTTTTATGCATTTAAAGTTATACTATGTACAAGATAAATTATTGCCTTATACATATATTCAACAACTATTATCTTTATTTTGTGTATTACCTAAAAAGTTAGAAGATATTTTAAAGGTGAATATCTTTAATTGTACCTATAGGTATAGAGATGATAAGGAGTTTTTAAAAGTGTATACTAAGTTGGATATACCAAATAATTCATTTATTTGTTGTAAGATACAATTGCTTATGTATTATATGTTTACAGATAATGGTATTGAGTTTATCAAGTTGAGTCATGAGATTGAAAAGGAATTAGAGGATAGTAAGAATTATATCCGCTTATTTGATGTTTATAATAATTGTATTGCGATGATGACACATCTTGGAAAAGGAGAGTTATCGAAGTATATAGATAGAGCAGAACAGTTAATTGATATGGGAACTATTCCAACCGATAGAATCGCTGTGTATTATTACAATAGTGGTATTTCACTATATACTAATAAGGAGTATGAGAATGCATATAAAAAATTAGCACAATCCATTCAGTATGATGACGCAGATTTATTCCCGAATATTTTATTCATGGCAAGTTGTTGTAGTAGAATGAATGTGACAATGAACATTCCTGTCATTAGTCCTATTGAGCTTGCGAATTATTCCAAGAGATTCCGTTATATTTATGAATATTTCACGATGGATGAAAATGTTTCTGTAGATAAGAAACAAGCTTATATTATGGATACAATATTACCGGAATTAGAAGCACAAGAACCTTTATTTGTAGAAATGTTTCGTTATGAATTAAATAATCTTATGTGTGTAACGAATCAATATAAGGATGGTTATATTTACGATTTACGTACAAGAGAAATTTTGCAATCATAAGTGATTGAATTGATGATTTTTTTAAAATTAGAGAATAAAACGCTATTTTTTTATTTATAAGCAACTAGGTACTGAAAGTATTGTTGAAATTTTAATCCTGTCTTATTATGTATGTGTCGAGATGGTATGCATACGATCCTTGAAAATAAGATAGGAGAAAATAAACATGAAAAAACTTGTTATTTCTGCTCTTTGTGGTTTATGCCTATTAGGAGCGTTTGCATTTGTTTCTCAAGATGAAGCTGCAAATGAGGTTGCAATTTCTAAATATTCAACAAAAGTTAGAGTATAATCTTGAAAACAATAGAATTCGTAAGAGTTCTAGTAATATAGTGGGTATATCATATACCCTTCAATTTTTGTGGGATTTAAACATGTTTTAGATTCCACAAAAATGGGAACAACTCCGTTGTTCTCAGATGTTCTTTCATCTATGATGCTAAATATATTCATTATTCATTATTCATAATAACTTTCGATTTAATAGATACGTTATAAATGCTAACAAAAAAAAGAGGTAAGTCTTAATAAAGTTACATAACTGGGAAGATTGTGTAAGCTATATATTAAAAACAAACAACTTTTAGTATCATAGATGGGATAATAATGTGAATCTGATTTCTCAGAATTAGTAGAATTCAACCCTACGAGAAGATGCATGAAGTGCACATAGGTGTATTGATTTTGTATCTATCCCTGTAATTGCCACATATTTTGAATTTTACACATAAAGTAGCTGATGGAGTTGGCTACTTTTTTTATATATAGGAAGTATGGTCATTTCTCAAGGATATATACATAAAATATGATGAGAATAAACTTTTTTGTTTTAAGAAATGGTGTAGAGTATGGTATAATGGGTGAGATTATGAGGTGAAAGGTGAATGAAAGTAGCAAGAATTGAGCGTATTGCTAGTGAATATAATTTACAATATTTAAAAAAATATCATTCATTGGTAGGAAAGGTGGAAGACTATCCTATCGTTATTTCAGGTTTACATATAGGGGATATATGTACGATACGTATTGTAGCTATGATAGATCCTAACGAGGAAGAGATTTATGAATGGAAAAAACAATTTTCCAGTATATCAAAAATACAGGGGCAAGAAGGTATTTTTGAAGTTATTTTAAAACGTCATTGTACAAGTGATAAGAAAGAAGACATAATCATACAGACTTTACAATATATTAGCCATTATGTAAAAGAACATCCAGTTGACACTTATTGTGAACATTGTGGGATGAAGCATGTAGTAAGACCATATGGTATATATGATCGTATTGTGTTGATGTGTGATACATGTTATGAGAAGTTACAGAAATCAATAGAAGAGGTAGATCATGCTGAAGAAGTGACATATGATAAATTAGGAAAAGCGGTTTTAGGCGCTTTAGGGGGAGCTATTATTGGAATTGTTTTCTGGTGCTTGGTTTATCAAATGGGCTTTTATGCCCCTATTACTGGCTTTGTATTAGCTTTCTGTGTTTGGAAAGGTTATACATTGTTTAGTAAGAGAATAAGTAAATTTGCTGTGGGGATAGCTATTCTAATCATGGCATCTGCCATTTTATTATCCCAAGTATTATGTTTAAGCTTGTCTATTTATCAGCTTTTAAAAGCTGATTATACTTTTACTTTTGCTAAGGCAGTACAAAGTGTTGGTCAATATTTGCAAATGAGTAATATTCGTAATTCTTTTATAAGAGATTTATTTGTGGGCTGTCTTATCACTACTTTTACTTCTTATACTATTTTGCTTTTACAGAAAAAGCATAAGGAGCAGTCCATGGTAAAAATTGATTGTTTAGAAAATATAGAATGTGATCTTGTCGATGATAAATAATTTAGTAGATATTTAAGAGAATTTATATTGATAGTATACTTTTATTCAATTTCATGAAAGTATACTTTTTCATTTTAGCATTTAATTATGTTCAAAACATAAGAATAGCAAGTTTATTAAGAGGAAAAGGATATTTCTTTTAATATATTAATTTTTATATTTTATTTATAGGCTATCATTTTTTTTGTTTATTAGTATATTATTTTATTGTGGAATTATTATTAAAAAATGACGGGAAGGAAGGTTAAGGATATGTTTAATAAAGAATATTTAAGAAAAGCATTTCAGGAAACTATGCTAGTTGCTGGTTATACTTTTATACTTATGACAATTATAACAATATTTCAACCTACTTGGTATCTATTAAACTTACAAGAAAAGAGATTCAATGTTTTATTTTTTTATCTCCTCTTCTTTGTTGGGACTTATATAAAGGTTTTTAATGCTAGTAGGAAGTAATCTTATAAAATATTGTAAAGTGAAAGAAGTATAAATACTATATAAAATAGTACAATGGATGATAAATCTCACAAATAGGACTATAACGAATGAATAACTTAAAACAGAAGTGCATCAAATCTCATGAGAGAAGAGATGCCTTTTTTTTTTTTTTTTGGAGCTCTTCTCTTGATAAGCTTTATATTTGTTCTGTCTAAAGAAATCTATCTGTTGTATCAACAATTGTTTACAGCTATTAATAACTTTTTCTTATACAATGAAAAATACTAATGAGAATATTTCAGAATACATAAAAAGAGCTATACGAACCTTAAAAGAATACAGAGCATATATCTTAAATTCTTCAGAATGTAACAATTTAAATGATAGTATAGAAGGTACAAGTAACCTCATGAAAGTAATTAAAAGACCGCCTTTTGGATATCATTCTTTCATATAGTTCAAAATTAGAGTTTACTCTTACATATAAATAAAAGAGGTGATCTTTCGATCACCATTGAATACTCTTACGGTTTAGCTTTCTCTTTATCAACATCAAACGATAGGTATACTGTTTGTAAGAGAAACTAATGAGGATTGATTGCGTAAATACTCCATACGATATTTGGGTTTTTATTCAGTTTCAATTCTGTTGCATATAAACCAGATAAGTCAAAATTGAAATCCTGGAAGTTAAGAGGTTTCATATAATTTTCATATGCATATAATACTTTTTGAATTTCTTCCATAGAGAATAAATAGACATCTTGATTGACACCTAGTAAGCTAGCTGTAGGTCTTGTATCATACCATCCACTTTGGTCAAGGGTTGTACTTGAAATAGTCCATGGTTTTAAGTTTTTAAGTTGTGATGATGTAAAGGCTGTGATTTGGCTAGCTGACATATTAGTAAGTACAAAGTTAGGGGCAGCTTCTAATAATGCGTTAATGCTTGCAATACCACTTGGTGAAGCTAATTTTGAAATAATTCCTTTAATAATACGTTGTTGTGCACGTTCACGTCCAGTAGCATCATAACCTACAGTATAGCGGTGACGAGCATAGGCTAATGCTTGTTTACCATTAATTTGTTGTTGTCCTGCATTTAAACAAATTTGTGTTGAACTAGAAAAATTACGTTCTTCATCTTGTTCACAGAAATCAATCTCAACATCAACTGTAATACCATTAATAACATCGACAATTCCAATAAGAGATGAGAAACTTACTTTCGCATAAAAGTCGATATCAATACCTAAGAAATTTTCTATTGATTGCACAGTACTATCTATACCATATAATCCTGTATGTGTTAATTTGTCATTTGTGAAGTTAGTAGCGGCATTTGGTATATATACATCACGAGGGAAGGAAATCATTTGTACATGATTGGTAAGTGGGTTTACCATAAGAAGAATGTTCACATCACTTCGTAAGTTTTGATCAGGGGATCCAATTTCATCCATTCCACTGATGAGTATAGTAAAAGGCTCTTTTGTTACATCTTTTGTAGATGCTGTTTCTTGAATAGGAACGCTACGTTGATATGTTTTCACAACTTCTACTTGTTCTTGTAATCCTTCTGTATTTGCATATAACATTTTTAAATAAGAATCACTAATAGCCATTGCGTTTGTATATCCAAGAAGTAATGCATTTGCCATGGATGTATAATCTTCATATTCTTGAAATTGTACATTTTTTCCTAAGGCAGTGGTAATTTCTTGTTTCATGTAGTTACCATTGTCATTATCTGTACCTGTTTGAATTCCAACTCTTGCGTTTTTTAATTGATCAAAAGATGTTATATTAGCATTTTTATTGATGACAACACTCATATTAACCGTAGCCTCTGTTACACTAGAAATATTTTCAAGTGATTGTATTCCTGTATTAATGGTTTTGCGTCCAAATAGAAGAAGGAAGCAGAGTCCAAGCATACTTACTCGTTTGATGCTGACAGCTAGCCAAGACATGCGTTTAAAGGTAAGGAGCACTAGAATACATACAAGTAACAGCAATATTCCACAACCTACTAGTAGCATTTGCATAGGCAATAAATTTGATTTCCAAATGGTAAATATCGTAAAGATAGTAATCACGATGAGAATACAAGATAAGATTAAGTCAAGTATTCTTCCAAAGTGTAATTTTCTTTTTCGTTTTTTCATAATGACACCTCAATCAATGAATAATTCAGTGATTATTATAATATAGTCTTCCTAAAAATACTATCCTTATTCCTTTATTTTCTGAATTCCTATCGTTGTATACAAATTAATTTCAAGGAAAAGAGAGGAAATTCAAGGTGAAATATAGTATAATACGAAAAGAGGTGATTTTGTGTCGTTATTAGAGAGCTTGAATGATAATCAAAAGGAAGCAGTATTATGTACAGATCAGCATTTACGAATCATTGCTGGTGCTGGTAGTGGGAAAACAAGAGTTGTTACGACCAGAATTGCATATTTAATACAGGAATTACAAGTGTATCCCAATAAGGTATTGGCGATTACGTTTACGAATAAAGCCGCAAAAGAAATGAAAGAGCGTGTACAAGCGCTTTTAGGTGATATGAGTGCCGCAGTACAAATTAGTACGATACACTCTTTTTGTGTGCGTTTATTAAGAGAAGATATTTATGAGCTGGGCTATCCTCGAAACTTTAATGTATTAGATAGTGATGATCAAAAAAGTATTTTAAAAGAGGCTTATAAGCAATTAGATATAGATGTTAAGTCTTATAGTTATGGAAACATGCTAGGGTATATTTCCAATAATAAGACAAGGCTTATTGATGCACAGGAAGCTATGAAGCTTACCAATGGTTGGAAACAAGAAGAAATCAAAGCTGAAGTTTATGCTTTTTATGAGAAGCGTTTACAAGAGATGATGTCACTAGATTTTGATGATTTACTAATCTTCACGTATCGTTTATTAAAACAAAATCCGATGATAAAAGAGAAGTGGCAAAGACGTTTCATGTATATTCATGTTGATGAGTTTCAAGATGTTGATGATTTGCAATATCATATTATTCGTTTGTTAGTAGGAGAGAGTAGCTATTTATGTGTAGTAGGAGATCCTGATCAAACAATTTATACATGGCGTGGAGCACAAGTTAACATTATTATGGATTTTGAGCGTGATTTTGATGGTTGTAAGACGGTTGTTTTAAATGAGAATTATCGATCAACACCAGCTATTTTGCATGGGGCTAACGCATTAATTAAACATAATCGAAATCGTATCGATAAAGATTTGTTTACTAAAAATACAAGCGATAAGAAAATTGTTCATTTTACATCTATGGATGAGCAAGGGGAGCCATTATGGGTAAGTGCGAAAATTAAAGACTTACACCAAGAAGGAATTCCTTATCGTGATATAGCGGTATTATATCGATCCAATTACTTATCACGTTCGTTAGAAAAGACATTCTTAGAGTTTCATATTCCTTATCGTATATATGGAGGTATTCGTTTCTATGATCGTGCAGAGATTAAAGATGCATTAAGCTATTTACGTTTATTATCATCGAAGGATACAATGGATGAGAAAGAAAAATGGAAAGATCTTGCTGTTCGTAGAATTATCAATACACCCAAGCGTGGGGTTGGGGCTAAAACAATGGAAGCGATAGAAACATTTGCGATACAAGAAGATTTAAATCTATATGAAGTATTGAAGTGTCAAGCTTTTGGGTCTTCTAAGGTTCAACATGCGTTATCACAATTCATACATACTATTGAGAAATATCGTGCTCTTGCGCAAGAGTTATGTATATCACAGCTTTTAGAACAATTACTAGAAGAAGTTGGTTATATACGTATGTTACAGGAAGATAAAGAAATTGAGCGTTTGGAGAATATACAAGAGCTTCTTCATGATATGGCACAGTTTGAACAAAACTATCCAAATGAAGGGCTTGATGAATACTTACAAATGATCAGTTTATATACAGATAATGATAATGAAGAACAGGGCGATTATGTTCCATTAATGACGATTCATGCTGCTAAGGGGTTAGAGTTTGATTATGTATTTGTATATAATGTATGTGAAGGCGTATTTCCTAATGAGAAGTCTGTAAATGAAGGTGGACAGCCAGCACTTGAAGAAGAACGTCGACTTGCTTATGTAGCCTTTACAAGAGCGAGAAAACAATTATTTGTATCAGATTCTTATGGCTATAGTTATGTATTGGATAAAGTGAAAACAACATCACGATTCTTACAAGAGATACCTCAGGAGTATGTAGAAGAAGTAGGGGCTAAACCACAAAATACATTCTCTAGTGGAGCGACATATAGTGGGTTTGACTTTTTATCCATGAATCAACATGAGGATATACCTTCTCAACCTATAAAACAGAAAATAGAGGGAGATAAGCCAAAGGTAAAAGGGAAGCTTCGAAAAGGAGACCTTATTATCCATGAGGTGTTTGGGGAAGGTGTGATTATCAAAATAGAGGATGGATTAGCACAAATTGCGTTTGATAAGAAATATGGGATTCGAAAGATTGTTGCGAATCATCCATCGATTACGAGAAAATAGGAGGCTATTATGAGCGAAAGTAGGATTATAGAGCTTCGTAAAATATTAAATGGTTTAGCATATGCATATTATGTGTTAGATAAGCCACGTGCATCGGATCAAGAGTATGATCGTTATATGCAAGAATTGATGGCATTAGAAGAGCAGTATCCACAGTTTTATGATGCCCATTCACCAACACAGCGTGTTGGAGGAGAGGTGTTGGATAGTTTTGATAAAATAGCTCATCAACGTCCCATGTTATCGCTTGGGAATGCCTTTAACCTTGAGGATTTACATGCATTTGATAAACGTGTTCGTCAAGTCATAGAACATCCCACTTATGTTGTGGAACTAAAAATTGATGGACTTGCGATGTCGGTTATTTATCGTGAAGGTCGCTTTGTACAGGCAGTTACACGAGGAGATGGAGTCGTTGGTGAAGATGTTACACATAATGTAAAGACGATTCAATCACTACCTATGCAAATTGATATGCAAGGTGAAGTTGAAGTTCGTGGTGAAGTGTTTATGCCAAAAGCTAGTTTTGAAATGTTAAATAAAGAGCGTGAACAAAATGGTGAAGAATTATTTGCCAATCCAAGGAATGCGGCTGCAGGCTCTATTCGTCAATTAGATAGTACGATTGCGGCTAAAAGAAAACTAGATGCATATTGGTATAACTTTGTAAATGCACAAGATTTTGATATTCAATATCATAGTAAGGGACTTCAAGTACTTGACCAATTACATATGAAAACCAATCCATTACGAAAAGTTTGTGAAAGTATAGCCCAAGTATGGGACTTCATTCAAGAGATTACAGAAAAACGACATGACCTTCCTTATGAAATTGATGGAATGGTTATTAAAGTAGATGATCTTATAGCACAGGAGCGTTTAGGGGCAACTGCCAAAACACCTCGTTGGGCTATTGCTTA
>CAZQFM010000009.1:9859-23626 GCA_964592705.1 uncultured Erysipelotrichaceae bacterium
CTTATAAATTTCCTGCAGAAGAAGTAGAAACACGTTTATTAGATGTTGTATTAACGGTAGGAAGAACAGGTAGAATTACGCCTAATGCGGTTTTAGAGCCTGTAAGAATTGCAGGAACAACAGTTAGCGCTGCACAATTACATAATGAGGATATGATAAAAGAGAAAGATATTCGTATAAACGATATCGTTGTAGTAAGGAAAGCAGGGGATATTATCCCAGAAGTTGTCCGTGTTGTTTTTGATCGACGTGATGATACGCAACAAGTTTATCAGTTTGCGAAACACTGTCCAGTATGTGGAAGTGAGCTCGTTCGTTTTGAAGATGAGGCTGCACATTATTGTATCAACCATGATTGTCCAGCAAGAGTAGTAGAAAGTATGATTCACTATGCAAGTAAAGATGCATTAGATATTGATTCACTAGGAGATAAGACAATTGAGCTGTTTCATAAAGAAGGATTATTACGTACAGTAGAAGATATTTATCGCTTGAAAGAACATCGTGAACAAATTTTAGCGATGGAAGGTTTTCAAGAGAAATCTTATGAAAAGCTGATACAAGCGATTGAGAAAAGTAAACAAAAGCCATTGGAACATTTAATATATGGTTTAGGAATTCGTCAAATTGGAAGTAAGTCATCAAAAATATTAGCAAAGACATTTCAACATATGGATGCTTTAATGAATGCGAATATCGAGCAGTTAGTTGCGATAAAAGATATTGGAGAAATCACAGCACAATCGATTAGAACTTTCTTTCAAGAGCCTAAAAATATACAGATGATTCATCGATTAAAGGAATATGGTGTTCGTATGGACAGTGATGAAGATGCCATACAGGAGAGTATCTTCACAAACAAGACAGTTGTGTTGACAGGTACCCTTACACAAATGAAACGAAGTGAAGCGAAAGACTTATTGGAAAGTCTTGGCGCAAATGTAAGTGGTTCGGTTTCGAAAAAAACAGATTTTGTCATTTATGGAGAAGAAGCAGGTTCTAAACTGACAAAGGCTAGAGAGTTGGAAGTTACTTTGATGGATGAAGAAACATTTATTCAAGAGGTACAGAGGTATGCGAAATAAACGTTATATTTATATATTGTTGCTTGTCACTCTTATAGGGTGTGGCAAATCAACTCCCCAGAATGCCACACAAATGGTGGAAACAAAGTCTAGTATTGCAGGTGATTATGGAGCTGTTCTTCCTTTTAAAAGTAGCGATGCTCGACAAAAACATAAAACGGCCGCAAGATCACTACAAGATACGATGCATATAGGCACAGGTCTTTTGGAATTGAGTAAGCAACATTTTTCATCCAAAGAGTATGTTTTTCAAGAAGGGCAATTTCTAGACTATGATTTGTTAGATGCCAGTGATTTTACAACAGGTTTTCTAGGGAGAACATCCGATACCAATCCTATTGGAATGAATCCTGCAAGAGACAGTGAATTTGATTCAGGAAATGGTATTTTGACTCACCCTATTATTCTTCAAGATATTTATGAAATTGATTTTTTGAAATCAGGTGAAGTAATAGGAGTGTCACTAGCCTTTGTGTTGAATCCTAATCATGATAAGATTACGATAACAGATGAAAAACTTTTTGAATTTGGGACACAAATAGCAACGCGTATTATAGAACATATGCGAACATTAGAGAACGTAGGGGCTGATTTACCTATTTTTGTGACTTTATATAAAAATGCATCAAGTGATGATGCTTTGCCAGGTTCTTTCTTTGCACAGGCGTTATATAAAGGAAATGAGGCTACATTCTCTAAAATAAATGAACAATGGGTGCTTTTTAAGAGTAGTCGAGCGATGGCATTAGATGCGTTAACATCGCAACAATTTCAAGCAGTGTCTGATGCTATTCATAATTTTTTAGTAGATGATGTACAAATGATAGGGATTGGAAAATATCATGATGATGTCTTGGTGGATTTTAAGTTAAGTGTGAGTATACATGCGAAAACAGGAACAGAGGCTACGGCTTTAGTACAATATTTACATTCGTTGATTGAAACCTATTTTACGACGCTAGATTATCGATTACGAGTAGAAGTAAACATGGGAGATCATGTAATTGCCCTAATGGAAAGAATAAAAGGTAGCAGTGATATCAATGTTATTATGTTTATTTAAAGGAGGTTTATAAGAGATGGAAACATTAGATAAAGAATATATAAAAAAGCTAGCACATCAGATTATGATGGATGTGAATGAGCAGGAGATAGAGGACATACAAGCTGATTTTGCAGTGCTTTTATCACAAATCAAACAGTTACAGGAAATTGATACCGAAGGGGTAGAACCTATGGTTTACCCATTTGAACAAGAAGTTCAGTATTTACGTGAAGATGTTGTTGAACATGTGATTTCACAAGAGGATGCATTGTGTAATGCGAAGGAAGTTAGCCTAGGACATGTGAAGCTTCCAAAGGTGGTGAAGTAAGATGAATATACAAAAGTTACGTGAACAAGATGTTCGTAAACGTTGTGAAGAAGCACTTGCGAAAGCAAAAGAGTATCAGAAAGAGTTAAATGCTGTTGTTACTTTTTATGATATTGAAGAACAATTACAACATTTAAAAGATATAAAGGAAGATGAACCATTATATGGAATTCCTGTTGTTTTAAAAGATAATGTTAGTACAAAGGGAATACGTACAACAGCATCGAGTTATATGTTAGATAACTATATTCCTGTTTATGATGCACATATTGTAGAGAAGTTAAAACAGGCTGGAGCGATTATGATAGCGAAAGCTTCAATGGATGAATTAGGTATGGGTGGTACGAATTTAAATGCTCATACAGGAAAAGTAAGAAATCCTTGGGATAGCGATAGAATTTCTGGTGGTTCTTCAGGAGGAAGTGCTGTTCTTGTCGCAAGTGATGTTGTGGCACTAGCTATTGGTAGTGATACAGGAGATAGTGTGCGTAAACCTGCGGCTTTTAATGGTGTTGTGGGAATCAAGCCTACATATGGACGTATATCACGTTATGGAATGATTCCATATGCTGCTAGTTTGGATCATGTCGGTTATTTTACATCTGAAGTAAAAGATGCGGCACTTGCGCTAGAAGTATTAGCAGGTAGAGATGATCGTGATGCTACATCTTCTTATGAGGAAGTTCCAGCATATAGTAAAAACATAGATAGTGATATCAAAGGTAAAAAAATAGCTATTTTAGATAATGTGATGGATGAAATACAAGATGAACAAGTGAAACAAAACTTTTATGAATTGATGCAGAAGTTAGAAAAAAGAGGTGCTATTATTGAGCATGTGACATTTGATGATAAGCTTATGCAAATGCTTTTACCAGTATATTTTATTATTGCTAATGCAGAAGCAACTTCTAATCATTCTAATCTTGATGGTATTCGTTTTGGACTACGTGAAGAAGGAAATACCTTAGAAGAAATTATGATTCATTCACGTACAAAAGGTTTTAGTAGTAATGTGCGTAAACGTTTCATTATTGGAAGTTATGCATTATATACAGAAAATCAAGATAAGGTTTATAAAAAAGCACAACAAGTTCGTCGTTTAATTGTAGAAGAGTTAAAACATACACTGGATATGTATGATGTTGTAATCACGTGTGCAACACCAGGCGTTGCGCCAACAATAAAAGATTGTGAAAATGGCAAGTTAAGCAATCAATATCAAGTTGCCGATAATCATATGGTACTTGGAAACTTTAGTGGATATCCAAGTATGACAATGCCAAGTGGTTATATAAATGGATTACCGATTGGAGTTAATATGACTGCTAAACCATTTGATGAGCAAATGTTATTTAATATAGGGGTAGCAATTGAAGAAGAAACAGGAATTAAAAATTGCTGTGTGGAGGTGAAAGCATGAGTTTTGAAGTCGTTATTGGAATCGAAATACACTGTGAATTAAAAACGAAAACGAAAATGTTTTCTAGTGCACCTGTTTCTTTTGGAGAAAAGGCAAACACATGTGTAAATGAGATTGATTTAGGGCACCCAGGTACGTTACCTGCAGTTAATAAACATGCGGTAGAATTAGCTATTAAGGCAGCATCTGCATTACAATGTGAGATTGATCCTGTTCTTCGTTTTGATCGTAAAAATTATTATTATTCAGATTTACCAAAGGGATATCAAATAACGCAACAATTTCATCCAATTGGAAGTCATGGACAAGTTAGTATAGAGGTTGAAGGAATAAAAAAACAAATTCGTATTCAACGTATTCATATGGAAGAAGATACAGCTAAACAATTTCACAATGATACAGGTACATTGATTGACTTTAACCGTGCGGGAACACCATTAATTGAAATTGTATCAGAAGCTGATATGCGTAGTGGGAAAGAAGCAGCTGCCTATGTTGAGAAGCTAAGAACGATTTTATATTACTTAGGGGTAAGTGATGTGAAGATGGAAGAAGGTTCTATGCGTTGTGATGTGAATATTTCTTTACGTGAAAAGGGATCTACTACATTTGGAGTGAAAACAGAAATTAAAAATTTGAACTCTATAAGTAATGTCCAAAAGGCTATTGAGGCGGAAGTGAAACGTCAATCTGAAATTCTTCTTTCTGGTGGTACCGTAGAACAAGAAACAAGAAGATATGATGAAGCTCAAAAAGATACGGTATTGATGAGAAAAAAGGTAGGGAGTGTCGATTATAAATACTTTCCAGACCCTAATATCACACCAATTCGTGTAGATGCTAAATGGATTCAAAAAATACAAGAGGAACTACCAGAGCTACCAGATGCAAGAAAACAACGTTATATGGATATTCTTGGTTTAAGTGATTATGATGCAGATGTCCTTGTACAAAACAGAGAGTTATCTGACTTTTATGATGAAGTATGTGAATATTGTAAGGAATATAAGTTAATTGCGAACTGGGTAATTACAGAGTTAAGTGCTGCCTTGAATAAACAAAATTTAAAAATGCAAGATAATCCTTGTAAAGCAGAGCATCTTGGTGTTATGATAAACATGGTAAAAGCAGGGGAAATTTCTAGTAAACAAGCGAAGACAGTGTTTGAAGAAATCATGAAAGGAAACGATCCAAAGAAGGTAGTAGAAGAGAAAGGCATGAAGCAGATGAGTGATGCAACAGAGTTGTTGTCTATTGTTTCTGCTGTATTGGATGCTAATCCACAGTCTATTGAGGATTTTAAAAATGGAAAAGATCGTGCGGTAGGCTTCTTAGTTGGTCAAGTTATGAAAGCTAGTAAAGGTCAAGCGAATCCTGCAATGACCAATCAGATGATTCAAGAAGAATTAAAGAAGAGGTAGTAATATTAGTCAGGAGTGATATTATGAGTGAAAAAGGGATAAAGAATAAAGGGGGAAAGGGTGCGAAAAAAGCCCCTAAAAAACATAATTATTTACTTTGGATAGCACTAGTTGTCCTTATTGTACCTATTGTCTTTTTTGTCTATATTGTTGTTGATACATCAGGGAAGACAGGTGAACCTGTTGTAGGAAACAGATTTCAGAATGCATTAAATCCTGCGATTACGGAAAAAGATTTATCAACTGTTAAAAATAACTTACAGATTGATAATGCCGTGAAAACAGAAGTTATTTTGAAAAGTGCAACATTACGTGTGTATGTACAATTACCTGATCAAACAAGTTCAGATAATGTCCATGCGGTAGTTGAACAAGCATACGAAATGGTAACGAATACATTATCTGTCGATACGTATTTCACAAATGGTGCTAATGATCGAAAAATGTATGATCTGGAAGTTCATGTTTATAACTTTACACCAGGAGAGGCATCTTCTGATTGGAATGTGTATGTGACAAAATCAAAAAATGCAGCTGCTAAAGAGAGTATTGTGGATGTATTGACATCTCCAAAAAATCAAGATGTGGCCAATTCTTTATTGAACCCTGAAACAGTAGACCAGGGAGAACCAGCAATTGCAGCAGGAAATTAATAGGGCAGATGCCCTTTTTTATAAGGAGTATTTATGAAGAAAAATGATCGTATCATTGGTGTTTGTGAAGGCTATACATTTGATGGACATGGAGTTGTGAAGGTAGATGGATTTCCTCTTTTTGTGAAAGGGATTCTAAGAGGAGAAGAAGCAGAGGTTATTGTTACAAAACTGAAAAAGACATATGGTTTTGGGAAGTATGTTCGCTTATTAAAACCATCGAAGGAAAGAGTAGAGCCAACATGTCCAGTTGCAAAGCAATGTGGAGGTTGTCAGTTACAACATATGTCTTTAGCAGAACAGCGTTTCTTTAAGAAACAAAAAGTAGAAGATCTCATGCGAAGAATGGCAAATGTATCCATACCTGTAGAAGATGTTATGAGTATGCAAGAGCCTTATTTTTATCGTAATAAAGGACAAGTACCTGTACAAGTACAAAATAAACAAGTGATGACAGGTTTTTACCGTATACATAGTAATGAAATTATTGATATGGAAGAATGCCAAATTCAAAGCAAGGTTATTAATGATGCTGTGAAAGTGATGAGAGCGTTATTGGCAAAGTATCCTGTCGCATCTTATTTTCGTCATCTCTTGATTAAACATGCATTCAAGAGTGGCGAAGTTATGGTTGTTTTTATTGTGAAACAAAGAGATATACCTAAGATAAAAGAAGTAGCGAATGAGCTTGTTTCAAGCATTCCTAATATAAAAGGTGTTATTTTGAATGTGAATACAAGGTCTGATAATGTTATTTTAGGTGATAAAGAATATTTGCTATATGGTAGTGAACATATTTTAGATTCTATTCATGATTTATCTTTTCAAATCTCATCGAAGTCTTTTTATCAAGTTAATCCTATTCAAACAGAAGTATTGTATGGAAAAGTTCTTGAGTATGCGGATTTAAAAGGAACGGAAACGGTTATTGATTTGTATTGTGGTGTAGGTACGATTTCCATGTTTTTAGCTCAAAAGGCAAAGTCTGTTATTGGTATTGAAATTGTGCCAGAGGCTATTGAGGATGCGCAGATTAATGCGAGTTTAAATGGTATTGAAAATATTACGTTTGTTTGTAGTGACGCGGCTACTTATGCGGCTAAGGTAAGTGAAGAAAAGAAAAAGGTAGATGTTATTGTAGTAGATCCACCTAGAAAAGGGTGTGATATGGTTACATTAGAAAGTATTGCGAAGATGGAACCAGAGAAGCTTATTTATGTTTCATGTGATCCTGCGACATTAGCAAGGGATATGAAAGTATTAGAAACATTGGGTTTTGAAGCAAAGATCATTCAACCTGTCGATATGTTTCCACATACGTATCATGTAGAGTGTGTGGTGTTGATGACAAGAGTTGAGAAGTAAAGTAGTAGAGAATAAAATACAGTTACAACATCATTTTTCAGAAAAGAAGTATTTGTAATGTTAACACTAATGCAAAGGTTAAATACAAAAAAAAGAATTACAAGAAAATTATAGAAGACTTGGATATTCAGTTGAAAGGATATGTGCAGATACAGGTATGAGTCATGATGAACTTCATAGCGTACTTGAAATGGGTTATCCAGATCCAGCTAATGTATGGAAACTCAGAGACTATCTTGAGGATATGCTTATCAATGAAGGAAAAGAAGTTTATCCTTTCTCACGTCTTGGAGATCATAGTAATAATCATTGGTTTGTGTATGATACTCCATGGAGAGATAAATGATATGAATTATCGCTAAAAGTTCGTAGATTATATAATACTGATGATAAGAGTAAGTAAATAAGAATTTTCGTGATTTTGAGCTCATATTTAAAGTGAGTTCAAGGTTACGGAATTTTTATTTCAATGATTATGATATAATGATAATTCAAGTGATATTAAATATTAATAATTTGTCCCAAATAATATTGATTTGTCCCGTTTATATGTTATAATAATTTATAAGGAGAGGGTTAAAGTGAAAAAGCAGAATGTTATTAATTTGATAAAATACCATGTTGAAAAAAATGAAAATGCTTTTAGAAATGAGTCTGTAAATATTGCGAGATATTTTGATTCTATTGGTGATTATCAGTTAGCAGAGTATGTAATGGGGTTAGTTGCAGAATCAAATTTATATGTACCCCAAGCAAGTGATTTTGAAAGTGAATTTTTAAAACAGATAGATATTAGAGAAATAGCACCGTTAAATTTACCGATAAGGATATCACAAGATATAAAAGGTATTATTAATGCTGTTAACCATAATATTGGAATAAATAAATTTTTATTTGAAGGTGTACCTGGAAGTGGAAAAACAGAGGCTGTAAAACATATTGCAAGATTATTAGATAGAACTTTATATTGTGTTGATTTTGGTAAGTTAATTGATAGTAAATTAGGTCAAACGAATAAAAATATTATAAATATATTTTCAGAAATAAATACAATTCCATTTCCAAATAAAATAATTATTTTATTTGATGAAATAGATGCGATTGCTATGGATCGAATAAATAGTAATGATGTTCGAGAAATGGGGAGAGTAACATCTACTATTTTGAGGGAATTAGATAGATTAATAGATTTGAATAAAGAAGTTGTTATTATTGCTACAACAAATTTATTTTCAAATTTTGATAAGGCATTAAGTAGACGCTTTGATGCTATTATTAATTTTAATAGGTATAATAAAGAGGATTTAATAGAAGTAGCAGAATATTATTTTTTATCGTTTGTTAAGAATTTTAAGAATCTATCAAAGGATACAAGGTTATTCAAAAAGATTTTGAAGTTATCAGATACACTACCATATCCAGGTGAATTAAAAAATATAATAAAAACTTCTTTAGCATTTAGTGACCAGAATATAGAGTATGATTATTTAAGAAGGTTATACACTTATTTAATTGGTAATTTAGAAGAAACTAGCATTGAACAACTTCGTCAGCAAGGATTTACGATTAGAGAGATAGAAAATCTTACAGGTGAATCAAAAAGTAGCGTATCTAGAAAGCTGATTAAGGAGGAGAATACTCATGAATAATGTATTGGAGTTGAAAGGTAAAAGGTTTATTCAAGCTTCAAAAGATATTAAAGGAGGAGGTCCCTCAATAAATAGTAAACAAATAGTAACATGTGAGAAAGTAAATACTTTAATTTCAAAAATTGGAGAAATTAGAGAGTTTTGGCAACAAGAAAAAAGACCTTTTCAGGGTGTTTTAATTAGTGTGTATTATAATAAAATAGTTGCAAAAAGTAATAGAATTTCTGGGTTGTTTAAAGGAGAAGAATCCAATTATGCAATTGTGGGGGCAAAATTTACAAAAGATAAAACGAAACACATTATTACGTATTATCTTGATTTTGACGATTTAGATAAGAGTATTGAGTTACTTGAAAAAGCAAATAATGTACTTAAATATGAATTTCCAAAAGGAATTAATAAAGAAATTTTTGATAATAAAAAAATAATAGAAGGAGTAGATTTTAATCAGTTTTTAATAAAAAAAACTATATTCAAAAAAGTTATTGCAGATGTTTCATATATTGATAATTTTGAAATAGAGATGGCTAGTCAAAATTTCAAGCAAAGTATTATTACATTGTATAATACACGTACAGATACAAAAGAACTGCTTAAAAATATTGGGATTGATATTTTAGCAAGTAGAATTTTAAATAATCAAACAATTTATTTGGATGAAAATCAACTACAAGTTTTACTTGAGAAGGCACCATATCTTGTGTCTATGGCTACAGAAAATTTATTACAATTATCACCAGAAGATTTTATTTCCAGTCATAAACAGGAAATGATGAATATTCCATCTCCGACTATTGAACCTGTGATAGGAGTGATAGATACATTATTTGATACAGGTGTTTATTTTAATGAATGGGTAGAATATTATGATATGATAGATGAAAGTATACCTAAAGGTCTAGAAGACTGTCGTCATGGAACAGCAGTATCATCTATTATTGTGGATGGTCCTAGATTAAATCCATGGCTTGATGATGGATGTGGCCGTTTTAAAGTACGTCATTTTGGTGTTGCTACAGGTTCAAGCTTTTCTTCTTTTACTATTATAAAACAGATAAAAGAAATTGTTACGAATAATAAAGATATAAAAGTATGGAATATCTCATTAGGAAGTAAGCAGGAAGTAGATGATAATTTTATATCTGCAGAGGCAGCTGTATTAGATCAAATTCAATATGAAAATGATGTTATTTTTGTAATTGCAGGTACGAATAAGCCTAATGAAACGGTTGATAAAATTGGATCACCTGCTGATTCAATAAATAGTGTAGTTGTTAATGCAGTAACTAAAAGTGGATTATCCACTAAATATTCTAGAAAAGGTTTAGCTTTATCTTTTTTTGCAAAACCAGATGTTAGTTATTATGGGGGAAGCGAAGAGCAATATATAAAAGTTTGTGAACCATTAGGAGAAGCTAATGTTGCAGGAACTTCCTTTGCAGCTCCTTGGATAGCTAGAAAATTATCTTACTTAATTGATATTTTAAGATTAAATAGAGAAGTTGCAAAAGCTTTAATTATTGATGCTGCTAGAGGGTGGAATGAGAAGCCAACGATAGAAGAAGTAGCTTTGTATGGACATGGAATAGTTCCAATTAAAATGGATGATATTATTCAAAGCGCAGATGATGAGATTAAATTTTTAGTAAATGATGTTAGTGAAAAATGGAACACTTATAATTATCATTTTCCAGTTCCTATGGTTGATGAGAAGTATCCATATGTAGCAAGAGCTACAATGTGCTATTTTCCAATGTGTGAAAGAACGCAGGGGGTTGATTATACAAATACAGAACTTAATTTGCATTTTGGTAGAATTGATGATAAAGGTGAGATAAAAGATATTAAAGGTGATAGACAAAACCAAGAAGAGGATTTAGGTAAAGAGCATTACATTTTAGAAGGAGATGCAAGAAATACCTTTAGAAAGTGGGATAATGTAAAATATATTGTTGAGAAGCAAAAAGAGAGAACAAAGGCAAAAAAATCATATACGAATAAAAATTGGGGTATGGAAGTGAAAACAAGCAATAGATTGGATCCAAAAGATGGAGTTGGAATTCGTTTTGGAGTAGTAGTTACATTAAAAGAAATTAATGGAGATAACAGGATTGATGAATTTATTAGAAGTTGCACCTTAAATGGTTGGTTAGTTACTCCTATTGATATTAAGAATAGAATCGATATTAACAGGAAGATTAATGAAGAAATTGTATTTGAATAAATATTAAATTATTCTTGCTAAATTTCATTTTTTTGAAGTGTTAGATTTTTTTAGTTTTGACATTTAAAAATTGTAGGCTACTGCTAAAATTATTGTTTTCTATAATAACATTGAAAAATCTTATAGTAAATGAGTTTTCAGATAGATGGTATGAAGAAGTATATATTTCTAATAAAGAATTGTAAAAGAATCTTTTTATAAATGATTTGAATTAATATAGAAGAGTTAAAAAAAGACGGATATGAAATGTTAGGAGGTGAAATTGGATGAATATAATTATTTGCAAAAAGTGTGGTGAGAAGTATGCTTATGAATTGTGGGGTAACGTATATCCTGGGGGAAAAGATAGAGAAACTGCTAATTGCCCATATTGTGGGGAAGTTGGTTATTCTGAAATGACAAGCCAGAACATTGCTTCATATAAACTAGATAAAGAAGGGAATCC
Organism: uncultured Erysipelotrichaceae bacterium; assembly: GCA_964592705.1. Classification (GTDB taxonomy): domain Bacteria; phylum Bacillota_I; class Bacilli_A; order Erysipelotrichales; family Erysipelotrichaceae; genus CAMWMY01. Next base: position 21,498 of record CAZQFM010000009.1, read on the forward strand.
AATAAGAAAATAGTTTTTAATTAAGATTAAAGTAATAATAATAATAATAAATTTGGAAATAGATTTTATTAATAATTGGTTCCTGTCTTTAGGTCATAGATATATTTACACAACAACTGCAAATCATCCGTTTTATGTAAGAATGTTTTAATTTTATGGTATTAATTAAGGTATGATTATATAGAGCTATGCTACTATGTAGTATTAATGTCCAATAAATAGTAGTATAGACTAGAATAAAATAGTGATGTGATGGTGTGATATTTAGTTTATTTACAAATTGTATTTTCAAGACATGACACTTAATGTGGAATATATAAGTATGAGATAAAGGGTAATAGGAGGAGTTAGTTTTATGTCAGAAACTTTGATAGGGGCTATTATTGGTGCGGGTGCTAGTATAATAGGTTCAGCAATCGGGATGTACGCAAATTTTTTTATTCAAAAAAATAATATGAAATCAGAAATAAAACAAGAAGAGCATCGAATAAAACGAGAACGTTTAGATAAAATTTATGAAGAATTAATTTCAATTATTAATCTTTATCCAACGTTATCGCCTAATGATGTTTTGAGTGGAATGGAGTATCCACCTAACTATTTTAATGAATCATTTGATAGTATTTTAGAAATACTGGAGCATCAATGTAGAAATTATAAAGAACGATTAAATAATAAAAATATAAAATCAGAAAAAAGAGCTAATATAGAAACACAAATATCAAATATAGAGTATTCAAAAGAGAAGATACTTGAAATTAGTAATAAGTATTTTAATGCTAAAGCTAAATATCATATTTTTTCTGAATCACATGATAAAGCGACTTTTGATTTGTATTCAGGGCAAGATGTAAGAGATTGTCTTGTAGAATTTGAAGTTCTAATTCATAATATTTTTATATCCGGTAGTGTAATGGGTGGGACTAATGTATTTAATAGTCGAATTGAGCTATGTAGAAAACATTTAATTGATATTATGAGAAAGGATCTTGGAATAAGCAGAAGTATATAATATTTAATTTAAAATACAAAAGAATATAAATGAAAGGTAAGAAGTATACAGTAATTTTAATATTAATTATGATAAGAAAAATATATACTATAAATTCATAAAATGATAACTATATGGAAATTTTAGATATTTTTGTATAAGTATTATTATGAAAGTTGTATAAGCATATTTAGATTTTTTTTTTGATTGTGCACTATTTTTATAAAAATAAATTTAGTTTTAGGGGGTATAAATAATGGATTATAATATATTAAGTAAATTAATAAATTCTAAATCTGATGAAAATGAATGGCTTGATTATAAGCAAGAATGGCATAAAAATAAAATTGAACTGATTCGAGATATTTTAGCTTTTATAAATACTACTCATCATCAAGATTGCTATTTAATTTTTGGGATTGAAGATAAGACGTTTAAAGTAATCGGAGTTGATAATGATGATAATAGAAGGAGTACTCAACAGATAGTAGATTTATTAATAAATCAACCACTATCAAGTGATATTCCTAAAATAAAAGTTGAAACATTTGCAATTGATAATAAAGATATTGATGTACTTACTATATTTAACACATTAAATGTTCCATTATTTTTCACGAAAGATTCGAATTATAATGTTAAGAGAATTGGAGCAGTACAGATTATAACAAGGATTATGTATACGAATAATCAATAAAACAAAACTGCTATTTATATAATTGTTGAAAATTTATATAGAAAAAGAATTTGCCTGGATAAAACAATTTACGAGCGATATATTTATTTACTAGAGAGAGTAAGAGATTGGACTTATATTGATTTAGAACAGAAGTTACTCTATAATTTTGATCCTAGCTTTTATATTTTAATTGATCCATTGAGTCCAGATGAAGTTAAAAATCGAATACATGATGGAGATTATTATGCTTGTATTATTAATTCTATTTCCTTTCCTGAAGAATGGAGAATTCGACAATACAGAATGGTAACTGCAATGTATGGACAACATAAGATTTTTGACTTTTCTTGTATGCTTCATTTTGATAGAGATAGAGGATTGACAATTGCACCAAGAAATGGGCGTTTAGGTAGAGCTAGTCGTGATTTATACTATTACTATTTTATCAAAGATTCACTA
>CAZQFM010000010.1:0-15750 GCA_964592705.1 uncultured Erysipelotrichaceae bacterium
TACTATCGCTATGAATGTAATATGAAACAAGATGAAATAGCAAAAAAATTAGGGGTTTCACAAGTTCAGGTTTCTCGATTAGAAAAGAAAATTCTTGAAAAATTAAAGATACGATTGGTTGGAGTATAATCGTATCTTTTTATTTATATAAGAATAGGTAGTTACATGCTTTATCAAAAATAAAGTTATTTCTTAATGTATGTTTATATTTCTAGGTAGTAAAATATAGATTGAAAAGGTAATTATTTATGAGTGGGCAAAGATAGAATATTATGATATAATAAACTTTATCGTGTATTAAAGAAGTTTATTTCTCAAGATTGGAGATGTAGTAGAATGGCTTTAGAAAATCTATATTCTTTAACAGAAAAAGAGATTGCAAGTTTATATAAAGAAGTTGCGCAAAGTTTTGAATCTCATCCGTTATTTACACTTGTTTTTCAAAATATAAAGACAAGGCAACGTTTAATGGAGATATATTTTAAGGAATATATACGTGCTATAGCACCATATTGTACTTTTTATGCCGATAGTATACAACAAAATTGTGTTATGATTGTTTTTGATTCTAGAAAATATCATAAAGTATCATATTTCTTTCGTATTATGAGAATGTGTATAAAGATGACAAAGATGATATTCATTGATCCTTCATCTTTTATACAATTAGTTAAGAACTGGGATGTGTTCACTAGTAGGTGGTTACAAGATTTTACGCAAGGAGCATACTTACATTTAGATTTGTTATATACCAAAGAAGCTTATCGAAAACAAGGACTTGCTACCAAAATGATGTTAGAACTAATAAGGGATGCACAAGAATTGGGTATTAATATTACAATGGAAACGCATGATGAAAAATGTCTTTCTTTTTATGAACAATTTGGATTTACCCTAATGAATACGATTTCTCATCCATCGTATCCTCTTAGACAATATTGTCTTATTATGATAAATAAGGAGTGATTATATGAATTTAAAAAATCGTGTACAATCGTTTTGGAACTATTTTAAAAGTATACAGAATGATTTTGAAAGAGCACTACGTAATCAGGATAATGATCTTATAGACGAGTATTTACATACGTGTAATGAAAGATTAAAAACAATTAGTGGATGTAAGATGGAGGTAGAAGTTACGGATAATGGCTTTTTTGAATTAACATTTGATGCGCAGGATCGAAAGAATGCACAATATATATGTGCACTATTAAAGAAGGATGCACCTGAAACTTGTATAGATAACTGGATTATTAATTCGTATCGTCAACCTTTAGGGACGAAAGCTTATCATACTGTATTACAAGTGAATGGAAGACAATTCAAAGGTAGTGATTTTACCATCTATTATGATATTGATGAAGTAAATAAGTGTATACCTATTAAGTTATACTGTGATGGTTTTGCATCATTAGATGAAGTAAAAAAACAAGAAATTACTATTTATATGTTGGCTTTATTTATTGGTGAGTTAGAATTAGAAGCACGTATTGGTCAAATTGAAATTGTTGATGAGCCTTTAGAAGAAGAAAATGTATGTCTTTTACCAAATTTTTATGAAGATATATGTGATATTATCATTAATATGGATTGGGTAGAATATCATGATCCAACACAGATTTATATGGCATATAAGTTACATGAAAATATACAAACAGAAAGTTTGCGTAAGGATATGAAGCTCATTATGACAACACATTGTCTTTTACAAGAAGAATTATTAAATAATGAATTTGGTTGTTGTCAAGAAATGAAAGAAAAAGGGGCAGAGTATGGCTATATTTATTATGAGCCAAAACAAGAGAAGGAGCAAATTGCACGTACTAGACAGCAATTAGAAAAGGAACTTCAAGAACTTTTATATCCTGTTTCTATTGGTAGAACAATCGGTGGTGCTATAGGAACAAAGTATGCTTATATTGATTTATTGATTTTTGATAAAGATATTTTTATGATTGTGTTGAAAAGATTACAGGAAGAGCTTCCATTTGATATATACTATAAATCTTTTCTACCAGAATAAACCTTTTAGATGATCGAGAAGATCATCTTTTTTATGGAAAGGATATCTAGAGATAGTATAACGATAAAAAAAGATGTTTGTTTTGTTAACATCTTTTTTCAAATATAAAAGATTATATGCTTTTCACAGCTTTCACTGTGCTATATTTAGGGCATTGGTATCTTTTTCTATCTTTTGTTTTGTCAGTATATTCAATAGCTTGCACAGGACATAAGTTGATACAAGCTGTACAGTGTGTGCAGTTTGTACTCCATGTAGGTTTTTTATCTTTCATTTGAATATTATTTAATGGACATACTCTTTCACACTTTCTACATCCTATACATTTAGAAGTTACATAAAAGCCATCAGCTTTTACAAATGCCTTATAGAAAAGACCATTTACTGATTTACTAATTACTTTATCTTTTAAGGAATAAGTATTTGCTTCTAAAGGTTTATGTTCTATGATTTGATTACTAATTTTTTTTATTTGTGCATTGTTTAATAATGTTTCTATTTCCTCTGCATCAGCTGTATCGCACATAGTAATATGGTTTTGTGGCATCCTTATTTGTGTAAACCCTTTAAAGTCAAGGTTACATTCTTCACATAACTTTTTACAATAGTGCTCTGCATTTGCGGCACTTTCATTACATGTAGCGATAAAATAGGCAGGCATATGGTCGAATGTACAGAGTTTTTGTATACATTGAGATACGACTCTTGGCATTCTTCCACAATACGATGGAAAGACAAAAACAACATGAGAATCATGTATGCTTACAGGCTTTTGTGCTTTCATGATTTCATTAATAGAAGATACGTTATCGTGTGTAATGTCTTCTAAACAGTCAGTGATAAATTTACTGTTTCCTGTTCCACTAAAATATAATATCAAATGATTTCCTCCTTCTTTTTCGTCTTGATTAATAACATAATATAAATCAAGTCGAAGATTGTACAAAAAATTCCACTAATAAGAACAATATCATTTTGTGATAGAACTCCAAATAAAATCGTTGGAGCTAATGTCCCAATCCATTTTGAAATGGCTAGTAATAAAGATTGTCCTTTCGTACTTTTTCGTTTCATAATCATGGCTATGAAAAGAATAGACATGAGTAAGTTTTGTAAGAAAGCTGAGTATTGAGCTGCCAGAATAAAGCCAAATTCAAAAATAAATGCGAGTTGTAAAGCAAATGAGCATATTAATACAATTATTAACCAAGGATAAAAAAATGTTTTAGGAAAATTTTCTTGCCATTCTTTCTTTCCGTATTTAGCATACGTATATAAAATAACGATGTCTAAAAAGACCCATATTGCATTTACAATAGCCTGTACAAGAGTAATTCCTTCTAATGGTCCATGAGCTAAAAAAGCTATATCACAGAACGTATATAAAGCTTCCCATGCAAAATTTAAACCTAATGCAAATAAAGGCATAGCATAAGTCTTTTCTTTAAATCCTAAACGAATACACTCCTCGTATACAAAAATCCAACCTATTCCACTTAGTATCGTTAAAAACGTTTCCATATAATCCTCCTAATAAATATTGACAGATGTCAATATTTATTTATGATAGTATTGTGGATTACACATGTCAATATGATAAAAGCAACTTAGACATTTAGGAGGAATTGTCAATGTATCAAGGAAATCATCCCGTTGCACTGCAATCTCAAAAGTTTATTACGGATGCACTATTGAATCTGATGGAAAGCAAAACGTTTTCTCAAATAAAAATTAAGGAATTATGTGAAAAAGCACAAGTTTCAAGACAAACTTTTTATTCTCTATACGATAGTAAAGAACAAATTTTAGAGCGATATTTTGATCATATGTTTTATACATTTAAGGTCGATTTAAAGAAGGAGAACACCATCTCTTTATCGCTTGTTTGTTCATCTGCCATAACCTATTTCATAAAAAATGCTAAGTTTATTGAGCTTATGGTACATAGTAGACTAGACTATATTTTAAATAGAAAGATAAGACAGTATTTGAAGGAATTCGCAGAGGAGTTTTATGTTGTGAAAGCAGAGAATCAAGAATATGCTATATCTTTTCTTGCGGGAGCTTTGGTTGGTATTATTAGTCAATATATTGAAAACGATCATTTTAAAAATGATAAGGAAATCTCAGACTTAATTGAATGTATTTTAACGGGTAATTATTTTGTTGTATAGTGAAAGAACCTCTTTTCTTTGAGGTTCCTTTCACATATACTATTTTTTACAAGCTTTTTTTTGTTCATCTTTTTTAAATTCTCGATAGATCTTCATAAAGGCTCTTTTTTCGATTCTAGATACATAAGAGCGTGAAATATGAAGTTGCTTAGCAATTTCTCGTTGTGTTTGTTCCTCTTGTCCATATAAACCAAATCGTTTGGTAATAATTTCTAATTCACGTGCATCAAGTACATGAATATATGTTTTTAATTTTTTTATATTTTCTTCTAACATCATACTTTCGACAACACTTTTATCTATAGGTGCACTGATCGCATCAATTAATGTAATTTCACTACCATCCTTATCTGTTGCGATAGGGTCATTTAAAGAAACGTTTTGAAAATAATTTTTGGAAGATCGTAAATACATTAGAATTTCATTTTCAATACATTTGGATGCATATGTTGTAAGTTTTCGTCCTTTTTCTACTTTAAAGGAGTCGATAGCTTTAATTAATCCAATCGTACCTATACTAATCAAATCTTCTGTTTGTTCCTTCTTAATATCATATTTTTTTACTATATAAGCGACAAGACGTAAGTTATGCTCAATAAGTTTATTTCTTGCGTCTTCATTTTTTTCTTGTAGTAAAGCAATATATTTTGCTTCTTCCTCTTTTGATAAAGGCTGTAGGAAGCTATTACTACGAATATAACCGACATAATACAGAGCGTTTGATAAAACTTCAAATGCGAATGTAAACATTTTAATCACCTGATTCAGTATATGAGTGACCTTCCTTTTTCATACATCATTTCCTAAAAGTTTATTTATTGGTTATAAGCATAGTATTTAATGTTTCCATTTTCCTTTTAACACTTGATAAAGCTTCTTTTCATCTTCATATATATGGTTATATACTAGATATATAGGAAAGAACATATTGTATTCAAGTGTGTTTATGGTAAAATATATGAAGAGATAAAGGGAGAGATTGCTGTGTTGAAATTATTTATGCCTCATTATTATATTGAGAGTTTTCAAACATTGAATGTAGAGCGTTTAATAGAACGTAATATAAAGGTACTGCTTTGTGATATTGATAATACTTTAGTAGCACATGATGAAGCTTATCCAGGTACAAATGTTATTGCTTTTATTCATAAGGTAAAAGAAGCGGGGATTGAGGTTATTTTTATAAGTAATAATGTAGAAGAGAGAGTAAGTAATTTTGCTAAAGACTTAGATGTAAAAGCATATGCCTTTGCAAGAAAACCTTTAAAGATGACATATAAAAAAATAATGAAAGAAACAGGGTATAGAAGGGATGAAATAGCTGTGTTAGGGGATCAGCTTCTTACGGATGTATTAGGTGGAAATCGTATGCGTTATTTTACGATATTAACAAGTCCCGTTGCCAAAAGAGATTTACCTTGTACGAAATTGAATCGAAAAGTAGAAAATATGATCTATTTTATATTAGAAAAACAAAAGAGATTGAAAAGAGGAATATACGATGAAAATATGTAAAGGTTGTGGAGTACAACTACAAGATACACAGAAGAATGCTATTGGATATACACCTAAAATAGAAGGGGAGTATTGTCAACGATGTTTTCGCATTCGAAATTATAATGATGTTGTTATTTCCATGAAGCAAGGAATTGATTCAGAAGAAGTACTTGCAAAAGTGGAGCCTTTATCAGCTTTAGTCTTATGGATTGTTGATTTATTTGATTTTGAAGCCAATATGTTGAAGGGATTGAATCGTCATTTTTTACATAAAGATATTATACTTATTGCGACAAAACGTGATTTATTACCAGATACTCTACAAGATCGAAAATTAGCGAATTTTATAATGGAGCGTTTGAAAGAATTTGGTATTCAAGTAAAGGGAATTGTTCTTTGTGGTGATTTAGCGCAACATGCATATCGAGATGATAATTATTCTGTGGAAGAAGTTTGGAAGGCTATCTCTTTATATCGCAATGGTCGTGATGTTGTGATTGTAGGGATGGCAAATGCAGGAAAGAGTACACTGTTAAATGCCTTGTTAGGTAAGAAAGATTTAACAACTTCTTATTATCCTGGTACGACTTTAGATGTAAATAAGATAGCGATGGAAGATTATATTTTATATGATACACCTGGGCTTACACGTTATGATTCGTTATTGACATACATTGATGATAGCAAGTTGAAAGAGGTTGTACCGTCACGACAAATAAAACCAAGAGTGTATCAATTAAGAGGAAATCAAACACTTTCTGTTGGTGGATTTATTCGACTGGATCTTAAAGGTTGTGAAAAAGTAAGTTGTGTTGGTTATTTTAGTGATCGATTGACATTGCATAGAAGTAAGCAGGAACAAGCGGATACATTATGGAAGAAACATCTTAATGGAATGTTATCTCCTTCTATCGATCAGGATTTTAAGGATATGAAATGTTATGAGGTAAACCGTTTAAACGAAAAAACAGATGTCGTAATACATGGTGTTGGATGGTTTACGATTAGTGGGGAAGTTGCTCATCTACGAGTATATGTAAATAAGAAGATAAGTGTAACATTTAGAAAGGCGATGATTTAATGCTTACAAATAGAGAAAAGAAATACTTAAAAGGTTTAGCACAAACAAGAAGACCTCTTTTTCAAGTAGGAAAAGATGGTGTCACTGCGAATATGATGATAGGAATTGATGATGCATTAGAAGCACATGAACTTGTGAAAATTACACTCCTTAAGACATGTCCACAAACAATTGAGGATGTTCGTTCACAAGTTTCTTCTGCTACTTATAGTGATGTTATTCAAGTGATTGGAAAAACAGCTGTTTTTTATCGAAAAAGTAAAAAGAATAAGTTAGGACTGTAATATGAAAGTTGCCATCTTAGGTGGGAGTTTTGATCCTATTCATCAAGGGCATTTAGAAATAGCTAAATATGCATTAGTTCGTTTAGCTGTTGATGAAGTTTGGTTTTTACCAACCAAAAAAACACCATTGAAAAGTCGTAATCTTACATCCTTTCATCACCGTTGTCAAATGATACAGTTAACTATTTATCCATATCGTAAAATGAAACTGTGTAAAGATGAAGATAGAGATGTAGAGTGTTCCTATACCATTGACACTGTTACTTATATGAAGAAGAAATATCCAAATCATCAGTTTATTTGGTTAATAGGCTCTGATCAAGCACAACAATTAGCATCATGGAAAGATATTCATACGTTACTTCAGCTTGTTCGCTTTCATGTATTTTTGCGTAATGAAGATCAGTGTACATGCCCTTTTCCTGTGTCTTTTGAAAGAATGCCTTTGATTGATGTTAGTAGTACGCAAATTAGAAAAGGTATGAAGTTACATATGTTAGCGGATAGTGTTCGCTGTTATATAGGGAAGCACGGTCTATATTTATCAGATATGATACAGAGTGTTATGTGTGAAAATCGCTATCGTCATAGTGTAAGTGTGGCAGAACTTTCTAAAGAATTAGCTATTTCACATGGAGTTGATGAACATAAAGCGTATCTTGCAGGTTTATTACATGATGTATGTAAAGAGTGGCCTTATGAAAAAGCAAGTATTTGGATGCAGTACTTAAATCCTTCTCTTATTCATCATCATAAAAATATTTGGCATGCGTATATTGCTGCACAATATGTAAAGCGCTATTATCGAGTAAGAGATAAACAAATATGTCATGCGATTAAGAATCATGTACAGGGTAGTACAAAACACAAACTTTCTATGATTGTGTATATTGCAGATAAGTTGGATCCATTACGAGGATATGATTCTAAGCCTTTAATAGATCTTAGTAAAAAAGATTTAAAGAAAGGATATGAAGAAGTACAAAAGCAGCAAGCTTTGTATTTAAAAAGGAGAAATAGAATATGAAAGAATTACTACATGTGGCTTGCAAAGCCATCGATGAGAAAAAAGGACAAGATATCATCACATATGAGTTTGCGTCATTGAATCCTTTTATTGACCATGTTGTGATTTGTAGCGCAACAAACTTACGACAAGTTTATGCAATTGCAAATAATATATATGAGCGTGTAAAAGAACAAGGCTTTCAGATAAGAAATATGGAAGGGAATAAAGATAGTCGTTGGATTTTAATTGATTTGGATAGCATTGTTGTTCATGTTTTTTATGAAGAAGAGCGTGCGGTTTATCAATTAGAAAAGCTATACGCTGATTTAAAACAGGTGGAAGTTCAATTATGATCTATGATCAATTAGCCGATTTTTATGATGCATTAGTGAAAGATGATATTGCTACCAATGAATGGATTCATCTTGTGAAAAAGAATATAAAAGGGAAGCATATATTAGAACTGGCATGTGGATCAGGGGAGACGGCTATTGGATTAGCACAAGAGGGATATCAAATAGATGCAAGTGATTCTTCTGAACAAATGTTAAAAAAGGCTAAGGAAAAGCAAGGTAGTCAAGCTGTTCATTGGTTTCTTATGAATATGTGTACATTTGATATTCATAAGGACTATGATGGTGTACTATGTTTGTGCGATAGTATGAATTATCTTTTAAAAGAAGAACAGTTGTTTCAAGTTTTTTCAAATGTATATAACTGTTTAAAGAGTGATGGTGTATTCATTATGGATATGCATTCTATGGATCGCTTAGAAGAGTTTCAACAGGAATATATAGAAGAAGGTATTGTAGAAGGATATGAATATGAATGGTGTATTTACAGTATCGATGATTACATCTATCAAAATTTTGCATTTTATGATGAGTTTGCTAAGCCAAGGATTGAGCAACATGTACAAAAAGTGTATTCTCCTACTAAGGTTGAACAAATGCTTCGTCAAATAGGTTTTCATGTACAAATTTTTACCGATTTTGTGTTAGAAGGTATACATCCAGGTGAGAAATATTTTTATATTTGTAGAAAGGAAGTAGAGTTATGATTGGAATTATTGCGGCTATGCCCATAGAACGTGATGCTATATTAGCGAAGATGCAGAAAGTAGAAGAACAGTGTATTTCTCAAATAAGCATGTTTACGGGGGAATTATCGAATAAAAAAGTTGTATTAATGTTAAGTGGTGTAGGGAAAGGGAATGCAGCCATGAGTACAACTATTTTATTAGAGCACTTTGAAATAGATGCGATTATTAATGTTGGGACAGCTGGTGGATTATTACATGAACAAAAGGTTCTTGATATTGTCATTAGTAAACAAGTGGTTCAACATGATTTTGATACGAGTGGATTAGATGGTAAAGATGGGATAGGTTTATTTTATGAAGCAGATCCTCAACTTATATCTGATTGTAAAAGTGTATTATCTTCGAATGATTATCAAACCTTTACTGGCTTAATCGCAAGTGGAGATCAATTTATTTATGAAGAAAATAAAATAGTCAATCTTCTGGAGAATTTTCCAGCTACTATGTGTGTGGAGATGGAAGCAGGTGCAATTGCGCAAGTATGTACCCATTATCAAGTACCTTTTGTGATATTACGTTCATTATCTGATATTGCATGTAAGGAAAAGAGTGAAATGGATTTTATGGAATATGCTAAAAAAGCAAGTGCACGTAGTGCTGTTTGTTGTGAAAAGTTATTATCATTACGTTGATTGAAAGAAATCTAGTACTCTTTTATAAATAAGGAGAATATGTATGAATCCTATGAAAAGAAATATCTTCCTGAATGTTTTACTTATCTTTATTTTTATTTGTATTTTTATGGTTGAAGTGGCCATTTTTATTAGTGCACCTGCTCAAATATATGATTATCGTATATTACAAAAAATAAAAGAAATCGAGTGTTTGAATGATCAAACGTTTGACTATGTTGAGCGGCATGTATTTCAAATAATAACATATATTGCCTATACGGAATCATCTATTATTTGGTATAATGAACAAGGAGAAGAGCTCTATAGGATAGCGAAAGATCATTTACAATGGGAAGAGGTTACTAGGATTGTAAAGGATCATTATCAAATAGAAGATGCTCAAATTCGATTAGGATATGGAGTAGAAGAGGCTATATATGATATACAGTCAAAAGAATATCACATACAGCTATCTATTCATGATTTAACACAACAATATTATAGAAAGAAGGAACTATATGGATAAGTGGTGGAAGAGTCCTTATGTGAATAGGAGAGATTGGATTTTACATTCTTTAGAAGAGTTAAGTTTAACGTCTGAGGAAGGGTTAGCTATTTTATTAATTGATTATTTGAATGAACATGATATATTAATTAATCATAGTGTATTAGCTAATAAATTAAAAAAAGATAGTAGTGAGATTGATGATTTACTATCTAAGTTAACGGCAAAAGGCTATTTAGAAATTATATATAATAATCGTAAAATTGAATTTTGTATTGATGGTTTGTTTTCATCTGATTATCAGAAGAATATGCAATTTGATGAATCTTTGTTTCATCAGTTTGAAGAGGAGTTCGCAAGACCACTTAGTCAAATGGAAATGAAGCGTTTATCTGATTGGATGCATACATATGAACAAAAATTAATATATTATGCTCTTCGACAAGCTGTTATATATGATAAACGAAATTTTGATTATATAGATAAAATTTTGATGGAATGGAAAAGAAGAGAAATTAGTGTACAAGATATTGAGGAAGGAACGTATTAAATGAGTATGACGACAGATGAAATACTAGATATATTAGCGAAACAATTTCCAGATGCACATTGTGAGTTGTATCATAAAAATGCTTTTGAATTAATTATTGCCGTTGTATTATCAGCACAAACGACGGATAATGCTGTAAATAAAGTGACACCAGCACTATTTGAAGCTTTTCCAACTCCTTTATCATTGGCGAATGCAGATATTAAAGACATAGAAGCAAAGTTAAAAACAATTGGTTTATATCGTAATAAAGCTAGGATGATTAAAGAGTTAAGCATCTCGCTGTTAGAAAGATTTCAGGGAGAAGTACCGTGTGAAATGAAACAATTGACTTCATTAGCTGGAGTAGGTAGAAAAACAGCCAATGTTGTTCGTAGCGTGTGGTTTGATATTCCATCAGTAGCTGTTGATACACATGTAGAGCGTATATCAAAGCGTTTAGGGTTAGCAAAAGTATATGATGATGTACTTGATGTAGAGAAAAAATTAAAGCGTAAAATTAAAAGGGAGAGGTGGAATCATGCACATCACTTATTAATCTTTTTTGGACGTTATCAATGTATTGCAAGGTCACCAAAATGTGATGGGTGTGCTTTTATATCTTTTTGTAAGAAAGATAAATTAGAGGCTTATCAGCAACAAAAAAAGAAAGAACTAATAAAAGGGTAATATCTGTATATAGGATGAAGAAAATATTGAATATTTTATAAATGGTATTATTGGGCTGATATAGAAGGTAGAAGCGATTAATGGATTTAGAGGAGAGCGCTTCTTTTTTTATACAGCAATTGAAATAATAAAATCCCAAAGAATACTTACTTGTTCTTTTTATGGTAATTGTTGTTAGAAAATAGAGTATGATTTCTAAAAGTATCTATTTCGTTATCATAGTAAAAAGAAAAAGAAGCAATCAGCTTCTTTTTTAATGTATTTATCTTGAGGTTGGTTTTGAACCATTTCCGGAACTTCCAGAATTACTATTGTTGCTGTTACTGCCGTTATTATTTGACGGTGGAGTGGTTGGTAATGTTGTTTCTGGAATAGATGGTTTTGATTCTTCTTTCTTAGGTAATGTTACATTTTTACAAATACCATCACTTGTTCCACCGGAATTGCTATAAGCATAGTATCCACAAACTTGAATGGTTGATCCAGGAGATACTCCTGTTAGTATTTCCTCTGCAGAATCCGTGGATAGGGTAAACGATTGAATGACTGTTCCATTTTGTTTAATATCAGCCTTATATACTACTCTTCCGAAAATCTTATTAATATTAAAAGCAGAAGTATTATCATCAGATAGCTTACTTGCATCTGGATAAGGTGTAAAACGAAGTTGTAAAACATTTGATGTACCTTGTTTAATACTTACATCAAAGCTTGTTAGTGCTGCAAGTCTATCTACTGTTAATGTATCCAGTTGTGCATATTTTTTATTAATATAACCAGTTGATATTAAACTCTCTGGAGTCCCTTCTGGTGGTGTAGTATATGGATATCTACCAGTTAAGTGACGTATTTGCGTAACTCCTTCTGGTTGTTCAATGCCTTTTGGAGTATTATTTTGATGTATATAATCTAATAGTTTTTTATTAATATTACCAGGGATATTCATATTATTTACAGGAACGGTTATATAGGATTGTTGCCCTAATATTGGTTTATCATAACCACCCCAAGTAGCTACAGTATAGTTACTTGTATATCCTACCATCCAAATATCTTTCATAACTCCTTCTGGTATACCCCATTGAACACCAGAATTTCCCCAGTCTGATGTTCCTGTTTTACCATAAACAGGATAATTAGATCGTAAAACACCTAATAAGTTATAGTAATTTTTAGAAACGGCATTTCCTAAAATATTAGACATTAAGAATGCTGATTCTTCTGAAAAAACCTTTACAGATTCTGTTTTATTTTCTACTACTTTACTACCACCTTGGTATACGATTTTACGTATTGTATGTGGTTGTATATAATTTCCTTTATTTGCTAATGCAGAGTAGGCACCAGCCATTTGTACAGGAGAGGCTTTCATCGTAGATCCACCAATAGAGTATTGTAAGTTAAAGTTATCACTCGATATCCCTTTATATCCTAATTTATTCATGAAGCTAATAATTTCGCTTCTTCCCACTTTATCTATAGAGGACATTAAGGCTTTAGCTGCCGTTGTATTTAGTGATTCTGCGACTGCTTTTTCTAAAGGAAGCTCACCTACATATTGGCCATTTGAGTTTTTCAACATCGTACCTGTTCCATAAATATCAACAGGTTCATCATTTACAGTATGAGAAGTTGCCCAACCTAGATATTCAAAAGCAGGTACATAGTCTAGAATAGGCTTAATAGAAGATCCTGGTTGCTTTTCTTCAAAGGCACGATTAATACGATTGTCTCCAGAGTAGTTACGTCCACCACCTATCGCAAGAATTTCACCATTTTGATTATTCATGAGGGTAAATCCAACTTGAAAGTTATCATCACCACTTGGGAACGCTACAACATCACCATCTAGAATAGAGTCAGCTAAATTTTGAGCTCCTCTATCCATCGTTGTATAGATATCCATTGGAGTGTTGTACATATTATCTCCTGTTAATTCATACACTTCATTTGATACAGCATCTAAAAAACTTTGGTAAGGATCCGTATCAAAAATTGCTTTTCCATTTAATTGGAATGCTAGTTTAGTAGATTTTGCTAAATCACATTCTTCTTTTGTAATATAACCATGATAAGCCATTAAATCTAGAGTAGTATCACGACGTTTTAATGAAATTTCATAAAAGTTTGTACCTTTGCCTGTTGTTTCATTTATTACATATCCGTTATATGGGTTATATAAGTTTGGCGCATTAATGACACCAGCTAAGAAAGCACTTTCTGATAAAGTAATTTGACTAATGTCTTTACCAAAATAATATTGAGCTCCTTTTTGAATCCCACGTGCTGCATCTCCAAAATTGATTTTATTTAAATATAAAGTAATTACTTCTTCTTTAGATAATTCTTTTTCTGCTTGCATACTTAAGAAAATTTCTTGAATTTTGAATTTAATCTTATCGAACGCATTACTTCCTATTGCATTTGAGAAATAAGTATTATCTATCATTTGCATAGTTAATGTTGATCCACCTTGTGCAAATGATCCTGAAGATAAGTTTTCAAATGCTGCTTTTAAGAATCGTGGTAAGTCAAAACCATTATGTGAGAAAAAACGGGAATCTTCAATGGCTAAGAATGCATCAATAACCGTTTGTGGAAGTTGTGCATAATCAATGTTTTCTCTTTGTTCTTTTCCAAGCTCAGCTATTACTTCACCATTACTATCAAATATTCTTGTTGAATTAGCTGCAATTAAATCTGTTTGATTAAACTTGGCAGCATTTTCATCATTTAATATATCGTTTAAGATAAAGAAAACACTGACTCCACCAATAAGTACAGTTGATAAAAAGACGATAATAATCGAGTTTAGAATTTTACGTTTATCAATTTTCCGTCTTTTGTTTTTTGTGGAAGTTGCTTTTTTAGTTTCTTTTTGTATATGTTTGTTCTTTTCCATTTACTTTTCCTCCTTGAAGTATAGCTCATCTACATTATCTAAATAATGTAACCTAGGGGTTAGCCCTTGCCGTATTAAAAAACCAAATTTTTGTACACTTGTATAAGAGATGGATTTCTTTTCTGAATGACGATACATATCAATAATAATATTGGCATCAATTAAGTATGTTTCATCATAGCTTGTAAAGCGAAGAATCAGAAAACCAATTCCACCATGGAGTAATACTCGTTCAAGATGTTGAATTTGATGCTCATGAATACTTTTGAATGGAAAACTTGTTTTTGACTTTGTCTCCTTTGCTTCAAAATCAATCGCTCTTTGACGATATATTCCGTTATAATCGGTCGTACTAGGAGTTTTGTAATACGCTTCGGTTATTTTAGCGCTACTTCGTTTTGGGTAATCCACCTTAACGACTTGAACAGGTGTTGGTTTTTTATGAATAAGTGCTCGATTGGTTTCCATATAGTAAGCATTACTACTATTTAAATCATCTTCTAAGGACATCCCACGTCCAATATGATTTTCTGGATTTTGAAAAGTAGAGCGAGTCACTTTTTTGCGACTTGGATATCCAATCATTCATATCACCTTACCTTATTCTATACAATTTTATCCTATTTTTCCATATATGTGAAGATTGTGATTTAAATTTTTACTTGCATTTTCATTCATTTTTTGAGAAACTAAAGAAGTGGAAGGTGAATTTGATGGAAAAAAGATTTAAACTCACAATTGAAGATGTACTAGAAAAACAATTTAATATTGATTTTAAAGGTTATTCTTCTGTAGAAGTGGATGAATTTTTAGACTTAGTAATTGCTGATTATCAGCAATATGATCAAATGATAGCAGAACTTGGAAATCGTCTTCAAGAATATGAAAAACAAGTAAATGCGTTAAAGGCAAAAGTTGTGGAACTGGAAGGGAAGCAAGAAGTTGCGACATCAAATCCAACACCACAAACGAATAACGTAGATATACTGAAACGTTTAACACGTCTAGAAAACGAAGTGTTTAAAAACTAGATGTTCATACACTGAAGACAATCGCTGGCTGTTTACAGTTAGAGGAAAGTCCATGCTCGCACAGTCTGTGATGACTGTAGTGTTTGTGCTAGATGAAACCATAAATCTAGGCAGGTGAGAGCCTGACGGCTGAGGGAAATCTAAGGAACTTCTATGATGGACCTCTTTAAAAGTGCCACAGAGACGAGCTTTTAAGGAAACTTAAAAGGTGGAACGGGTAAACCCCACAAGCGAGAAACCCAAATTTGGTAGGGGAGTCTCCACAAAAGAATTGAACTTGGCCTTTGGTAGAGTCATGTAGATTAGCCA